>NZ_CP054705.1:4211408-4513310 GCF_016495725.1 Salicibibacter cibarius | reverse complement strand
GTTACGGGGCATGTTTTCATGGTTATTCGGTTTTTTCGGTGTTTGCATTGCTTCTTCTTTTTTTGCCGGTAGAGCCGGAGCTTCAGTTTCTTGCTCTTCTTCATCGTATTCATCTGTTGGAAGTACGAATTTTACGGTATAAAGATTTCCGGTGATGTCCTGCAATGTATTGGCGAGGACTTCGGCATATCGATCCTCCAACCAATCTTTCGCGAATTCATTTGGGGCAGCTACAAAAAAAGTGTCATTTTCCAGTTTTATCGGTTCCGTTGACTTTAACCAAGTTTCATAGCTTGGTTTGCTAACTTTGTTCTTTATTGTATTTAACGTTTTTGCCCAGAGTTCAGCCAATTCTTTCAATGTAGGAAGATCCCTCCTTTAAACGGCGCTTACCACCGGGATAAATTAGGTAGAGAGCAAGAAAGGCTTCCTATCTAAGATTTGAAAGAGAAGGAAGCCAATCGTGTTGTCATGTCCTAATGTGCACAACCGTGATCCGGTTGTTTATCCTATATTCGACAACTTATGCGCATTACTCACAAAAGTGTTGATGAATCTATACAGACGTGTGCAAAAGTATCCACACAATTATCCACAAGCTGTGCATATTTTCTTTGCATTAACGACTTATCCTGCAAACATGTTAATCATACCAAAAAAAAAGAAGGGCTTCAACGGGAACTGCCATAGTTTTTCACATCTTAAAAACTGATCACAACTTTAGCTGTACACAACGGTTAATATGTGGAAAGCTTGTAAATAAGAATGTCGAAAACGAAAGAATGCTGTCGAAATCTATTCACAGCCCGGAACGTTTCACGGATGCCCTTGACATTTTTATCTTCTGCTCTGTATACTTTTTTAGAATGCCTAAATAGGGTGATTAAAAGGGAGGTGGCTTACGATGGCTAAACCGACATTCCAACCGAATAATCGTAAGCGTAAAAAAGATCACGGTTTCCGTGCTCGTATGAGTACTAAAAACGGACGTCAAGTACTCAAGCGTAGACGTAAAAAAGGAAGGAAAGTCCTTTCTGCATAAGGCCACTGAAACATAGTGGCCTTTTTTTCACTTATACTAGTGGGAAGTGATTCCTTACCTCTCGATTTTAAAAACCTTCGTTTTTCAAAAAAAGCAGTACACATATAGGTGGCAAGGGATGAAAAAAGCTTACCGAATCAAAAGTAATGAAGAATTTGCTGAAATTTTTAAGGACGGGAAAACGACCGCGAATCGTCAATTCGTGCTTTATGCCGTTGATAAACCTGGACAAGTTCATTTTCGATATGGGGTAACGGTGGGACGGAAGGTAGGGAACGCGGTTACACGAAACCGCCTGAAGCGATGGATGCGCGAAATGATTAGAGAGCATCAAAATGCTGTTCAATCGGACAAGGATTATATTATTATTGCAAGGAAGTCTTTATTGTCGATGGAATACCATGCGGCAAGCAAAAGTTTCATTCATGTTTTTAAACGGGCAGGGCTATGGCGGGGCAATCCCCAGGAGCCGGCCGATTAGAAAAACTTGATTTTTCGCCAAGGTTGGCGAAAGTCAAAGTCTTTTCTTATACTATCATCCGAACAATTTATACATTCTGATAGTGTAAAAAAAATAAATAGTGGATGTTGGATCTAATCAAGGAGGATGTGGAAGGTGCGAAAGAAAATAGGGCTGGCAGCAATGCTGGTCGCATTAACAGCGGTCATGTCCGGTTGTATGAATCTTGATGAACCGATTACCGAAAACCCGGACGGAATATGGGATACAATTTTTGTTTTCCCGCTTTCATGGTTGGTCACCACCATTGCAGAAGCAACCGGTGAAAACTACGGGCTTGGCATTATTATTGTTACGATTCTTATACGATTTCTAATCTTGCCTTTAATGATTAAACAAACAAAAAGCACAAAAGCGATGCAGGAATTACAGCCGGAGCTGTTGAAATTAAGAGAGAAGTATAGTGCGAAAGATCAAAAGACCCAGCAGAAATTACAAGAAGAGACGATGAAGCTTTTCAGCGAGAATAATGTTAATCCACTGGCGGGTTGTTTGCCTCTTTTTATACAGATGCCGATTCTAATCGCCTTTTTTCACGCGATTATGCGAACGGAAGAAATTTTTAATCATCAATTCCTATGGTTCCAGCTCGGAGAACCTGATTTTATTTTGCCGATCATTGCTGCTGCAACAACATTTTTTCAACAGAAAATGATGATGGTAAACGCAAATCCGCAGATGCAGATCCTGCTTTATATGATGCCGATCATGATCGGGATATTTGCTTTCTTTTTCCCATCGGCACTCGCGTTGTATTGGGTTGTCGGTAACTTCTTTATGATTGCGCAAACCTATTTCATCACAGGTCCGGGCGCACAAGCCAAAAGAGAAAAACGCACAAATCCGGGAGGAGCGAAGTAATCTTGAAAACCATTTCGGTGACAGGCAAAACGGTTGAGGAAGCGTTGGACAATGGGCTTACAGAACTCCAAGTCGGTCGTGAGCAAGTTGATTACGTGGAGATCCAGACACCGAAAAAAGGATTCTTGAACTTATTCAGTAAACCGGCCATTTTAGAGATCACGGTAAAAACGGATCCCTTGGCGGAAGCCGAAAAATTTCTGGCTGATGTATTGCGTGGCATGGACGTTGATTTGGACATTCATTCGAAAAATAGGGAAGGGAAAAACCCGCGCTTGGAGATGAGTGGAGAGAATGTCGGTCTCGTCATTGGCAAGCGTGGGCAAACGTTGGAATCCCTGCAATATTTGACGAATCTTGTCGCCAACCGCCATTCCGAACAGTACTTACGTATTGAACTCGATGCGGAAGATTATCGCAAACGCCGAGAACAAACGTTGGAACAACTCGCGTATCGTCTGGCGGAAAAAGCAAAACGCACGGGACGCAAAGTTGTGTTGGAGCCGATGCAGTCAAAAGAACGCAAAAAAATTCATCAAACGCTTCAACACGATGACGCTGTTGTGACGACGTCAGATGGAACAGAACCACGCCGTCATATCGTCATCCGGCCAAAGGACAAAGCATCCGAAAAACACCCTCATCCCTGACCAACGGCGATGGGGGTGTTCTCAATGGATGCGTCGGCTCGGCCTAGATGATCGGACGGAAATTTTGGTGACCGGATGGTGCCTATGGGGTTCGTTTCGGTCGTCATGGCGCCTTTATGGCGACCGAATGATAGCATTTCGAACGTTTTCAGGCGTCATGAGTGCTTCATGAAGCTTCAAAGGTTCCATTCTGAACGCGTTCGGTCGCCATGAGAACTGCACGTTGGATTCGGACAATCTAAATGGTAATCCTGAAAAAGTGTCCGAAGCAGGGTGCAGTTCGGACACTTTTGCTTATAATTTGGCGGAAATTGTCCGAACAGGGAAAAGCTCGGACAGTTTCTTGTAGAATGGCGATAAAGCTGTCCGAACTGCAGGTAGGTTCGGACATTTGACTGATGCATTCGTGCAAATATGTCTGAACCGAATGCTCAATTGAATGATACGTGAAATTTTCCAATCCTGTTGCAATAGCAGTGCTGCAATTTTCCCTATCTTGGTTCGTGTCAGCTTTTTATGTTATATTAGATTGATGTGAATACTACCGGAAATGGGGTGATGAGATGGAAATGGATACAGTCGCGGCGATTTCTACGCCACCGGGCGAGGGCGCGATCGCGATTATTCGAATAAGCGGGGATGAATCGGTAGCCATCGCTGACCGAATGTACCGCGGGAAGAAAAAACTACGGGATGTGGACACCCATTCGATTCATTACGGGCATTTGGTGCAACCGTCCACGAATGATACGGTGGAAGAAGTAATGGTATCGGTATTGCGGGCGCCGAAAACGTTCACGAAAGAGGACATCATCGAGATCAATGTCCATGGCGGCGTCGTATCCGCCGACCGTGTCTTGCAGCTCGTGCTCACGGAAGGGGCACGCCTGGCGGAGCCGGGGGAGTTCACAAAACGGGCGTTCCTTAACGGGCGCATCGATTTATCCCAAGCCGAGGGTGTTATGGACATGATTCGCGCGAAGACGGACCGGGCCATGAATGTGGCCATGAAGCAAGTGGAAGGACGCCTTGCGCGGCAAATTAAAACGCTGCGAACCCGGTTGCTGGAGGCGATTGCCCACGTGGAAGTCAATATTGATTACCCGGAGTACGATGCGGAATCGGTCACATTGGAACGGCTGGAAAAGCAAATTACCGACGTACAAACGGAAATCGATCAACTTTTAGCAACTGCCCATCAGGGAAAAATACTACGTGAAGGGCTCGAAACCGCGATTATCGGCCGGCCCAATGTCGGGAAATCCTCGCTGATGAATGCCCTCGTCCAGGATAATCGCGCGATCGTTACGGAGATCCCTGGAACGACGCGCGACGTCCTGGAAGAGTATGTGAATGTAAAAGGGGTCCCCCTGCGTCTCATCGATACCGCCGGCATCCGGGAAACGGAAGATATTGTAGAAAAAATGGGTGTGGAACGGTCCCGCCAAGCATTATCGGATGCAGAGCTGGTCGTATTCGTCCTAAATGCAAATGAAGCATTGACCGCAGAAGATGAAGCACTATTTGCCGCGATTGCAGATTTCAATGCCATTGTGGTTTTAAATAAAACGGATCTTAAAAAAGAAATCGATGAATCACAAGTGCGCGAACTTGTCGGTAGCCGCCCCCTCGTCACGACCTCGCTCCTAAAAGAGGAAGGCATCGAGGATTTGGAAGCAGCGATCGCGCATCTGTTTTTTGACGAGGGCGTAGAGGCAGCGGAAATGAATTATGTCTCGAACACAAGGCATATTGCGCTCCTTAACCAAGCCAAAGAAACGATCAACGAAGCGCTGGAAGCAGCCCGGGCGGACATGCCCGTCGATATGGTACAAATTGATGTGACGAGGGCGTGGGAACACCTTGGCGAGATCGTCGGGGAGACGGCACCGGATCAATTAATTGATCAGTTGTTTTCACAATTCTGTTTAGGAAAATAAACATCGTAAAATAAAGGAGGTCACTCATGGCATTTCAAAGTGGAGATTATGATGTCATTGTCATCGGCGCCGGCCATTCCGGGGTTGAAGCAGGACTTGCTTCGGCGCGGATGGGAGCCTCTACGCTTATGCTCACGCTCAATCTTGATGCGGTCGCTTTCATGCCTTGCAACCCTTCCGTTGGCGGTCCGGCGAAAGGGATCGTCGTTCGCGAGATTGACGCCCTTGGCGGCGAGATGGCTAAAAATATTGATAAAACACACATTCAAATGCGAATGTTGAACACGAGAAAAGGACCGGCGGTCCGGGCATTGCGGGCACAAGCGGATAAATTCCAATACCAGCAGGAAATGAAGAACACCTTGGAGAATGAAGAAAATTTAACGCTTCGCCAAGGTGTGGTCGAGTCCTTGATCATTGAAGAAGGTGTTTGCAAGGGTGTCGTCACAAATACAGGTGCGAATTACCGGGCTCAATCGGTAATTGTAACGACCGGCACTTATTTGCGGGGAAAAATCATTCTCGGCGACCTTGCTTATGAGAGCGGGCCGAATAATATGCAACCATCGGTGAAGTTGTCGCACCATTTGCGTGAACTTGGATTCGACATGGTTCGTTTTAAAACGGGAACCCCACCGCGTGTCAACGGCCAATCGATCGATTATTCGCAAACGGAGATACAGGAAGGCGACGAAAGCCCGCGGGCATTTTCATATGAAACGGTCGATTACATTACCGATCAATTGCCTTGTTGGCTTACGTATACGAATAACGGCACGCATGGCCTCATCAATGAAAACTTGGAGCGTTCGCCCATGTATTCCGGTATGATTGAAGGGACGGGGCCGCGTTATTGTCCGTCGATTGAAGACAAAGTCGTTCGTTTTCACGATAAATCCCAACACCAAATTTTCTTGGAACCGGAAGGTCGCGATACGCAAGAAGTGTACGTCCAAGGCCTCTCTACATCGCTTCCGGAAGATGTACAATATGAGATGTTAAAAACCGTTAAAGGTTTGGAAAATGCGCGTTTGATGCGTCCGGGTTATGCCATCGAGTATGATTCAATCGTGCCTCATCAACTTTGGCCAACGCTTGAAACGAAAACAATCCCCGGATTATTCACTGCCGGTCAAATCAATGGAACATCCGGCTATGAAGAAGCGGCCGCCCAAGGCATTATGGCCGGCATTAACGCGGCAAGACGAATGCAAGGAAAGGAAGGCATTATTCTTGATCGTTCTGAAGCATATATCGGTGTCCTGATTGATGATCTCGTCACAAAGGGAACCGATGAACCTTATCGTTTGCTGACGTCGCGGGCGGAATACCGACTCTTGCTTCGCCATGACAACGCTGATTTGCGCCTGACTCAACTTGGCCACGACATTGGACTCGTTTCAGAGGATCGTTTCCGCCAATTTGAAACGAAAAAGGCAGAAATCGCTGCCGAGCGCAAGCGGGTAGAGGATACCATCATTAAACCGAATGATAACGTTCAATCCGTCCTTGAAAATAAAGATTCAGCTCCATTAAAAGAAGCCGTTTCGGGCGCTCAGTTGTTAAAACGGCCGGAAATCCAATATCCCGATGTGGAAGCTATTATACCGCCGGAACAAGCGCTGACGGCCGATGTGAAAGAACAAGTAGAAATTCAGACCAAATACGAAGGTTATATTGACAAACAGATGGAGCAAGTTGAACGTATGAAAAAAATGGAGAAAAAATGGATTCCGGAATGGATCGATTACAACGGAATTACCGGCCTTGCCATGGAGGCACGGCAAAAACTGGAGGACGTTCGTCCTCTCTCGGTTGGGCAAGCATCCCGTATCTCCGGTGTAAATCCTGCGGACATCTCCATTCTCCTCGTCTATATTGAACAAGGAAGGCAAATGTCACAAAAAGAAGCTGCCTCGTTGTAATGGCTAAACCGTCATGTTTTCAATCCCGACAAAACATGACGGTAGACCTACATAGCTTACAATTGCAATCAATGGAAAGGCGGTTACGTTTGTGAAAGAATGGGAAAAATGGCTTGACGAAATTGACCTTTCGCTTCATGACAAGCAAAAGGAGCAATTTCAGCGCTATTATGAAACGCTCATTACGTGGAACGAAAAAATGAATTTAACCGGCATCACCGATGAAAAAGAAGTCTATGAAAAACATTTTTATGATTCCTTGCTTGCCGCCTGTTGTTACCCGTTTAAGAACGTCCGTTCATTGGTTGATATCGGGGGCGGGGCAGGTTTTCCGGGTGTGCCTTTAAAGATTTGTTTCCCCCATATGCAGCTAACCGTCATTGATGCAACGAAAAAGCGGATTCAGTTTCTTGAACATCTCGTGGATCATTTATCACTGGAAAATGTAAATCTGCTCCATATGCGTGCCGAAGATGCAGCCAGAGATGAACGTTACCGGGATTCCTATGATGTGGCCATCGCGCGGGCCGTCGCGAAGATGCCGATCTTGGCAGAACTCTGCCTTCCATTCGTTCGAAAAAATGGGGTGTGGATCGCTTTAAAAGGGAAGGCGATAAACGAGGAAGCAGAAATGGCAACACCTGCCATACGTGCCCTTAATGGCGGGGAGATGGACGAGCATTATTTTGAGCTCCCTACGGAAGCTAGTGACCGCCACATCTATGTGGTCGCCAAGCAAAACGACACGTCTTGTGCTTATCCGCGCAAACCTGCGACGATTAAGAAACAACCATTGGGGTAAAGTAAAACTTCCATCAGAGCGAGTACCTCTCTGGATTAAGGAAGTCGGCTAAAATCGCCATTGTCCTGTTGTAATGTCGGCACTAACACCTGCATGTGCTGAAACCAATCGGGGTGTTAGTCGCCCGTTTTTCCGGAAATCAGGCCTCGGAAATCTGACCTCAGGGATAAACGATTACGTGGACAAATCTATCAGTCGTGATAAAATAAATAAAAGAAGACATGATTAGGAGGGGGGAGACGGTGAAACATTCGATTCAACGTTTTTTCGGTTTAGGTGATGAGGTCAAAAGCGAAGATTCAGACAAGAATCAGGATGTGGCCAACGAAAGCCGCAATGAAGAAGTTCGCTTATTAGCCGTAACTGATATTGTGCCGAATCCGTTCCAACCCCGTACTATATTTTCAGAAGAAGCGATCGATGATTTGGCCCAGACCATTCAAACCCACGGCATGTTACAACCGATTATCGTCCGGGAACGGGATGGACATTATGAATTGATTGCCGGGGAACGAAGATGGCGGGCTGCCCAAAAATTGGGTTGGCCTGAAATCCCTTCAATTGTAAAAGAATTTAATGATGCACAGACAGCTTCTCTCGCACTCATTGAAAACTTGCAAAGGGAAGAATTGACGGTCATTGAAGAAGCAAGGGCGTACGAGCAGTTAATCCATTGGCATAACCTAACACAA
Source organism: Salicibibacter cibarius (assembly GCF_016495725.1). Taxonomy (NCBI): domain Bacteria; kingdom Bacillati; phylum Bacillota; class Bacilli; order Caryophanales; family Bacillaceae; genus Salicibibacter; species Salicibibacter cibarius. Next base: position 4,504,878 of record NZ_CP054705.1, on the reverse strand, counting down.
GAAAGTTTGGCACAACGACTCGGGAAGGGACAATCCACCATCGCCAATAAACTAAGGTTGTTATCCTTGCCTGAAGACGTACAGACAGCACTTTTAAACAGAGATATATCCGAACGGCATGCACGTGCACTTATCCGATTAAAAGATGAACAGCTACAATTGCAATTGTTGAATGCGATTATCGAGCATTCCTTGAGTGTAAAAGAAGCGGAAGCCTATGCAGAAAAATGGCTGGAAGGAACTAAAGAGCCGAAGCAAAAGAAAACGGCGAAGAAACAGTATTTTCCAAAAGACATGCGTGTTGCCATGAACACGATCCGGCAATCGTTGGAGATGGTTGAAAAATCCGGGATGGAAGTGGAGCGCCAGGAAGAGGAACTTGAGGACTATTACCAATTTACGATTCGTATTCCGAAAAAATAATCTATCATCAAACCAAATGATAGATTATTTTTTTCTGGAAAACATGCTAAAATAATAGTTATACATTTTTTACGTCCGCGGCATGGGAATTTGATCAAGCAACCGCGAAGGAAAGGTTGTGACCGAAGTGGCAAAAGTGATCGCGATCGCGAATCAAAAAGGCGGCGTTGGAAAAACAACAAGTGCCGTCAATTTAAGCGCAAGTTTATCATATATTGGACATCGGGTCTTGCTTGTTGATATTGATCCGCAAGGCAATGCCACGAGTGGAGCAGGCATTGAGAAGGGAGACGTGGATGCTTGTATTTATAATTTGCTCGCAGAGGATGTAGAAGCCAAAGATATCATTTATCCTTCACCGGTGGAAAATCTGTCTGTGCTCCCGGCAACCATTCAACTATCCGGGGCGGAAATTGAGTTGGTACCGACTATTTCCCGGGAAATACGGTTAAAAAAAGGGTTAAACGCTGTTCAAGACGAATATGACTACATCATCATTGACTGTCCTCCATCCCTCGGTTTATTGACCATCAATGCGTTGACTGCTGCAGAGGCGATTTTGATCCCGGTTCAATGTGAATATTATGCATTGGAAGGATTAAGCCAGTTATTGAATACGATACGCCTCGTCCAAAAACATCTAAATACGAACCTTCAAATCGAAGGCGTATTATTAACGATGTTGGACGCGCGAACGAATTTAGGCATGCAAGTCATTGAAGAAGTAAAAAAATATTTTAGGGAAAAAGTATTCGGGACGATTGTGCCGAGAAATGTCCGGTTAGGGGAGGCGCCCAGCCATGGCATGCCAATCGTCTTGTACGCGCCAAAATCACGCGGGGCAGATGTATATTTAGAACTTGCAAAGGAAGTGGTTGCAGGTGCCTAAAGGATTGGGAAGAGGTTTAAATGCGCTGTTTCCCGGCGAAATGGACACGAGTGCAGACGCTGTTCATCATATCGCGCTTAAAGAATTGCGCGTGAATCCTTATCAACCGAGGAAAGATTTTAATGAACAAGCGATCGACGATCTAAGTGCATCGATCAAGCGGAACGGGATTTTACAGCCTTTGATTGTCCGTACAAGCATTAAAGGCTACGAGATCGTGGCCGGAGAGCGGCGGTTCAGGGCAGCACAGAAGTGCGGGCTTGAAACCGTCCCCGCGATCGTTAAGGACTTCAGCGATGATCGCATGATGGAAATTGCGTTGATTGAGAATTTGCAGCGGGAAAATTTAAATCCACTCGAGGAATCAAGGGCATACGCAAGGCTTATGGATCATTTTGGGGTCACGCAGGAAGAATTGGCGAAACAACTAGGAAAAAGCCGCCCCCACATCGCCAATCATTTGCGATTATTACAACTGCCCGAAGGGATTCAAAAAACGATCGGCGAGGGAGAAATATCGATGGGCCATGGCCGTGCCTTGCTTGGGATCAAACACGAAGCGGAAATGCCCAAAGCCGTCAAAACCGTTAAAGAACAACAACTCAATGTACGCCAGACGGAAGAGCTCGTCCAACGCCTTAACAATCGGACACCCAGTAATAAGCCTAAGAAAAAAGAAAAAAACCCATCCCCGTACATCCGTGAACAAGAAAATACGCTACAAACGTATTTAGGCACGTCCGTAAACATTAAGCAAGGAAAGAAGAAAGGAAAAATTGAAATCGAATATTTATCGGACGAGGATTTGGCACGTATATTGGAACTGCTCGGACAGGATAAAAATTAAATCACCAAGCCCCTTGGATATCAGATCCAGGGGCTTGTTTTTCGTCTTATTTGCCTGTATGCCCACTTCATGGCGCCCGAAATTTCGGTTGCGCATGCGTTCGGTCGCCATAAACGTTTCATGGCGACCGAAAAACCTTATCTCGAATAAGTTGGGGCGCCATAAGTTCTCCATGGTGCCCGAGATTGCACTAAGCTCATGAATTCGGACACCATAGCCGCTTCATGGCACCCGGGAAGGCTACATTTGACTAATTTCAGTCGTCATGCGCTCGACTCCCCGACAATTTTTCGCTCTTTCTGAAGCAGACCACTCGTTCCTTCTTGTATCTGTATGGTTGAAACAACATTTGCGAAGCTTTTTTGGGGTACGGATTTGGACTCTCTTGAGATAGATAAAAACCAAAAATTGATCATCGAACGAGTGCTTAACATGAGAGATCAAGATGAATTAAGATGGTTGTGGCAAACCTATAGTAAGTACGATATACAACATTAAGTCCAGAACAGTAAGAATATCGAAAAAACTGCGCGGTGTTGGTGAGAGAGGATCAGATGGCATGTTTTACAATGTTTTCGATGAATTGATTTTGACATTTGAGAAAGCGAGGCTCCCATCGGGAGATCCTCGCTTCTTAACATTATTTCCCTTGAAATTCAGGCTTTCGTTTTTGTAAAAAGGCTTGAATACCTTCTTTAACATCATCTGTTGCAAAGCACCGCTTAATATAGGCATATTCTTGTTTTAATAGGTTGCTAAGCTCTTCTTCTCCGTTTGACGAAAGGAGCCGCTTAGAAAACGTTAGGGCAACCGGTGGGCCATCAGCAAGGTCCCCGGCAAATGCCATGACTTGTTCATGGAATGTTTCATCGGAAAATGTCTCGTTTACAAGGCCTGTCCGCTCCGCTTTGTCCGCGTCAATATCATGGCCCGTGAAAATCATTTGCGTGGCTTGTCCTTGTCCGACCAAGCGGGGTAGAAAATAACTCATTCCCGCGTCAGGGTTAAGTCCGCGTCGAATATAACCGGTTGTGACCCTTGCCTGATCCGACATAAAACGTAGATCACAAGCAAGCGCCAAGGATAATCCCGCGCCGGCGGCCATGCCATTGATGGCGGCGATCACCGGTTTGTCACAACGGACGATGCCAAGCGCTTGCCGGCCGACCCAACCGAGTTCATCCAACTGCTCGTGCCGCGTGCCAAATGTGTTCGGCATTTTTGATAAATCAAGGCCGGAGCAAAACGCACGCCCATTACCGGTGATAACGACGACGCGTACGTCATCATCCGCTGATGCGTTAGCGATAGCGTCCTCGATTTGTTTGCTAAGGTCATCGTTAATGGCATTCATCCGCTCGGGGCGGTTAAGTGTAATTGTGCGTACTCCTTTTTCGGTATTGATGAGTAAAGGTTCCATCTCTTTTCCCCCTCGTATTTATACTCCTATCGACTTCCTGCTTCCGACTCCCGGCATCACATATACCGGCTGTTGGCGATCCATTGCCCGCCATCCACGGTCATGCAATCCCCGTTGACATATCGGGATTGGCTGGAGACGAGAAATTCAGCGGCATCGGCAACGTCATCCAATTTCCCCACTTCCCCTAGCGGGTTCATGCGCTTGATTTGCTTCACTTGTGATTCTGAAGCAAATAACTTCTCCGCACCTCCGGTATTTTCAATTGGACCCGGAGCCATGGCATTGACGCGTATCCCGTATTTTCCCCATTCGATGGCCAACGATTTGGTCAAGGCCAAAATTCCGCCTTTTGCAGCGGCCGAGTGTACAACTCCCGCTGAACCGGTCCAGGCATATGTAGCGATCATGTTTAACATCGATCCGCCTGTTTTTTGGGCGATCATTTCCTTTCCGACGAGTTGCGAGCAGTTCCACGTTCCATTTAAGCAAATATCGATGACTGCTTTCCAACCGTTTTCCGATAAGTTCTCTGCTTGAGAAATAAAGTTTCCTGCTGCATTGTTGACGAGAACGTCGATTTGTCCGAATGCGTTTTTTGTTTCATCTACGGTACGTTGAACATCATCGCGATCGCGCACGTCCATTTGAACGGTTAATACACCGGCATCTGTTTTGGACTGGATATCTGATTTTGCATTTGCCAACCGTTCTTCATTTCGTCCGGTAATGACAATATTTGCCCCTTTTGAAGCAAAGCGTTCTGCCATCGCTTTTCCCATGCCATTGCTTCCTCCCGTTACAATGGCTGTTTTTTCTTCCAACATCAGAAACACCCCTTTTAAAATATTGAAACATTTTTACCTAAAAATGAATACTCATTCATTCTTGTATTATAACATACAAATTTAAGATTCATAGTACATCGATCAATCCGAATGTTTTTGAATCCCCATGAATTGCAAAACCTGTTATCATAGATAATTAGACTGAAGCAGCAAAGGAGATCGGACGGCGATGGCTTTAATCGGTACGTTGGTCAACGGGATTGCGATTATCGTTGGTTCCATGCTGGGACTCATTTTCACACGTATTCCGGAACGGGTGAAAACGACGGTGATGCAAGCGATCGCGTTGGCAGTTATTTTGTTGGGCATCAATATGGGATTGGAAAGCGACCAGTTTCTGATCACGATCGGCAGCCTCGTTCTCGGCGCCGTCCTCGGAGAATGGGGCCGGATTGAAGAGCGTTTGAACGATTTAGGGCGTTGGATCGAAAAAAAAGCAGGAAGCAGCGGGGGAGAAGGTCTATTTGCGAAGGGATTCGTGACGGCTTCTCTCGTCTACGTTGTTGGTGCAATGGCCGTATTGGGAGCGCTGGACAGCGGGCTTAGGTTGGATCATAGCTTGCTTTATACAAAAGCGATGCTTGACGGGTTTTCTGCCATTTTTTTCGCTTCCATGATGGGGATCGGCGTTCTGTTTTCCGTTGTGCCGGTTGTTCTCTATCAAGGGACGATTGCCTTACTTGCCGGGCAAATTAATCGGATCGTCCCTGACCCTCTGTTGGAAATGTTTATAACGGAGATGACCGCTGCCGGCGGCGTAATGATTGTCGCAATCGGTTTACGCCTGCTTGGCATCGTTGACGTGAAGGTCGCGAACTTGTTGCCGGCGATTCCTGTTGTATTTTTAATAACATCATTGCTTTACTTCTTTTGATCTATTCTTTGGCAGGGGCGGACATTTCATGTGCGGATGGCCGAATGATATGGCTGCGCCGCGTAGGCGTGGGAGAGGTTGGATGGTTGAGGCGGCGATCTGCACGCAAGATGGCATTAGACGTTCGCTCGGCCATTTTCATGACAAGATTCAATCTTGTATTTTGCAAAACATAATATTCCATCATCCCACCTACGTTTACGGTTCCGGTCATGTGCATGTTCCCGATATCCGGAAGCGTTTTCTTCACCGCGCTTCCTGGCCGAACCGGACCGGAAGCAAGTGTAATTTTCCCGACGTTATAGGATTTTCCCATGCTGGCATCGATGGCGATGAGGAATGGATGCCGGTAGTTATCAAAAACATCGTCCAGTGTTGCTTGCAAATTTAAGGCATGTACGGGTTGTTGAAGAGTACCGTAAACAAAGAATGAGCCGGGGTTATTTTCCGATAACATCGTCCCGGTTAATGGTCCGTAAGCATCTCCCGTTGAACGATCGGTTCCGATGCATACGATCACGATCTCCCTATGTAGAGATATAAAGTGAATTTTTTCAAAAAAACGGCCCGCAAGCGGCTCTTCCATGGCAGCGTCGTCGACATGGAATTGATGGGAAAATGGTTCCCCGGTGGAAAAAGATCTATTGTAAGACATACCCAGCTCTCCTTTTTCATACTAGTCCCAGTATAAGGGAAAGTTTGCCGTTCTATACGTCCTGAACCGGAACAATGTAATCAGGAAAAAACGAACGTGTGAATATTGGACAAGGGAGCGACATCTATGATCGGACGTGGGTTGAAATGGATGTTTTTGCTGACGGGAGCAATGGTTGGTGCCGGTTATGCTTCAGGACGTGAAATATGGCAATTCTTTGGTGAAGAAAGTGTGGCCGCCATTATTTTATTCAGCGCTCTATTTGCCATCAGTTCCATGGTTATTTTAAAGTTGAGCATTCAAAAAGGGGCGGAAAACTATGTGTCGGTTCTGCAAACATTGCTGGGCGTGCGTCTCGCCAAATTTTATGATTTGCTGATTATCTTGTATTTATTTACAACGACGGGGATCATGATTTCTGGCGGCGGCGCAACATTGGAAACGTTCGAATTTCCATATTGGCTTGGCGTCTTCTTTATGTGTCTTTTCCTTGTTGTTTTGTTTATATGGGACATTGACGGATTAACGACGGTCAATAATATCCTAACGCCGGCGCTGATCGTCGCGTTGATCGCGATTTTGATTTTATTTCAAATCTCCAGCGACGGAGGATTTGTGCTTGAGTGGGGCGCGCAATCCAATTGGCCATCGGCACTTATGTTTATGGGGCTGAATTTATTGCCCATTGTTGCCGTGTTGGCGGCCATTGCCCCGAAAGTCCAAACGGAAGGGGAAATTTGGATTGCCACGGTCGGTAGCGGCCTTGTGCTTGGCGGCGTCTCTTATTTGTACAACCAATCGTTACTTGTAGTGGCCGATGATATTTTATTATATGAAATTCCCTTGTTTTCCATTCTCAGCACCTATCCGTCTATCCTTGTCCTTGCCATGACATTGCTTTTGTTTACCGCCATTTATACAACGGCGGCGATTAATATTCTCGGTCTAATGAGTCGGTTTCGCCGTATTCTCAAGGGGCCCGGATGGGTACTGGCCTTAATGATTATCCTCCCACTCTTACCGATGACCGTATTTGGTTTTTCAACACTTGTAGGCTTTCTTTACCCGCTTTACGGCGTCGTCAATCTCTATTTGCTGGGCGCGGTTTTGCTTTATCCTTTTCTAAACCAACAGCAGTTAAAATTAAAATGAATGTCATTTTACGGTCTAGTATGATATAATACACATTGTTTTTGAGCTTCGAAAGAAAGGGGCGGGATACGTTGTCGGACAAGGCATTCGAACTGCATGACATTGTTGAAATGAAAAAACCCCATCCTTGCGGAACGAATCGTTGGAAAATTATTCGGATGGGTATGGATATTCGCATCAAATGCCAAGGATGCGGGCACAGTGTTTTGATTCCGCGCAAAACGTTTACCCGCAAAATGAAAAAAGTATTGGAAAGCGAAGAAAGTTGAGGGAAGTGACCGAATATGGCTTTAACAACAGGCATCGTGGGCTTGCCCAATGTAGGCAAGTCCACGTTATTTAATGCAATTACCCAGGCCGGTGCGGAAGCGGCCAATTATCCGTTCGCGACGATTGATCCAAACGTTGGCATCGTGGAAGTCCCGGATGAACGGTTGCAAGTGTTGACTGAATTAGTGAACCCGAAGAAAACAGTACCGACAGCGTTCGAATTTACCGATATCGCCGGAATTGTGGAAGGGGCAAGCCACGGGGAAGGGCTGGGCAATAAATTTCTTTCCCATATCCGGGAAGTCGATGCCATTTCGCATGTCGTTCGTTGCTTTGAAAGCGGTGATATTACGCATGTATCCGGCAAAGTGGATCCGGTGCGTGACATTGAAGTGATTAACTTGGAATTGATCCTCGCCGATTTGGAGACAGTAGGTAAACGCATGGAAAAAGTTGCAAAACAGGCAAAATCAAAGGATAAGGAAGCACTTGCCGAACACGCGGTGTTAGAGAAGCTAATGGCAGCGCTTGAAGCGGAACAACCGGCACGAAGCGTCAATTTGGACGATGACGAAGAAAAAATCGCGAAAGGCTTTCAATTGTTGACGAAAAAGCCGATCCTATACGTGGCAAATGTGAGCGAAGACGATTTAATGGCTGAAGAAGAAAACGAACATGTCCGGCGCGTACGTGACTTAGCGGCAACAGAAGGGGCAGAAGTGATCACGATTTGCGCAAACATTGAAGCGGAAATCGCGGAGTTGGACGGGGGAGACCGTACGTCTTTCTTGGAAGACCTCGGTCTCGACGAAGCAGGCTTGGATCGCCTCATTCGCGCGGCTTATGAATTGCTCGGTTTAAACACATATTTCACTGCCGGGGAACCGGAGGTGCGTGCCTGGACGATCCGAAAGGGTACGAAAGCTCCGCAAGCGGCCGGTGTCATTCATTCTGACTTTGAACGTGGGTTTATACGTGCCGAAGTTGTTGCATATGAGGATTTAAAATCATACGGATCCACGGCAAAAGCAAAAGAAGACGGGAAAGTTCGATTGGAAGGAAAAGATTACATCGTTCAAGACGGTGACGTGATTCATTTTCGATTTAACGTTTGAGAGGGGCCCCCTCTCTTTTTTTGGTAGGTAGAAAAGTATCGTATGAAAATGATCAATCATAGCACGTGCATGGCGCCTGAAATAGACGGTGGCGCTCGGATTCAGGTCTCATGGAGCGGTCATGGCGCCCGAAATACACATCGGCATTCGGGTTCGGTCTTCATGGAACGGTCATGGCGCCCGAAATACACGGCGCCCCTCGGATTCGGTCTCCATGATCGGGGTGCATTTTATAGTGGCTCAAGTAAAACACAGGCGCCAACGGTCTCTCAGTGTACACCTAGGTCTTTTCACTTTTCATGCCTTTTCTAGAAAGGCCCCCTATTACAGGCATGAACAATACAGATAATAATAGGCGGTTTCAATATTTTTTTTGCGTGACCTCAGCACAATAAAGGCTTCTGTTAATACAGGCATCTTCATCAATAGTCACCAAAAAGTATCCGCCTGGTTGTGTTGCTAAACCCTGAAGGCTATACGTTCAAATAACTATTTTTATGATAGTTATTACTTACATAAATGGGCTAAGGCTTTCACCATAAAGTTTGGTGAAAAGCCAAGTTTTCTAAATTGAAATTGCAACGATAGGGGAGGGGAGGGTCTATGATGATAAGTACGTTTTATAACGGGACGATTCTATCAATTTACGGCAAGATTTTGCTTAACCTCGTTTTCCATAGTATAATCTATTTAACTAAAAAGCATTGATTTTGAATCCGAAAGGAATGATAAAAGAATCCATAAAGAATTACTTAAGCATCCGAAAGACATTTATTCATCTATTTTGCACAGGGGGATTCCAAAGAGAATACTTATTTTCATCCAAAAAGGATTACTAAGGAATCCATAAAAAACCCAAAAAGCATCTCATTATCATGAACGACGGGAGAGGGTACGAAATGTTAATGGCAGCAGATATCGGGAATTCAGAGACGAAGATGTACATTGAGGATCGTTTTTTAACACAACCATCTGTGGTAAAGCGAGTGAATCGAGTTCCTGAAATAGCAGATACAAATCTTGCACAAAGCATCGCGCGTATTGAAGAAGATCTGCTTATTCATGTGACGAGCGACGCGATTAAAAAGAACGGGACGTATTTTGTCGGAAATCGCGCAAGCAAAATCAATGATATGGTAGAAAATATTAATATTAAACTTGGAAATAAATACAGACACGATATCCCCGTGATTGTTTGCCTCGGAATGATTGCCGGTAATGAAGTCAAAACGTATTATGAGTCGAATGAAGAGTTGCCGAAGGTCTTAGAAATAGAAGGAAATCTGTCAACAGCGATCCCCGCATCGGAACATACCAACGAACGGGCCGAACATTTGCAGAAACGGTTGGAAGGGCGAACACATACGGTCATTATCTATGTAGCGGACCAAATGGTCACAGTTATGGTGACGTTTAATGAAGTCAATGTCACAACCGAAGGGGTGCCCGCGCTTTATGCCCTGCTAACCGCTGAAGATGACATCTTGAAACATTATGACGATCAATATGATTCCAAGATGAAACCGAAAGATATGGCCAATCAACATATTTTACACGCGGATATTGGAGACGGAACGACCGAGTATATTTATACGGAAGAAAAAAATGCAGTGCTTGACCTTAGTGATGGCGCAAGGCATGGCGTTGGGCATGCAACCCAAGAAGCAATAAAACTGTTAAAAAACGAGGTTGGGGGTCACCTCTCTCTTAATCGGCAGCAATTTATGAATATCTATCAAGATGACACCAATAATTTACATGAAGCAGCCGTGCAAAGCTTGGACGAAGCAAGGTACTTGCAAGCGCAACTCATTTTGGAGGACATACAGGAAAGAGCGATGAACACAGCGGGTAGAGTTGATAAAATTATGGTTTACGGTGGGGGAAGCATTCAATTTTACGACGATCTCTTTGAAGATCTTTTGGATTATGCCAACGAGGCAAAAATCGAAGTCATTTGGATACCGGAAGAATACGCGGTGAACATGAATATTAATGGATTAAAAGTCTTGAATGAAAAACTTCTTTATACCAAATAGGTGATTGCAATGGCGAAAAAGCGAGTAACGTATACGTGGAAATTAAGTACCGAGCGGGACCCGGACGCGATTAATGAATGGCTGGACGCCCAGTCCAACATTCGCGATTCACTTTCTTTTCTCGTGCAAGTCATGCAAGAGCGTTTCGGAAACGTTGATATTCGCGATATTGAAACCTCGAAGGAACTGCTCCAATTCATGCACGAGCAAGAAACAAAACCGGAAAGTAAGAAACGTAAGCAAGAGCACCAAGCCTCGTTCGATGATGCGCCACAAAAAGAAACAGAAAAAGAGGAAGCCCCTGAAGCGGAAGAAGATGAAGCGGATGATATATTTTCCGGCATCGACGGCAATGCCATATTTACAAGACGATAAGCTGCGGGAAGCGGGGACGCGTTGAACCCCGCTTCTTTTTTTACATTATTTTTTGCTTTTCCATTGCTTGTACCATTGCGTTATATTTGGGCTGACTTGTAAACCTAAATCTTCCATTGCCTTTGTCAATTGGTGATACTGGTGATCGATAAATAAACCGATTCTCAGTTTTGCATATAACTTCATTAATAAAAAGTGAGCATCTTCCTCTTCCGGTCTTGCGGTACAAATCTTAACATACCACGCTTCCGCCATTTCCAAATTATCCTGTTTATCATAATAACCTGCCATTTCATAAGCGACTTTTATCCATAGCTGCTCCAGTCGGAACCGCTCTCCTTCTGCCCATAAATAGTCATATTTTTCTAAAAAACCCCCTGTATATAATTTCATCGTTTCTTCATAATCATCAATTGTTTTTGTCGTGAGACGGGGAGCAGAAATGATTTGTTTTTCCCATTCAACCAAATCAATGAAAACATCTTTCGTAGATAACATGTAGCCTGCTCCCAAGTTTTTTATGGTGAAATGCCCTTTATATTTATGCAATGTTTTCCGTAAATGATAGATCGCTGTATATAGCTGTGAATATGCTTTTTCTTCGGGGAAATCTGCCCATAGCAGTTCGGTTAGCTCGGATTTGCGAAAGGTTTTGTCGCTGTGATGGAGTAAATAAAGAAATAATTCCCGGGATTTTGTTGTTCGAAATTGAATGAAATCAAGTTTATCATTTGTCAACTTGAAACTTAGCTCTCTGGATACGTTTACTCGTAGCACATTACGTTTTCTTAAAGGCTTATGTATTCGTTGATTTACCTTTAATTCAACTCTTTCCAACGTCTTTTTTAAGCGATCCATTTGGATGGGTTTAAGCACATAGTCTAATGCATTTAATTCAAATGCTTGTACGGCATAATCATTAAAAGCAGTAACAAAAACAATTGAAATATTTGCATCGATTTCAAGTATTCTCTCTGCCAGTTCAAGCCCATTCATCTCAGGCATTTCTATATCTAAAAAAAGAACATCAACTTCCTCTAACAGAGCAACATGCTTCTCAATGTCCAAATGACCAAATTTACCTATGACTTCAATACTGTCAACTTTATTTACTTGGTGTTCCAGAAAATCTAAAGCGAGAGCTTCATCGTCAACAAGAATTGCTTTCACCAAGATCCCCCCGTTTATGATTCTATAGGACTATTATACATTACATTTTTTCAGCTGTTAAATTTTTTGTAGATAATTTGTAGAGTCTTATCTTATAAACTAAAAAAATGAAAGGAATATATGTTAATGGAAGGGGATTTAAGTTGGCGAAGCGTTTAGGTATGGTCTTTTTTGCAGTTTTAATCGCGTTCCAACCTTATTTGGTGCAGATACAAACTGCGACAGCTCAAGGCAGTGACGATGTTGCAACGGAAGCCAAGTTGTTAGATGGAGAAACCGATCTAAGTCAAAAGGATGAAGTAGACCGTGAAGAGCAGTTTGAACTAGAACTTGCTTATCAATGGTCGGAACAGTCGGATGAACAGTCGATCTCTGTCGCGGTACCGGAAGAAATTATTTTGGAAGATGCCGGCGGAGAGATTGAAAATGAAGATGGCCAGCAAGTTGGAACCTATCAAGTAGAGAACCAGACCATCACGCTGATTCCTGAAGAGGAAGATCAGCAAGGCGTTCTTGTGTTGCAGGTTTCTTGGAATGGCGATCTCATTGAAGAGATTGAAGAAGCAGACCTTACATTCCATCATCCTCAAGGATTGCAGGAAATGGCGATTTCCTTTGAGCCTGTGATGACAGAGGAAGAGGATGAAGAGGAGCAAGAAGCAGAAGAGGAAGAAGAGCAGCAGGAAGAAAGTGACGCCCGTTCTGAAGAGGATGCTGCTGATGACGAGGAGCCATCAGACGAGCAGGTAACCGAGGAAGAGGAAGCACAGGAAGACACCGATGGTTCAAATGAAGAAGAGAATGAAGCAAAAGAAGAAGCAGAAGTGGCTGAAAATGATGAAGAGGCTTCAGAATCTGAGGAACCCGGAGAATCAGCGTTAGCTGAGGCGACGCAGGCCGACACACAGGAAGACAAATATGGATTTAACTTAGAAATTGGCATTGTGACGGATCTGGATGGCAATGCATACGGCGAAGAGAATTTACTGGATCCGGCAGAAGAATTTTGGCTAGGGTTGAGCTGGAACTTAGAAAATGATCATAACTATGTAGATGGAGATACAGAAACATTTGAACTTCCCAATGGCATTGCAATCGCGGATGAGATCACTGGTGAGTTAGAGAACGCTGCTGGTCAAGTCGTAGCAACCTATACAATAGGCACAGATAAACAAGTCGATTTAACATTTACAGATTTTGTTGAAACGCATAGCAATGTCGAAGGTTGGCTGGAAATCATTTCAACATTGGATGCAGAAAATGTTGAAATCGACGATGGCGACGCGATTATTGAGCCCATTGGCGAAGAGGGCGAAATCAGGATCCCTATTGATCTCGGTGAACGAGAGAAAACGATCGAAAAAGAGGGGACACCGAATAGTAGCTATAATGCCGATGAAATTACGTGGGAAGTAATCATTAATAAGGATCAAGTGTCATTAGATAATGCAACTGTCACCGACGTCCTTCCCGAAGGAACGGAGTATCAGGAAGGGAGCTTAAATGTCGTAGAATTGGACGTTGATTTAAACGGCAATGTCATTGGCGAGGGCGATGAAGTCGACAGCATAGAGGAGACATTTGCAGACGGTGAATTGAATATCCCGCTCGGCGATATTCAAGAGGCTTATCGCATTGAATATGTCACGACAGTCACCGATCATGAGGAGGCGGAATTCCAAAATAACGCGACGCTTTCAGATGATGACCTGGATGATACGTCAGCAAACGCTACCGTAACCATTGATCGCGGGGACCCGATTAACAAAACTGCTGTTGCAGACTATGACCCTGTAACAGGCATGATTGAATGGGAAATTGAATTCAACTACGATGAGCAGGATTTAGAAGATGTCACTCTGTCTGATTCATGGACACCTGAAGGGGCACTGGCATTAGTCGAGGACAGTCTCGTGTTCACGGAAATGGAAATCGATGAAGACGGCAATGCACAAGAAACAGGCAATGTCGGCATGCCGGACGGTGCGGAACTTCAATCGATTGAAGATGGATTTGAGGTCACCGGCATTACAACCGATAACCCGTATAAAGTCACGTATCAAACAGAAGTGACAGACCGTGTGTTGGATGGGTTTAACGTTGAGAATACGGCCGGATTTGGCGGTGAATCAGCGGCTTCCGGTACGGGTGTCGGCACGTACTATGGTGCGAAATCAGCCGGAACAATTGACTACGCAGAAAATACCATTGATTGGACCATCCGCATTAACCATGATGAATACCCAATGGAGAATATCACTATCGAGGATACATTGGGTGAAGGGTTAACGTTAGATGAGGATTCCGTGGCGGTCACCGTTGGTGGGTCACCATATACAGATTATACACTTTCAGGTGAAAATCCATTCACCATTGCGTTCCCTGAAGACTTCACAACAGATGAAGAGATCCTAATCACGTATCAAACCGATTATGTTGCAGACGAATTGCCGGATAATACGGCGACAAATCATGCAGCCATAACATGGACGCCGGAAGGCGAAGAAAACTCGATTACAAGAAACGTTGAAGCTGAAACAGAGTTAAACTGGCAAACAGAGCAACGTGATTGGAAAAACGGATCATACGATCCTGAATCCAAAGAAATTACGTGGACGATTTACACCAATTACCGTGAAAATACCATTGAAGATTTAACTGTCACAGATGCGCCGCAAGGCAATCAAACGATCATCGCGGATTCTGTTGAGGTCACGGAACTGGCCATAGGGTCAGATGGTGGTATAACGGAAGGCGACATCTTAGAAGATGTTGCAAGTGTCGATGAAGGGGAAAATACATTACACGTCGACATTGGTGACACAAACAACGCGTACAAAATTGAGTACAGGACCTCGCTCGAAGGTTTAAGTGATATTCAAAGCGAGTATGTGAACGAAGCAGAGGTGTTAGATGGAGACGAAACGTTATCCAATTTAGAAGCCTCAGTAGGTATAGCAAAATCAGCTACGTATGGCGATAAGTCCGGTTATCAAGATGGAAAACAAGTGCATTGGTCCATCGATGTGAACCTCGGGCAACAAGAAATCAGTAACTTAACACTTGAGGACTCCATCTCTGACAATCAAGCGTATCTTGAAGATACGATTACAGTGTATCATGCAAGCGTTGATGTAAATGGAAATACCACCAGAGGAGACGAAGTTTCCGAAGATGAGTATGAGTTAACGTTTAATGAAGATGATCAAGCATTTACGATCGAATGGAACGACACAGTAGAGCGTCCGTTTATCGTTGAATATTCCACATTGTTCTTTGCAGGGCATGGCGAAGATGTCACAAACTCCTATGACATAAAAGGTGACAATATCATTGAAGATGGCCAAACAGATGGTGACGGTTCGGTAACCATTAGCCAAACATCTTCAGGCGGCGGATCAGGTGAAGCGGGTTACCTCGTGATCGATAAGGTTGATACGACAGATGACGGGGAAGAAAAGCTTGCCGGAGCAGAATTTGACTTAATCGATGCAGATACCGGCAATGTATTAAAAACCGGCACAACCGACGATGATGGCCAAATTGATTTTGGGCGTTTGCTATATGGTGACTATGTACTACACGAAACGACTGTACCGGATGGTTATGTCACACCGGAAGAAAGCCGAACCATTACCATTGATGAAGCATACGATCCGGAGGCAGATATAACGGATTATGCCTATACTGTGGAGAATTATGAACCTGTATTTGCCATTGAATTGGCGAAAGTCGATGACTTAGGGGAAAATATCTCCGGAGTTGAGTTCGAACTCTACAATTCGGATGATGACTTAATAGCAACCGGAACAACCGATGAAGAAGGAAACATACTGTTTGAAGATTTACCAGGGGCAGGAACATACTACCTGGAAGAAACAGACACCCCCATTGGTTATGAACCAAACGAAGAAAGACATTACGTTGAAGTTGGAGAAGAAGAAAGAGAGCCGGCAGCTATAACAGTAGAAAACCAACGTGAATTAACGGACGTCTCCGGTACAAAGACATGGGACGATGCAGATAACCAGGATGGTATCCGCCCGGATTCCATTACCGTGAATCTTTTAGCTGACGGCGAACCAGTCGATTCAACGGAAGTCACGGCAGAAGACGATTGGGCGTATAGCTTCACAGGTTTGCCACAATATGACGATCAGGAAGAAATTACGTACACGGTAGAGGAAGAAGACGTAGGTGTTGATGGCTACACATCGGAAGTGGATGGCCATGATATTACAAATAGCTACACGCCTGAAGTCATTGATATCGGTGGTGAAAAAATATGGGGAGATGCCGATAACCAAGATGGCATTCGTCCGGATTCCATTACCGTGAATCTTTTGGCTGACGGCGAACCAGTCGATTCGACTGACGTAACGGAAGACGATAATTGGGAATATAGTTTCACAGACCTACCCAAATATGAAGCCGGTGAAGAGATTGAATATACAATTACAGAGAATACTGTCGAACATTACACGCAGGATATTGAAGGTTATGATATAACCAACCATTACACGCCGGAAGAAACAGCGGCCACCGTCACGAAGAACTGGGACGACGCCAATGATCAGGACGGTATCCGTCCGGAAAGCATTGACGTGCAATTAACGGCGAATGGCGATGTTGTTGGTGATCCAGTTGAATTGTCGGAAGAAAACGATTGGAATCATACGTGGGATGAACTGCCTTTGAACGAAGCAGGAGAAGCCATTGACTATTCCGTCGTTGAAGAAACAGACGTATCGGAATATGAAGCAATAGTGGATGATGACGATCATGGAAACATCATCCTCACAAATGCTCATACGCCGGAAGAAATTAATATTTCCGGTGAAAAAATATGGGAAGATGGCGACAATCAAGATGGTATTCGCCCGGATTCAGTCACCGTCAATCTCTTGGTTGATGACGAGACGATTGATTCCATTGAAGTCACGGAAGACGATAATTGGGAATACAGTTTCACAGACTTGCCAAAATATGAGGCCGGTGAAGAAATTGACTACAGGATCACAGAAGACCCTGTAGAAGGTTACGAAACGGCCATTGAAGAATTTGATGTCACTAATCGTTACACGCCGGAAGTAACTGAGGTCACAGGTGAAAAGACATGGGACGATGCCGACAATCAAGATGGGGTCCGCCCGGAATCCGTAACGGTGAATCTTTTAGCCGATGGTGCCGTCGTTGATTCCACTGAAGTCACGGAAGAAGACGAGTGGGCTTATAGCTTCACAGATTTACCGAAATATGAAGCCGGCGAAGAGATCGTTTATACAGTTACGGAAAACACAGTAGAGCATTACACGCAAGATATCGACGGTCATGATATAACCAACCACTACACGCCGGAAGAAACGGCTGTCACCGTAACGAAGAGCTGGGACGATGCCCAGAACCAAGACGGGATTCGCCCGAACAGCATTGAGGTGCAATTAACAGCTGATGGTGAAGAACATCGTGATCCGGTGGAGCTATCTGTAGAGAACGACTGGACGTACACATGGGATGAATTAGATGCAAATGCATCTGGGGAAGCCATTGATTATTCCGTTGAAGAACTGACAGAACTACCAGGATATGATGCATCAGTGAATGATGACAATCATGGCAACATTATCATCACAAATGCGTACACACCGGAAGAAACAGACGTATCCGGAATGAAGACCTGGGACGATGCCGATAATCAAGATGGCGTCCGTCCGGAATCCGTAACAGTGAATCTTTTAGCCGATGGTGCCGTCGTTGATTCCACTGAAGTCACGGAAGAAGACGAGTGGGCCTATAGCTTCACAGATTTACCGAAATATGAAGCCGGAGAAGAGATCGCTTATACAGTTACGGAAAACACAGTAGAGCATTACACGCAAGATATCGACGGTCATGATATAACCAACCACTACACGCCGGAAGAAACAGCTGTCACCGTAACGAAGAATTGGGACGACGCTAATAACCAAGATGGTATCCGTCCGGAAAGCATTGAGGTGCAATTAACAGCTGATGGTGAAGCCTATGGCGATCCAGTAGAGCTATCTGCAGACAATGACTGGACGTACACATGGGATGGCCTAGATGCTAAAGCAGCCGGAGAAGCCATTGATTATTCTGTCGTGGAGCTGACAGAATCGGAATATGAAGCATCAGTGAATGATGACAATCATGGCAACATTATCATCACGAATGCTTACACACCGGAAGAAACGGAAGTATCCGGAACGAAAACATGGAAAGATGGCGATAACGATGATCGCCCGGATTCCATTACAGTGAAACTTCTAGCCGATGGAGCAATTGTTGATGACATGGAAGTCACTGAAGAAGACGATTGGGAATATCGTTTCACAGACTTGCCCAAATACGAAGCTGGCGAAGAAATCGACTATAGCATTTCAGAGAAAGCTGTAGAGGGCTATGAAACGGCTGTTAACGGTTATGATCTCACGAACACGCTTATAACAGATGAAGACGGTGAAGCCAAACCAGGCAAACCGACCGATCCTGAAAAAGATGAGACAAAACCGGATCAAGAAGACAAAACAGACAAAACCACTGACGCTGAAAGAGGAGATACAACGAAAGAAGACGAAAGTGATGATACAGGTGGACTACTACCTGACACAGCGACAAATCTGTTTAATATGCTCCTTGTCGGCGTAGGGTTGTTAATCGTTGGATTGGCACTCACAATGCTTTATCGCAAAAGAAGAACAGTTGAATAGGCTCATGTAACAAAAAGCTTTCATATACATAAACGTATATGAAAGCTTTTTTTCATTTATTTTTCGGGATTTGAAATCTCACCGTTGTGCCGCTGCCAGGCTCACTTTCAATTTCCAATCCCTTTCCATACATCTTTTTTAATCGTTGGTTGGTATTTGCTACGCCAATTCCATTTAAATGATGAGGATGCTCATCGAGTATTTTACGAATCTCCCCTTGTTCCATTCCTACTCCTTCATCCATAACCGCGATTTCAAAATGAGTGTTCCGGTCCGTCACCTGTATAGTGACTGCGCCCCCGTTGCTTTTTTTAAGCACACCATGCCTGACTGCATTTTCTACAAGGGGCTGGATCGTTAAAGGCGGAAGATGAAAATCAACGCCGTTTTCAATGGTCCATTTAATGTTCAATCGATCCCCAAACCGTTCTTTTTCAATGTACAAATAGGATTTTGTTAGATCCAACTCGCTCTCAAATGAGGTAAGGGATTCGGCGTTATTGACATCAAAGCTTCTTCGCAAGTAATTGCCAAACTCATTCAGGAGCTTGATCATCCTATCCGTATCCATTTCACTGAGCGAAGCAATCGTATTTAATGTATTAAATAAGAAATGCGGCTGGATTTGAGATTGGAGCCAAGCCGCTTCTAAGTGAAGCTGCTCCTTGATGGATCTTTTTAGATTTGTTAATGCTCTTACACGTGCCTTCACTTCTAATGCATCCACAGGTTTTACAATGTAATCATTGGCGCCCGCGAGGAAGGCGGTATTAATATCTTCAAGCTGGTAACGTGCAGTTAGTAACAAAATAGGTAACTCGGAAATCGTGAATTGATTGCGGATGATGCGAGTTAGTTCATAACCCGACATATAGGGCATCATCACATCAGAGATAATTAAATCGATTCCTCCGTCATCGATGAGGTCTAATGCTTTTTGTCCGCTTGTTGCGGTAATGACTTTATAATCAGAAGCTAGCATGGTTCTCAAAACCCTTATATTCACAGGGTCATCATCCACGATTAGTATTCTCGCTTTGTCATCTCTTCGTTCCCTATTATCGGAAACCGGCGTTGTAGCATCCATCATATGGAATTCATCTGTAATATCAATGGAAGCAGCTGCTTCAGACTTATGATTGATTTTGCCGTAATGGCGATTGGCTAACGGCAGCGTGAAAGAGAAAATAGTGCCTTTACCGACAGTTGATTTCGCAGAAATTTTTCCGCCATGCAACTCAACCAATTGTTTGCAAATGCTCAGTCCCAAGCCAAAACCACCATCTATAGATGTAGCCCCGCTATCTTCCTGTTCGTAAGACTGGAAAACTTTATTTAACATTTCCTTGCTCATGCCAACACCGGTATCCTTCACATCAATCATAGCCATTTTATTTTTATAACTGGCAGATACAGTTATTTCCCCGCTATTCGTGTATTTAACTGCATTATGAAGCAAATTAAACAAAATTTGAATGAGGCGATTCTCATCTGCGTTGACTTTAGGAAAAGAACGAGGGATATCCAGCTGAAATTGAAGTTCCTTTTCTTCTGTCATAAAATGAACCATATCCAAAACGCCTCGGGCAACTTTACGAATGTTTATTGTTTTCCTTTGTAGCTCGATACGATGCTCTTGCAGACGTGTAACATCAAGCAGATCATTAAGCGTAAATGACATTCGCCTGCCAACATTAATGAGTAAGTTCAAATTCTCCCTATTTTTATCAGATAAATGTTCGTCTTTATCATCTAATACGGTTTGTGCGATATTCATGACGCCGTGCAATGGGTTGCGTAATTCATGTGCGGTGTTGGCTAAGAATTCGTCTTTCTTCTCGTCAGCTTTCTGAAGCTCTTCTGTTTGTTGTTCATTCAATTTCGCCATCTGTATGTGGCGGTTAAATAAGAGTAAAGCAATCATCACAATGGTTAGAAGAAAATCAAATGGGTAGTACGGGATGTCAACTATTTGCACGACGATTAAGGCACCCCAAAACTGGTTCGATGCATAGCTCGCGATGAATAACAATATAAAAATAGCTTCTGAAGAATGGGTTCGAATCGCTCGTATTGTTTCAACAAATAAAAACAAAGTAACCAACGTTTCAAATACAAAAAGTATGCCTAATGTATAGCCATAATGATGAAACGGAATGATGAGTACACTGATGACGGTAAGTCCGTATAATAGTAAAAGCAATAAATAAAAACGTGACTTAATTTGAAAAAAATGCTTGATAAAGATAAGTAAACTAACCAATGTACTGGCGGATAAAAAGACTAATAGTTTCGAGTGTGCTGAACCATCAATCGGTAAATAGAGGGCAACATCATCATCGATTAAAATCATAAAACCATGTAATAATAACATGATGCCGAAAAACAGAATTTCTTTTTGATATTTCCCTCTGCCCATAAAATAGATGCTGAATGCGTACACACTATGTAATAAAAAAATGGCCGCAACGATCATTTGCAGTGTGACCGAGGTGTGGTTATCTGCTGCGATTGCATTTTCGGTGCCGATTTGAATGGATTGAGAAATTCCGCCCTGTAAAGGCGATTCGAAGTTTGAAACATGAATCACTAATTCAACTTGATTATTTTCTGGGTGAAACAATGTAGAGAATGGTGCATAGGAATCTTCCGAATGCTCCGCGGATGGAGCGACATTGCCTTTTTCGGCCATTAATTGCCCATCAATGTATACATTGGCGGCACTGTCCACCTCTGTCATTCGCACTCCGTATAGCTGGTGTGGCAGCTCATCTTCAGGAAGAATGATGGTCAAACGATACGTTCCGTAGCCATAAGGGGAATCCCCATAAACAATGCTCCAATCACCGGGAACAGAAATATATTCCTTTGATTCATTTGGATCATCGTAGGAATTCGGCGCAATGAATTCGCTTGGATAAAATTCCCATTCACCATCAAGCGTGATTGCCTCGTTATCCGTAAAATTCCATTCTGTTAAATCAATCATGCCATCTTCTGCCTGAGGCTGATCCGGAGGTTGATGATAAATCATCCAACCGATTCGCATACAGGTTAATATTAAAAAAAATAAAATAATAATAAGGAAGATATTTCTTTTAGCCATCGGTCTGCTGGTGATCATGGACAGGTTCATTCCTTTAATGACGGGGTGTATTAGCTTAATTATGGATGAAAGGATATAGATTTACAAGATTGCCCGAAAATTTCACTTGCATCTTTAGTAGATCATGCTATAATGAACATGAAAGCAAACGTATGATCCCTATAAGTTGTAAGATGAATCAAAATTTACCTCAGCTATTGTGTATGGCCGTTCTTCTTGTTAAAATGTTGTAATGTGAGTAAATAGAGGGCTTGTCCCGTTTTGCTCCTTGCTCCCGTAAATGGAATGACGGGGGCCGTTAAGACCAAAAGGAGGTGACGCGCATGCGTAACTACGAGATTCTGTACATTTTAAGGCCGACATTGGAAGAGGATGCAGTCAAATCGACGATTGAACGTTTCAACCAAATTCTTTCCGATAATGGTGCAGAGGTAACGGAAGTTGATGAAAAAGGGAGACGCCGTCTCGCTTATGAAATTCAGGATTTCCGTGAAGGGTATTATGTCATCCTCAAAGTGCAGGCAACCCCTGACGCTATCAATGAGTTTGACCGTCGTATAAAGCTTACCGATGAAGTTATTCGAACGCTCGTTGTTCGAGATGATGATTAAAGCATTCTTCTAATAAATGGGAGGGTTTGGAATGATTAATCGCGTCGTGCTCGTTGGACGTCTCACGCGTGATCCGGAATTGCGCTACACCCCGAACGGGGTGGCGGTCGCTAATTTCGGCATCGCCGTTAATCGTCCATTTACGAATCAGTATGGGGAACGGGAAGCGGACTTTTTGAACTGCGTCGTTTGGAGAAAACAGGCGGAAAACGTCGCCAATTACTTGAAAAAAGGAAGTCAGGCAGGCGTAGACGGCCGCGTTCAAAGCCGCAGTTATGAAAATCGGGAAGGACGACGTGTAAATGTCGTTGAAATACAAGCGGAAAGCGTCCAATTTTTGGAGCCTCGTAACGTTACCGCAAATCGGGGCGGGGACGACCAAGGAGTTGGAGCTGCTCCCGGGCCGTCCAATTACCAAGGAAACGTTGGATATGGCCAAGAAGGGCAACGCCACTCCGCCGATTTGAATGAAGACCCTATCTCCAATGACGGGAAACCGGTCGATATTTCCGACGACGATTTACCATTCTAAACACTACCCATCATGCAAAATAACTTAAAGAAGGAGGGAGTCCTATGGCACGCCGCAGAGGCAAGCGCAGAAAGGTATGTTATTTTACCGTTAATAAAATCAAGACGATTGATTATAAAGATGTTAATCTTCTCCAGAAGTTTATCTCGGACCGGGGAAAGATTTTACCGAGGCGGGTAACCGGAACATCTGCGAAGTATCAGCGTAAATTGACGACCGCGATTAAACGTTCGCGTCAAGCTGCGTTACTCCCATATGCAAAAGACGATTAATACCCCTTACGAACACTGCCGATGAAGCCGGCAGTGTTCTTTCTTCATACGATCCGTCGCCAAGGGCGGCGATAAATGTTCGTCCTTTCTTTTTGTAGATGTATGGGCTACAATGAACCAGTGAAATATACTAAACGGGGTGTTACTCACTACCCACCTTTTCACTTCTCACTTCTCACATCCAGACGGGGGGACGGCATGAATCAATCGAGAAAAATAACCGAGGGAGCTGTTATGATTGCCCTCTTTGCAATTTTAACGGCAGCTACCGTTTACATACCGGTTCTAGGTATATTATTCGTATGGGTTCTGCCCATTCCTCTCCTGATATACACGGTTCGTTTTGGCCCGAAACCCGGGGCGCTGGTCCTTGCCGTCAGCTTTGTCGCGGCCTTTTTAATCGCTTCGGCCTTTTCGATCCCGCTCGTGCTTTTATTTGGGGTGGGCGGCTACGTGGCCGGTGTCAGTTACCATTTAAAAAGGTCTGCATTTCGAACCCTTTTCGCGGGGAGCTTAAGCTATATTTTTACACTGGTTCTGCTCTTTGTCGGATCAGTTGTCATTCTTGATATTCATCCTTTTGAAGCGCTTCAAGGCGGAATGGAGGATTCTGTTGATTCTGCAGAACAAATGCTAACTTCCTTTGATCAGGGAGTGGATGAAGAACAGTTGGAGTTTTATCGTGAGTCTATTGCGCAAATCCCGCAAATTGCACCTTTAATCATGATCATAACCGGTGTGGGCTATGCGTTTTTGACGCAAGTTATTGCCCACCAATTTTTGCGGAGGCTGATCGGAGGGACGTATCGATTTCCGCCCCTCAGAGAGTGGTCGTTGCCGAGAGTATTTCTTTGGTACTATTTGGCAGGCATCATCATGCGGTTGGCAGTGATCGAAGATCAGGGAACAACGATGCATATGATTGTCTCCAATATCTTTCCGTTGCTTGAATTTGCCATGATTATACAGGGAGCATCGGTTATGTTCCAATTTGTATACATGAGGAATATAACGAGAGCACTCCCGATCCTCATCCTTTTTCCGGGATTGATGCTTCCGCTCGTCCAAGTGTTTGTTCGAATCCTTGGGATTTTGGATATCGGAATGGATTTAAAAAACCGGATTAAGTCTGATAAATAGGGGTTGAGCAGATGCCTAATTTTTTAAGAAAGCACTGGTATGATTACCCCATATTGCTCGTTTTTATCGTTGCGTTATTGATGAATATCACGCTTTTCGTTTTTCATTGGCAACTTGGCGTGTTTGGTTTTGTCGTTTTAATCGGGTTAACTT
This sequence comes from Salicibibacter cibarius, assembly GCF_016495725.1. Lineage (NCBI taxonomy): Bacteria > Bacillati > Bacillota > Bacilli > Caryophanales > Bacillaceae > Salicibibacter > Salicibibacter cibarius. The sequence goes on along the minus strand of NZ_CP054705.1, from coordinate 4,480,256 downwards.
ACCTTGCCTATCATATACACAAACGAATGGAATCGGATATAAAAAAATATATTTCGAGGTTGAGCCACCGGGTTAACCGTGCCGGAGAAGCAGCGGTAGCGAATTTTCCCGTCGGTATCTTATTGTACGATCAAAATGAAACGATACAATGGACGAACCCATACTTGTTGTCCTATTTACCGAATGAATACATCGGCAAGTCGCTTGCTGTTCTTTCCGATGACCTTCCAGCGTTAATCCAAAACAATAATACGGAACACCGGTTGCAATTAAATGGCCGAGAACATTATGTGTATGAACGTGCGAATGAACGTCTTTTGTATTTTTTTGATATGACGGAAACCGTTGAGACGCGCGATTTATACAATGAAGAACAACCGGTGATCGCCCACATTTTACTGGATAATTATGATGATGTGACACAGGGGTTGGAAGATCAGGTGACGAGCCGTTTAAGGGGAGGCGTACTTTCCGAAATCAACCAGTGGGCCAACGATTATGGCATCTTCTTGCGCAGTGTTGCAGATGACCGTTTTATCGCTTTCTTGAACTATAGAACGCTTCAAGAGATTGAAAATAATCGTTTTCAAATCATTGATGATATTCGGGAAGTGACCATGAAGGAAAAAGTGGCGCTTACGCTTAGTATAGGCATCGGTAGCGGAGAAAGGACGCCGCGGGAATTGGGGGCGCTTGCCCAATCGAGTTTGGATTTGGCGCTTGGCCGGGGCGGAGATCAAGTGGTTATTAAGGAAAAGAACGGACAAGTGCGCTTTTACGGCGGAAAAACCAATGCGGTCGAAAAACGAACGCGGGTACGTGCCCGTGTCATTTCCCACGCATTGCGGGATTTCGTGCTCGAAAGCGATCAAGTGATTGTCATGGGCCATAAAAATCCGGATATGGACGCAATCGGATCAGGGCTTGGTGTTTTAAAAGTCGCTGAAGTGAATGAAAAGGATGCTTACATCGTTGTGGATCCGAATGAAGTGAGTCCGGATGTTCACAAACTGATGAATGAAGTTGAACAGCATGAATATCTTTGGTCGCGTTTTTTAACGCCGAGCGAATCCTTGGAACAGTTAACAAAGCAGACGCTGCTCGTAATCGTGGATACCCATAAACCGTCGCTTGTGATCGAACCAAAGTTGCTTGATCGTGTCCATCGTGTCGTCGTTCTCGACCATCATCGGCGCGGGGAGGAATTTATCGACGATCCTGCGCTCGTCTACATGGAGCCATATGCTTCTTCAGCGTCCGAACTTGTCACCGAACTCTTGGAGTATCAACCGAATCGGGTGTCCATGGATGCCCTGGAAGCGACCGCCATGCTCGCGGGGATGATGGTGGATACGAAAAATTTCAGCATTCGCACCGGATCCCGCACATTTGATGCCGCTTCCTATTTGAAAGCCAACGGTGCTGATACGACTGCTGTGCAGCTTTTGCTAAAAGAGGATCTTGATCAATATATTCAACGTTCCCGGCTCATCCAGAAGGCTTATCTTTATCAGGCCGGAATGGCGATCGCTTGCAGCGAAGAAGGTGAATCCTATCACCAGGTGTTGATTGCGCAAGCAGCGGATACGTTGCTTACGATGAACGGTGTTAAAGGCTCGTTTGTCATTTCGTCACTCAAAGACGATCGCATCAGCATTAGTGCCCGTTCTCTAGGGGACGTGAACGTTCAGATCATTATGGAACAATTGGGGGGCGGCGGACATTCAACCAATGCAGCCGTGCAATTGAACGACGTTTCGCTTCATGAGGTTGAGGACCGTCTGCAAACGGCGATTAACGAATATTTGGAAGGAGGAAACGCAGGATGAAAGTTATTTTCCAAAAAGATGTAAAGGGCAAAGGCAAAAAAGGGGAAGTTAAAGATGTATCGGAAGGCTATTTTCGAAACTATCTTTTTCCGAATCAGCTTGCTGTCGAAGCGACAAAATCCAATATAAAAGAACTGGAAAAGAAACAAGCGAGCGATGAACGAAAAGAACAGCAAGCGTTGGAAGAAGCCAAGGAAAAAAAACAAGAACTTGAAGAGACGACAGTTGAGATTTTGGCCAAAGCCGGACAAGGCGGCCGTCTTTTCGGTGCCGTCTCTACAAAACAGATTACGGAAGCCCTCAAGCAACAAGGATTTGAAATAGACAAACGTAAAATCGATTTAAAGGATCCAATCCGAACGCTGGGGGTAACAAAAGTCGGGATTAAAATTCATCCGCAAGTGATTGCCACGGTTGACATTCATGTTAAAGAGCAAAACTAAACACATGGACGGGGAAAGGAGGCCGTGTGATGAGTGATGTTTTAAGCGGCGAACGTACGCCGCCACAAAATATAGCAGCTGAGCAAGCGGTATTAGGGGCTATTTTTCTTGAAGAAGAGTCCCTTATCACCGCCACGGAACGTTTAAGACCCGAAGATTTTTACCGAGCGTCCCATCAACGGATTTTTCGGGTGATGACCGATCTTTCGGAAAAGGCAGAGCCTGTTGATCTTGTTACGGTGACGTCACAGTTGCAAGATCATGAATGGTTGGAAGAAGCCGGTGGAATTTCCTATCTTACCGATCTGGCCAATGCTGTTCCGACAGCGGCAAATGTAGGGTATTATTCGCAAATCATTGAGGAAAAAGCGCTTTTGCGGCGTTTGATCCGGGCGGCAACCTCGATTGTTTCCGAAGGTTATACGGAAGAGCAAGAAGTGGATGCAGTACTTGGCGAAGCGGAACGGATGATCATGGAGGTTTCGAATCGACGGACATCCGGGTCTTTTTTGTCCATCAAAGAAGTGTTGATGGAGACGTACGATAACATTGAAATGTTGCAAAGCCGCGGCGACGCCCTCACCGGAGTCGCGAGCGGTTTTCAGGAACTGGATCGCATGACCGCCGGTTTTCAAAACAGCGATTTAATTATTGTTGCCGCGCGTCCTTCCATGGGAAAAACGGCTTTCGCTTTGAACATCACGCAAAACATCGCGACGAAAACGGATGAAAATGTGGCGATCTTTAGCCTAGAAATGGGCGCGACCCAACTCGTGCAGCGGATGTTGTGCGCAGAGGGGAATATTGACGGTGCCCGTCTTCGTACCGGTCAATTGTTTGAAGAAGATTGGGAAAAATTAGCCATGGCAATGGGAACCCTTTCACGTGCAGGCGTTTATATTGATGATTCTCCCGGCATTAAAGTTGCCGATATCCGTTCGAAATGCCGGCGTTTGCAACAGGAAAAAGGCCTTGGCATGGTTATGATTGATTACTTGCAACTCATTCAGGGACGGGGAACCGAGAGCAGGCAACAAGAAGTATCGGAGATCTCGCGGAACCTTAAAGCGATCGCACGCGAGTTAAACGTCCCTGTGATAGCCCTCTCCCAACTTTCCCGGGGTGTGGAGTCAAGACAGGATAAACGCCCGATGATGTCGGATTTGCGGGAGTCGGGGAGTATCGAGCAGGATGCGGATATTGTTGCTTTTTTATACAGGGAAGATTACTACGATCAAGAAGCGGAGAATCAAAACATCATCGAAATCATCATATCAAAACAAAGGAACGGACCGGTCGGGAACGTGGAACTGGCATTTATTAAGGAATACAATAAATTTGTGAACCTCGATCGAAAGCACGAGGAAAGTGTAGCGCCGCCAGGTGCTTAAAAACGAATGACAATAAATAAATAGACACTTAATGTTCGGGATTTTTGACTAAAAGCATTTATTTTGGTAAAATAAAGTCCGGGATTAAGAAAAAAACGGAACATTAATTGGAAGAGGTGAGTCTTTTGTCATCCATCGTTATCGTGGGAACACAGTGGGGGGACGAAGGCAAAGGTAAGATTACGGATTATCTATCGGAAAACGCAGAAGTGATCGCCCGTTATCAAGGGGGCAACAATGCGGGGCATACGATTAAGTTTGACGGTGAAACCTACAAGTTGCACCTCGTACCCTCCGGTATTTTTTCTGATGATAAGATCTGTGTCATCGGTAACGGGATGGTGATTGACCCGAAAGCATTGGTCGAAGAACTGGCAGGGCTTGAAGCGCGCGGCATTGAGACAAGCAATTTGCGCATTAGCAACCGCGCCCATGTCATTCTTCCTTATCATATTAAACAGGATATTGCGGAAGAGGAAAGTAAAGGCGCAAGCAAGATCGGGACGACGAAAAAAGGCATTGGGCCGGCATATATGGATAAGGCGGCTCGTGTTGGCATTCGTGTCGCCGATCTGCTTGAGAAAGATGAGTTCGCCGATAAATTGGATCGTAATCTTCAAGAGAAAAATCGCCTTCTCGAAAAAATCTATGAAACGGAAGGGTTTCGCGTCGAAGATATTCTTGAGGAGTATTATGAGTATGGGCAACGTCTGGCAGCCTATGTTTGCGACACGTCGGTCGTTTTGAACGATGCCATTGACCAAGGGCGGCGCGTCTTGTTTGAAGGGGCACAGGGCGTGATGCTTGATATCGATCAAGGGACGTACCCGTTTGTCACGTCGTCGAATCCGATTGCCGGCGGGGTAACGATCGGTTCCGGCGTAGGGCCCTCAAAAATCCATCATGTCGTTGGGGTATCAAAAGCCTATACGACAAGGGTTGGCGACGGACCGTTTCCGACTGAACTCACCGATGAAGTGGGCGATCGCATTCGCGATATCGGAAATGAATATGGGACGACGACGGGACGCCCTCGCCGCGTCGGCTGGTTTGATTCTGTCGTCGTCCGCCACGCCCGCCGGGTGAGCGGAATTACCGATTTGTCCTTAAATTGCCTGGATGTGCTGTCCGGGCTTGATACGGTGAAAATTTGTGTGGCTTATGAGTACCGGGGTGAGCGGGTTGAAGAGTTCCCCGCAAGTCTGAATGTGCTCGCCGAATGTAAACCGATCTATGAAGAAATGCCGGGGTGGAAGGAAGATATTACCCAAGCTCGAAGCCTTGGTGATTTGCCACCGCGTGCACGGCATTACGCGGAACGTATCGCTCAACTAACAAACATTCCGTTGTCCGTGTTCTCGGTTGGGCCGGACCGGACGCAAACGAATGAAGTGCGTGGTGTGTGGGGATTGTAAGGATGGAGACTGCCGTTGGGCAGTCTTTTTGTATATGATCCGAACTAGTAGAATGTACTAGAAATTTTTTCCTTTCGAGAACCGTTCCTCATCCCTCTAAGGGACAGAAAACTGCCGCCTGAGGTACGGCAAGCCTGCTCTCATCCCCCAAAGGGAAAGAATGCTGCACCTAGAGGTACGACAACCCCGCTCTTGTCCCTCTAAGGGAATAAATACTACGCTTAGAGGGACGCCAAACCCGATCTTATCCCCAAATGGGATTTTGAAAACGACACCGCCATAGGGAGGAACTATTGAAACATTGCACTAATCCCTCAAACGGAGGGAGAGTTGGCCCGAGGGGGATTACTAAGCCGAAGTAATCCCTCAAATGGATGAGTAGACGTGTCGAGAGGGATTACAACCGCAAACTAATCCCTCAAAGAAAGGGAGAGTTGGTCCGAGGGGTATTACAATCCCGATTTAATCCCTCAAACTGACGAAAAACGAATCCGAGAGGAATTACACCCTGATCCAATTCCCCAAACCAATGAAAGGTGTGATAGATTTTCTAAAAACACTGAAATGCATCGATTAAACGTGTGTCAATGCCAAAATAGGACCAAGAAAATCCAGTCCATCTGAACCCTGCTACAGACGTTTGGCCCACAAATATAGGATAGAACCAAAATTGTTGTTGATTGGTCAGCCAAACATAGGTGAAACGGAATAAGCATCCGCGTATAGCTCCCGGATCAACGGCAAATGTGGCGATTCCGTCAGGTCTTGGCGGGGTAAAACTCGGAGGTGGCTCAGTCGGAGCCCCCGTTTGTGTCGGTTGCGTTGGAATCCCTGTAGGTGGCTGTCCGGGAGGTCCGAAAAAACCACCGATTAATCCGTTGAAAATAGGGCCGAACTGTCTCTGTTGGTTTGGGGGCGGGGGTCCATTTCCTTGCCAGTGAGGGTCGTGCTGATTCATCTGAAACGACGCTCCTTTCAAGTATGTTAGAGTAGGCTCACGTCATCCTATTCAATATATAGCTACATGGTTCTCAGGGGAAGTGGTGGTTGAAATAATCGGTCACCCAGCATCGGGCGGGCGCTAGTAATCTCTCTGCCGAGATCGAGCCGCACCGAGAGGAACAAAGTAAGCAATATCATCCCGTCCCTCTCATATTGGGTATGACCACCGTCGGGGGAATATAGATACGGACAATTGCATTATAACCCGTGAAAATGATGCGAACAGTTCAAAAAGAATTTCTGGCACACGCCACTAGTGCAAAATGGCTTAAATAGGAAATCGCCCTCGTCAAAGTCCACTAAATCGCATCGTTCCGTGTTATACCTTATAATAGTCATGTAGGTTCACAGAAAAGAGAGGGATCAACCAAATGGAAAATTATCGCATCGATCCGGCCAAAGGTATGGAGTTTGGCCTTTATACTTTAGGTGATCATTTGCCGAATCCAATAGCCGGGGAAAGAATATCTGCTGAGCAGCGGATTCACGAACTCATAAAATTAGCTCAATTAGCCGAGCAGGCCGGGATTGATTTTTTCAGCGTCGGCGAAAGCCATCAAGAGTATTTTGCCACACAAGCACACGCGGTGGTTTTATCGGCCATTGCGCAAGCCACAGAAAAAATAAAAATATCGAGTTCTTCGACGATCATCAGCACATCCGATCCGGTACGGGTGTATGAAAATTTCGCGACACTCGATTTGATTTCAAAAGGGCGGGCAGAAATTGTTGCAGGTCGCGCTTCCCGTGTTGGGCTCTTTGACTTGTTGGGCTATGATCTTCGGGATTATGAAGAATTATATGAAGAAAAATTTGAGTTGTTATTGAAAATCAATGAAGAGGAAGTCGTTAATTGGGACGGGCAATTCCGCGCGCCGTTAAAAGACGCCCAGGTGCTTCCCCGGCCGCAAAATGGGTCGCTCCCGATTTGGCGCGCGGTCGGCGGGACGGCGGCAAGCGCGATCAAAGCGGGGTATGCCGGAGTACCGATGTATTTGGCGCATTTAGGCGGACCCGTTGCCAGTTTCAAGCAGGCGGTTGATGCTTATCGCGATGCTGCACGCCAAAGCGGGTTTGATCCATCCACTCTGCCGATTTCAACAGCCGGGTTTTTTTATACAGCGGAAACGACCCAGCAGGCCCAGAAGGAATATTACCCTCATATCAATGAAGGAATGAAGCTGACGAATGGGCAGGGATTTCCGAAGCAGGCCTTTGCACAGAGTGAGGATCTGCGGACCGTCATAAACGTCGGCAGCCCTCAGCAGGTGATTGAAAAAATTCTTTATCAGCATGAACAATTCGGCCATCAGCGTTTTATTGCACAAATGGACTTTGGCGGCGTACCGTTTGATAAACTGCGAAAAAATATTGAGCTCATAGGGACAGAAATACTGCCGGCAATCAAAAAGCATACAGCTAAAGAGTAGGAGGCAAGGAAAATGAACATCGTAGCATTATCCGGTTCCAACGTCGGTTCCAAAACGAGAACGGCGATGGATTATACCGTGAATACGATTGCCGAAAAATATCCGGAGACGGAAGTAACCTTGATTGATTTAGCAGACTTAGAGATACAATTTAGTGATGGACGCAACTTTTTGGACTATGAAGGGGATACAAAATATGTCGCTCAAACGATCATGGATGCGGATGCCATCATCATCGGAACGCCAATTTTTCAAGCATCTATCCCCGCGACATTGAAAAATCTATTCGATTTGCTCCCTCAGGACGGGCTGCGGGATAAAGTGACGAGCGTACTCGTAACCGCAGGGTCGCTGACGCACTTTCTCATTGTGGAACAACAGCTTAAACCAATTTTGTCGTACATGAAAGCGCAAATCGTCCAAGATTACGTATTTATCGAGGAAAAAGATTTCCATCGAAAAGAGATCACCAATGACAATGTCTTGCTCCGCGTCGATCGATTGGTGGAAGATACTGTTGGATTAACGGAGACTTATATGAATATGCGCAAAACGAAGGAAGAAGCGTATGGGTTTTAGAGCCGTATTCGCATGAAGCCCGAAAGAAAGCTCTAATTCCCTTTTCGGGCGCCATGAAGTAGCATGGCGCCCGAACTTGATAGAAGCAGGAATTTTCGGTCGTCATGAAGCGGCCATGCGGTTAAATTAGGCGATTGAGCATCTCGGATAACGAGAATTATATAATTCAGATAAAACAAACAAATGAAGAAATGTTTCAACAAGCATGAAGTTGGGAATTTATATCAAAGATGATTCGAAAACATTTTACAGTAATCTTTGAATTGAAAGGAGCCTTCTATCTACGATGAATATTCTCATCAACGGCGAATGGACCGGCGATAAACTGGAGCAAATCGATGTCGTTAACCCTGCGACGGGGGATGTGCTCGATACGATTCCGAAAGGCGGCGAAAAAGAAGCCGAGGCAGCTGCGACTGCCGCGTACGAAGCATTCTCCGAGTGGTCCAAGCTTACCGCTGCGGACCGGAGCGCAAAGTTGGAGAAATGGTTTGAATTGATCGGTGAGAATCACGAAGACCTCGCGCAAACGATGACGAAAGAGCAAGGGAAAGCGATCAAGGAAGCGCGCGGCGAAATTTCTTATGCGAATTCATTTATCAAATGGTACGCGGAGGAAGGTAAGCGCAACTATGGAGAATCGGTCCCGGCTTCTGCACCGGACAAGCGGTTGTTTGTCACCCATCAACCTGTGGGGGTCGTGGCATCGATTACACCGTGGAATTTTCCGGCGGCGATGATTACGCGTAAAATCGCGCCGGCACTCGCAGTCGGTTGCACAGCTGTCATTAAACCTGCAACGCAAACACCGTTAACAGCTCTCAAATTGGCCGAATTGGCGGTGGAAGCAGGCATTCCCAAAGGGGTTGTCAACGTTGTCACCGGTTCATCCAGAAAAATTTCCGAGGCGTGGCAGCAGGACAAACGCGTGCGCAAGCTTACCTTCACCGGTTCAACGGAAGTTGGCAAAACGTTAATGAGCGGCGCATCGGAAACGATGAAGAAAATATCGTTGGAACTTGGCGGCCATGCACCATTAATCGTGCTTGAAGATGCGGATATTGACAACGCGGTTGAACAGGCAGTGACCTCGAAATTCCGTAACGGAGGTCAAACTTGTGTCTGTGCGAACCGTATTTACGTGGCGGAATCGATTGAAGAGACGTTCACGAATAAATTTAAGCAAGCCGTTGAAGGTTTAAACGTCGGCGATGGTCTCGATGATAATACTGACATTGGGCCTTTAATCGACGAAGATGCCGTTGACAAAGTCCTCTCCCATATAGAAGATGCCGAAAAACAAGGGGCAAAAGTTGTTACGGGCGGCAAAAAGAAAGATGGGCTCTTTTTAACACCAACAGTAATTAGCGGGGTAAACGAAGACATGGCTTGCATGAATGAAGAAACGTTTGGCCCGCTCGCGCCTATTGCTACTTTTAAAACCGAAGAAGAAGCGATTGAGCGGGCAAATAACACCATCTACGGATTGGCGGCTTATTTATTTACGAGCAATGTGTCTAAAGCGGTCCGCTTGAGCGAACAGCTGGAGTACGGCATCATCGGCTTAAACGACGGTGGTCCTTCCACAGCACAGGCGCCATTCGGCGGCTGGAAGCAAAGCGGCATCGGACGGGAAGGCGGCCGTCAAGGCATGGATGAGTTTCTGGAGACGAAATATATCTCGCTTAAACTATAACTATAATGGAATGACCCGGCACAAACACCGGGGTCATCTTTATGAAAGGATCAGTAGTGTTGTAATAGCTTTACCGATGCGACATGGTTTAATAGAGAGTCGTTACTAGCATCGTCACCCCATCCCTTGTTCATGAAGGGGAAAGGAGGTGAATGTCATCGGCAGATATCGGAACAGACCAAGCAGAGTTGATAAATTGTATGAAAAAACAAAGGCGAAAAAAGCCAAGCGGTGGAAGATCACCGACTTAGCCTTTCGCCTGATTCACTTCCTTTTGCTCATTAAGAGGGATTAAGTGACATCCGCAAGCATCAAACCCGTTTCTTACGCTTATCGGTTCATGGGGGAACCGATGTAAGAAGGCGACGGCTCAATCTGGGGTTCGGGGATGATGTGAGCGATTTTATATTATTATGCATCAAGAACACAGATAGATATACATAAAAAAGTGATAAGACCTGTATGGGGGTGGACTTATCACTCATTAGGGGAGGTGAATTACCTCGCCATCAGCAAATATCGACCGATGACCAATCGGCTTTTTCTAATTCCATTTTAAGGTTTTTATATAAATAAGTCAAACTGTTTGGACGTATCGGACTCGCGTGTGATGTGACGAGAGATTTAGATAATATCCAAAGGCATCTTTCGTTCCGGTTTTGGAAATACTTTATCAATCTTTCGAAGATCTTCTTCTGACAACTCGATCGTGGCGGCTTCCGCATTTTCAATGACATGGTTTTGGCCAGTACCTTTCGGTATCGCGAGCACGCCGTTCGTCCGAATCGTCCAGGCGAGCGCGATTTGCAGAGGTTTTGCTTCATGTTTCTCGGAAATTTCTTTAATAATCAGGTTGTTCATTAATTGACTGATGAGTGAACCACCTTGGCCAAGGGGACTGTATGCCATCACCGGCATTTGCTGTTCTCGTTGCCAGGGAAGAAGATCATAATCAATTCCTCGTGAACCCAAATGGTACAGCACTTGGTTTATGGAACAATTGGAACCATGCTCTAATTCCGTGAGTTCTTGCATATCCGAGGTATCAAAGTTGGAAACCCCCCACCGCAAAATTTTACCTTCCTTGCGGAGCGCTTCCAAACCTTCCACCGTTTCCTGGAGCGTTCCCCCCGATAAACCACGCCAGTGCAAAAGGTACATGTCCAAATAATCGGTCTGCAAACGTCGCAAACTGTTTTCACAGGCTGTATGGATTTTTGACAGGCCTGCATTGTGGGGATAGACCTTGGAAACTAAGAAAGCTTCGTCTCTGCGATCGTCGATGGCTTCCCCGACAATCTCTTCAGACCGGCCGTCCCCATACATTTCTGCGGTGTCTATGACGCTCATTCCGAGATCAAGGCCGAGTTGCAAGGCTCTGACTTCATCATTTTTGCTATCGGAATGCTCCCCCATTTTCCATGTGCCCTGTCCGATCCTTGGAAGGGCGGTACCGTCGGGCAATGTCACTGTGCGGTTTTGCAATGCCTTTTTGATCAGATCCGAACGCTCCATTTTATTCTGCCTCCTATCGATTAGGATTATTTCATATCGATGATTGCTTACACCAGTATATCAGGTGCAACGACGAAGCGGCCAAAAGAAAACCTTTTGTCTTTTTGCATAATGAAGCAAAGGGTCCGTAGCCGGTAATTCAAAAGCCTGCGTATTTTTGTGAAAAGATGCCTTGGCATGCTGTAACAGCCACGGCTGATGGTGGATATCAAGGGCATATAAATGTCGCCGATGCGTCGTATATAAACGGTACCGTTCGGTGAGCCAGTCATCCAAGGTTCCGATTTCTGCTGTAAAAACGTCAGACGTCGGTTGGTAGACGGTTTCAAATATTGTCTTCGGACGATGGCTGTGATAGCGAATGACCCCTTTTTCCCTTTCCACCTTCATATCGGCATAAAAATAAGGAAGGTGAAACAGCGAGCGTGCCGTGAGCACAGCTAGGCGGTGATCAGCATCCAGGCTAAAAAAATAAACACCGGTTTGTCCTTTAAATGTGACATACGTTCGTACATTTATTTCCGGAAAGGCATGCGCAAATGGCACCGGTGGAAGAAAACGGGCGCGTAATTGTGTGATTTCAAACGGAATGACGCTAATCCAAGCTTGCTCTTCATAGGTATCAATCTCCAGAGGGTCTGGAATTTTCGCTTGCAATGTTTCCGGGGAGAGCGGCCAATGGGCGAATAATACGTCTTTCCATGTCTGGGTCATGAGCCAAAGTCCATGAGGAAGCGATTGAGGCCGGTGTGTCGTCTGTTTGGGCATAGGATCACTCCTTTTGCGAACATGCGCTTAGGGTTTTCCAACGAGTAATTTGCCATTCCCCATTGCATTTAAACGCCGGACGTGCTAAGATAAATTTTGTCTTTGGGCTTAATGAGCCATTAGCTCAGTTGGCAGAGCATCTGACTTTTAATCAGAGGGTCGGAGGTTCGAATCCTCCATGGCTCACCAATTCTTAGAAAAACTTGGATTTCGCCAAGTCCTTATAGCGGAAGCCTTAGTTTTACTTATACTTTAATCTTTTAACAAAGTTAAACATTTTAAAGTGCATAAAATGGGCCTGTGGTGTAGCGGTTAACATGCCTGCCTGTCACGCAGGAGATCGCGGGTTCGAATCCCGTCAGGCCCGCCATATACATATTGGCTCGATAGCTCAGTCGGTAGAGCAGTAGACTGAAAATCTACGTGTCGGCGGTTCGATTCCGTCTCGAGCCACCATGTTTATAATATATGTACCCCGGAATGCGCCCGGGGTTTTTCTGTATGCAATAATAAACGTCATTAAACGCGTAGCTGTGTTACAATACTTGTAGAATATAGTGCCGGAATTACGAAATGGGGAGAAAAATCATGAATGAAAAAATACTGGTTGTCGACGATGAGCAACCGATTGCTGATATTCTCGAATTCTCACTGCAGAAGGAAGGCTTTGAAATCGAAGTTGCCTATGACGGCACGGAAGCGATTGAAAAGGTAGATGCCTTTAAGCCTGATCTCATTTTACTCGATATTATGCTGCCGAATAAAGACGGGATGGAAGTGTGCCGTGAAGTCCGCAAAAATTATGATATGCCGATTATCATGCTTACGGCAAAGGACTCGGAGATCGATAAAGTGCTCGGTCTTGAATTGGGTGCTGATGATTACGTAACCAAGCCTTTTAGTACCCGTGAATTGCTTGCGCGTGTGAAAGCGAATATTCGCAGGCTTCAAGTTGTCCCTGAAGCAGATCGAAAAAATACCGGGGTTAAGCAAATCGGGGACTTGACGATTGATCCGGAAGCTTATCTCGTCCGTAAACGGGGGAATCCGATTGAGCTTACCCATCGGGAGTTTGAATTAATCCATTATTTAGGAAGTCATATTGGACAAGTGATGTCACGAGAAGACCTTTTACAGTCCGTCTGGGGCTATGACTATTTTGGAGATGTACGTACCGTTGATGTCACGGTGCGCCGGCTACGGGAGAAAGTAGAAGATAATCCCAGTTATCCGAACTGGATTATTACAAGAAGAGGGGTAGGTTACTATCTTCGGCATCCCGAACAGGAGTAGAGTTGGATGAAGCGAATCGCGGGTTTCTTTAAATCTTTTCAATTTAAATTAATATTTATATACGTCATGCTTTTGCTGATTGCGTTTCAGGTTATCGGAATCTTTTTCATGGATCGTCTGGAAGAACAGTTTGTCGACAATCATCGGGGTGCATTGGAAGACCAAATGAGTTTGCTCTCTTATAATATTGAACAAACGCTTATACAAGAAACGGATGATACGGATCAAAATGACATGAACGAAGAAATTAACGATTTAATTTCCCGTTATGAAGTGAATGAGCTAAGCAGTACCGGATCCACCATTCAAGTAGTGGACAGTCAACAGAATGTGCTAGCCCACAATCAACACGGAACGCAAAGCGGTGGATTGCTGAATACGGAAATACGTGTCTCCCAGGCATTGCTTGATCAAGAGTCGAACGAAATGTTGTTGGACCCGGACACCGGCCAACGTATGCGGGTAATCACGCAACCTTTGCATGGAGACGATGATGAAGTCATTGGAGCCATTCATTTGGAATCATCGATGGAAGATATGTATGACGAAGTGACGCAAATTAATAACATTTTTATGACGAGCGGAGGCGTTGCCTTGGCAATTACGGCGATGATCGGCGTCCTTCTATCAAGAACCGTTACTCGTCCGATTAAAGATATGCAGAAACAGTCTGCGGTGATGAGTGAAGGAGACTTCAGTCGTCGTGTTCGTGTTTACGGAAATGATGAAATCGGGGAGCTCGCCTCTTCCTTTAATACGTTGGCGATGAATTTAAAGGAAGCGAACGCCACAACTGAAGGAGAAAGGCGGAAGCTTAGTTCTGTCCTTTCCCATATGACAGATGGCGTGATTGCCACGGATGAACTTGGCCGTATTATTTTGCTCAATAAACAAGCGGAAATCTTGTTATCTTTAGACAGTGAAGGGGCAAAAGGCCGGCCTCTTCCCGACATATTGGATCTTTCGGGACAGGTTGCCCCCAGTGATCTCTATGATTATACGGAACCGTTGATTTTGGACTTCAGTGATGAACGCGGAGATTCTCTTATAGAAGCGAGCTTTTCCGTTCTCCGAAGCGAAAGCGGTTATGTGACCGGTTTGATTACAGTGCTTCATGATGTCACGGAAAAGGAAAAATTGGAGAGAGAACGTCGCGAATTCGTAGCAAATGTTTCCCACGAGTTACGCACGCCGTTAACGACATTAAAAAGTTACATGGAAGCATTGGAAGATGGTGCCATAGCAGATGAAGATCTTGCCCCGCGCTTTTTGAATGTCATTCAAGTGGAAACGGACCGCATGATTCGCCTCGTGAATGACCTATTGCAATTATCGAAAATGGATGTGCAAGAGCATGAGATTTATACAGAACGCCACGACTTGATTCATTGGTTGCATCACTTGGTGGATCGGTTTGAGATGCTTGTTAAAGATCGAGACGTTTCGTTTGTCCGGCGTTTCTCCCAAGGACCGATTCAAGTAGATATGGACAGTGATAAAATGACCCAAGTGTTGGATAACATCATTTCCAACGCGCTCAAGTTTTCTCCTGAGGGCGGCACGATTACGGTCGGGGCGGAGCTAAAAGAAAACGAGGCATTGATTGATATCCAGGACGAAGGGCAGGGAATTCCGATAAAAGACCAACATAAAATATTTGATCGTTTCTACCGAGTGGATAAAGCCCGGGCCAGAAGCTTGGGTGGCACGGGCTTGGGATTAGCCATCGCGAAAGAAATGATTGATGCACACCAGGGTTCGGTGTGGGTATCCAGTGAGCCGGGCCAAGGGACAAGCATAAAGATATCCTTGCCTTTGGCATCTTCTGGCGAGGGATGTGAAAGCAATGGTTGAGCATGTGAAAACCGTGTTTCTAAGCCTTCTGGTGATCATTAGCCTAATTCTTACCTGGCAATTATGGACGTATCAGCCTGAGCTGGGGCTTTTGGATGAAGAAAGCGTGGAGGAAAGTGAACAACTCGCTGACCAAGTGGAACTGGCCGATGTGGTCGGGCCGGCAAACATCGCTTTTCATCGTGATAATGAACAGTGGATCACTGTCCACGGGTCTTTCGATTTCGTTGATGATATGACGACAGATTTATTTTCCTCTGAATGGAGTCACTTCGAAATGCTGGAGGGCGTCGGACAAGAACGCGTCTATGAAAGTGACGAAGATAAAATTGAGTTGATTTTCCCGACACCTCTTCCATTAACGCTCGTTGAAAGTTGGTTTGAAGACGATCCATCCATTGCTGAGCAAGAGGAAAACACATTTCATTTTGAACGATTGCTCATGGTAGATGAAGGCGGGGCTTTGCGTGTCCAACTTGTTTCTTTTGACGATGAGCAGGTACTGGAAGGGTATATTGATATGGACATCGAAACGTTTCAGACGTATATGGAGCAGATGGACGGGAGTAGCGTTTCCTACGCAACCGAAGCACATGTGGGGGAGGACAGCGGTTCTTTGCAAAAACCTGTTTATTTGCCATCGGAAACGATTTCTTACCCTCAACTGCAATTTAATACCACAAGCATTGATGAAGAAGCGCTTCTCCCTTATTTGTTTCCGGACCAGGAATCCGTAGTCACTCCGGATTCGGGAAGTTACGCGCAAGGGGATCAGCTTTATCATTCTAGTGACCGGCAAATGCGGGTAAGCCGATTCGGCAATTACATTGAGTATGACTACCCTCAAAATGAACTATCCGATGGCCGGGATGAACAAATCATTTCCGATGCCTATACGTTCATTAATGCACATGGCGGCTTTACGAATAATTATCAGCTCTATGATTGGAATGTGTCCGGGGGTGGCGAATCTGCCCAATTCCGAATGCATGTGGACGGTATGCCTGTGCTGGATACAAATTCTTCATGGCTTGACTATGCTTCCATTAATGTGACACAGCAAAATGATGTCATTTCCAGTTATGACCGTCCCGCTTTTATGTTTGATGAGAACGAGCCTTTAGATGAAAATCCGGAGGGTCAAATGCAGGAGCTCCTTGATGGTGAGGAAGTGTTGGCAGAGGTTGAAGAAAGTAACTCTCTCGAGCTCGATGACATCGAAGATATTCGCATCGGTTACGCACTGGAAAGAGTAGATACGTACGTCTATGTCGTTCCCCATTGGTATGCAAAAAGCGATGGTAGCTGGATCCGGTTGGATGGCGAGGATCAGGAAGGTGACTTGAGTGGATTGGAATAAAACGAAAACGATTTTTATTTTCACATTTATACTTTTAAATGGCTTTTTGATCGCTCAATTGTTCAATCACATGGAAAATCGCGAAAGGGACGTTGAAGTAGAGGATAACCTGGAAGCTCAGTTAGACCATCAAAACATTGACATTGAGACGGAGCTTCCGAATGAGGAAGTTGCCCTTTCCGTCGTGCGTAGCCGTACTATGGAAAGCCTCCCTGAGGAAGCGGAAAATAGCTATGACGACGCCGATGTTATCAGCGATGTTGAATTTGATTCGGAGACCGGGGAGCTCTCCGTTTGGCTCGAGGAACCTTATGAGATTGATGAAGAGGACGCTTGGCAAGAGCGGCGTGAATTTATAGACACGCACGTATACGATGGGGACGCGTATCGGTTTGCGAGCAGGGATGAAACACAAACGGATTATTATTCCAACCATGAAGATCGGACGCTGATTGCCCCGAGAAATACGCATCTCACCATTTATGAAAATGAAGAAGGGGCGATTGATTCGTTTATCCAACAGTTTGTTCATACGGAGAACATGGCGGAGCAATCGATCAGTCCTGCATTGGATGCCATTGATACACTCATTCAGGAGAATGCACTAACGACCAACTCCACCGTTACGAATGTTGACTATGTGTATTATAGCGCGCTCTCCGAAGAATACGTGAGCAACGAAGTGATGTACGCCCCTTATTACCGAATTGTGGTTCAGGAAGAATTTGAAAATGAAGACCAACGACCGGATGTTTATCTGGTGTCTGCAGTAGAAGGAGAGGAGACCATCCGGGAGCCTTAGGAGGACTTTATTGTATGGGGATAGCTTTTAGCGTTTTAGCGAGTGGGAGTACGGGAAATGCTCTGTATGTGGAGACAGACCAAACCAAACTTTTAATCGATGCGGGGCTTAGCGGAAAAAAAATCGAGAAGATGTTCCGACAAATTGGCCGTTCCTTATCGGATGTTGACGCATTGCTCGTCACTCATGAACATAGCGATCATGTGAAAGGGGTCGGCGTGTTGGCCCGTAAGTATCAATTGCCTGTCTATGCAAATGAGCGTACGTGGAAGCAGATGCGTGATGCGATCGGACCGATTGATAAAGAGCAATGCTTTCATTTGGAAACGGGGGATGTACGAACGTTTTCCGATATGGATGTGCAATCATTCGGTGTCTCCCATGACGCTGCCGATCCGATGTTTTTTGTTTTTCATCATGAAAGGAAAAAATTGGCATTGGCGACAGATATGGGGTACGTCAGTGACCATATTAAAGGAACACTCGCCGATGCGGATGCGCTGATCTTTGAATCAAACCATGATATGAATATGCTCAGAATGGGGCGATATCCGTGGAACATTAAACGTAGAATACTTGGAGATACCGGCCATATTTCCAATGACGACGCGGCAAAAGCGCTAACGGCAATCGTCGGCGAGAAAACGCGCTATGTATATTTGGCACATTTGAGCCAAGATAATAATTTAAAGGAACTTGCTAGGATGACGACGGAGCAAACGATGGAGGAGAAGGGAATCGATTGTACGCCAGGCGGCATTCAAATCCTTGATACGGATCCTTTTATGCCGACAGCAGTCCAAAAATTGGTGTAAATTGCTGCTCCTGCTAATGAAAATCATAAAGTTCGGGTAGATTAAAATTGATGCTTGAGGATGATGGACCACAAGCTCGACAT
Organism: Salicibibacter cibarius; assembly: GCF_016495725.1. Lineage (NCBI taxonomy): Bacteria > Bacillati > Bacillota > Bacilli > Caryophanales > Bacillaceae > Salicibibacter > Salicibibacter cibarius. The sequence continues at coordinate 4,461,981 of NZ_CP054705.1, read as the reverse complement.
TTGATTCAATGGCCGTATACTTATGGAGAACAATGCTCTCGCGAGCAATAACGGAACGGAAAGGTGGACGGAGCAGATGGGCTATTACGATGAGCATTACAGGAATGAAAACAGCGAAAAGAATAAACGACGGCGCGGCATGGGATTATCAGGTTTTGTAGGTGCAATCATCGGTGCGCTCGCGGTGGTTGCCGCTCTTGTTCTTTTTCAAACGAATGATTTAACAGCCCCGGAGGAGCAAGGGGCAACAGATGATAACGACTTCTTTGCCGGAGATTCAGAACAAGTGAGTTTTGACATCAATACCGATGTGACCGAAGCGGTTGAGGGAGTCTCGAATGCCGTTGTCGGGGTCTTTAATATGCAAGAGGAAAGCTTTTGGAGCGGTGGCGGTGGACCGCAAGGAGAACCCGGAGGGGAAGGCGAAGGCATCGAAGCCGGCACCGGTTCCGGGGTCATTTATAAAGAGGAAAATAATCAGACGTTTATCGTAACGAATGAACACGTCATTCGGGGCTCTGACCAAGTAGAAATAAGCTTGAGCGAAGGGCAACGAGTCGGGGCCGAAGTAGTCGGAGAAGATGTGTGGACAGACCTTGCCATATTAAGTGTATCTACCGAAGACATTGAGGACGAGATTGAAACGGTGGCTGATTTTGGCGATTCTGATAATCTAAGTCCCGGAGAACCGGCGATTGCGATCGGAAACCCTTTGGGACCGGCGTTTGCCCGTACCGTTACCCAAGGGATTATCAGTGCAACGGACCGCTCCATACCGGTTGATTTGACCGGCGATGGCCAAATCGATTGGAATGCAGAAGTGATTCAGACAGATGCCGCCATTAATCAAGGCAATAGCGGCGGTCCGTTGTTAAATGCCCAAGGTCAAGTAATCGGCATTAATTCCATGGAAATTGCCCAAGGCGAAGGCATGGGCTTTGCGATTCCAACGTCTATTGTTTTGCCTGTCATTGAAGACATCGAGAATTTTGGTGAAGTTGAGCGACCTGAACTGGGGGTTGAAATGGGCTCCGTTAGTGATATTCCAAGTTACCATTGGCAAGAAACACTTAACTTGCCGGAAGATGTAACCTCCGGTGTTTTTGTCACGAACGTACTCCCGGGTTCATCAGCAGAAGGTGGCTTGCAGGAATATGATGTAATCGTTGCTATGGATGACCAAGAGATTGATTTTGCCCATGATCTCCGTATGTATCTCTATACGGAACTTGATGTCGGCGATGAAGTAACCGTATCTTTCTATCGTGATGGTGAATTGCAAGAGACGACGATCGAACTGGAAGAACAACAAGATAGCTTGTGATCAAAAGTAAACGTGGGAATCCTCGTTATAGGCGGGGATTCTTTTATTCACATTGGGAAACGAACGACTACCCAGTCGTGGAGAGGTTTTTGAAAGAAACCAACAAATTATTGTGAACATGTGGACAACTTTTGTGGATAAGGGGGCTTGCATGAACATTCAGTTGCTTGCGGTTGGAAAAATAAAGGAAAAATATTTGTTGGCAGGCATGGAAGAATACAAAAAACGATTAAAAAAGGACATAAAATTTTCAATGACGGAAGTGGCGGATGAACGTGCACCTGAACGTCTCAGCGAAAAACAAGCCATTCAAGTGATGAATAGAGAAGGGGAGCGCTTGTTGCAACACGTGAAGCCGAAAACATACATCATCGCATTGGATCGGAAAGGCAAAATGTTTCGTTCTGAAGAAATGGCCACGAAGATTGATCAGCTTGCTATACACGGACATAGCAGCTTCACGTTCATAATCGGGGGCTCTCTCGGCCTCGGCGATAATGTTTTGCAGAGAGCCGATCTACGCTGGTCATTTTCGTCACTGACGTTTCCTCATCAATTGATACGCTTAATGCTTATGGAACAAATTTATCGCTTTACACAAATTCAAAAAGGCACCCCTTATCATAAGTGAACTTCCATCAAACTCGTGTGCCAATGCCGGAACTGGTGCTTTATCCCAGAAACAGTTGGAGGGGGAACGGGCTGCTCCGAGAGGAACAAGAGAGAAGGAAAGTGATCCCGTCCCTCTCGGGGTGGGAAGCACACCCTTAGAGGGACGACAATGTGAACCCTGTCCCTCTCATTATGGGTATGGCCGAACAAAGGGAGAAAGAATTTCTGAGACAGATCACTGGTAGTGTGTTCCAGAAGTGCTTTCTCCGAAATGAATACACGTTAAATGGATCATTGGAAAGCAAATGTTTCACGTGGAACAATAGGAGGGCCAATACGATGAAGATCCCTTTGCACAATGACTGGAGACACCATCTCGAAGAGGAATTCCAAAAAGATTATTATCAACAACTGCGATCGTTTTTAAAGCAAGAATATAACAATCGCGCCATTTATCCGGATATGCACGACATTTTTAACGCGCTTCATTATACGTCCTATGAAAATGCGAAAGTGGTCATCCTCGGGCAAGATCCTTACCATGGCCCGATGCAAGCACATGGATTAAGCTTTTCCGTTCAACCGGGTGTTAAACTGCCTCCTTCGCTTCGTAATATTTTTCAGGAACTTGTGAACGATGTCGGTTGTGAAATGCCGGAAAACGGGGATTTGCGCGGATGGGCCAAGCAAGGAGTGTTGCTTCTCAACACAGTGTTAACCGTTCGTGCCGGGGAAGCGGCTTCCCATCAAGGCAAGGGATGGGAAATGTTTACAGATGAAGTGATCAGAAGTGTGAGCGCAAAACAAGATCCGGTCGTTTTTATTTTATGGGGCCGTCACGCTCAAGCGAAAGTCTCTTTCATCGAAAGCCAACATGCGGTCATACGATCGCCTCATCCCAGTCCCTTTTCTGCACATAAAGGCTTTTTTGGCAGCCGTCCGTTTTCTAAAACGAATGCGTTTTTGCAGCAAATGGACAGAGAGACGATCAATTGGTGTGAAACCGGTACTGATTAATTAAATCGCTTGTTTACGATGGCTATTTTCCGGGAAAAGCTATATACATCAATACTGGAGGTGAGACGATGATCAAAATCGATGATATGCAAATACCGGCTGAACGTTATAATGATATTGAAGAAGCCCGTGAAGCTTTACAAAAAGATGAGGTCATCGTAAAAGACAATGAAGGAATCTTATGGATTGTGGATAATGAAAATTATCCTAAAATCGAGGGTTTTGGATATGACCGCGTTGATCCAAGCCCATCAAACGAGTGAATCATAGATTGGTAACTCAAGGCCTTTATAAGGCCTTTTGTTATGGTAAAGCGGATAGGAGGAATTCGATGCACGTATCTGCAGAGTCGATTGTAGCGAAAATAAAGCAGGAAACGGCAAACCTTGAGCGTGCACTGGAGAAAGGGGAGGCGGAAAGGGAAATCCGCGAACATGCTCGTCTGATTCGTGCATTTAGTGAACTCTTGGAAGAAGGAGGCGGTGTCGCTTCCGGCAAAGCGGAATGGTCGGTTGCTGCCACAAAAGGAGAAGAAATCCAAGAGAAATCTCCGGTAACCATTCATCGGCCTCGAGAGGGGCACGAGGTTTCCGGGCGAGGAAATTTACTGGAATTTTAATTCGAACGACCGTTTGAAAGTGAGGTGAATAGAAATGGCGAAAACGTTATTGGCTATTGGAGCGGTTATGGGCGCGCTTGCAGTCGCTATCGGCGCCTTTGGTGCCCATGGCTTGGAAGGAAGAGTAAGTGAGCGCATGTTGGAAAATTATCAAACCGGTGTGCAATACCATATGTTTCACGCGCTGGGAATCATCGTTGTCGGTTTGACAGCGGCAGTCATCGGGGGCAGTGCACTTCTCGGATGGGCCGGTAGCTTGATGCTTTTTGGAATTATCGTTTTTTCCGGCAGTCTATATACAATGGCGCTTACCGGTATGACTTGGCTTGGCGCCATTACACCCATCGGAGGGGTTGCGTTTATCGCGGGCTGGATATTACTGATGATCACTGCATTTAAGCTATGATTCGGAGTTATTAGCTAAAAATCGCATCCATCCCCAATTGAAAAGCGATCCCGAGAATGATCGACCATAACGCGAGACTGATCGTCATCCAGATAAAGACGTACGTGCGATTTCCCCCAAAGGTGCAAGCCATTAGTGCCGTTAAATGGCTGCTGAGCAGGCCGGTGCCGATTACCGTAAGGCCGGGCAAGCCGTATTTATCCCAAAGCTTTTGCGCGCGTCGCCTCCGTTTGCTTGTAAATGATTCATCCCAATTCATCTCGGTTGTGTTTGCTTCCTCGGGGTTAGAAGTGCTTTCTCCATCTGTATCCGGAAGGCGCGTATGTTGTTTTTTTCTTTTTCTTAAGACTTCCCGTATTTTATCTACAAGTATGATGACCAGGAGCACGGTCACAAGATTGCCTAAAAAGCCTAAAAAGACAGTAGGCACGAGGGGGAGCCCTATAATTATCCCTAATGGAATAACGGTCATATATTCAATAAAGGGAACAGCCGCCCCCAAAAATACGAGAATGAAATAAGTCAAATAATCCATTATGGCCCCCTTATTGTTTGTGCTCTACTTTTCCAAGTAAAAAGGCGACGCAAAAGCCGATGACAAGCACGACGAGCGAAGCGATGAGTCCGCCAATGTCTGCAGGCATTCCCCGATAGATCACAAACACGGATCCTAAGACCATCCCCGTGACGACTGCATACGTTCCGACCGGAAATCGGTTTAAAAAGAAATGGACGATTTTACTCGTAATGAGCACACCAATCCCTATGCCGGCAATGAGTGTGAGCAATACCGGAAAATGAAAATGATCGAGCGCATCGATAATTGTCTCATAGTAACCAAACACCAACAGGATAAAAGATCCACTTAATCCGGGCAAGATCATTGCGGAACTCGCGACCCAGCCGAGAAAAAAGATGGCTAGATAGTCACTCGCGCTCATCGAACCAAGTATACTTGATTGAACAGGGTCCTGCATAATTCCAAATAGTGCAATCAGTAGAAGGGATAGGAGTAAAACGAAATAATGAATGCCGGAAAACGTTCGTTTATAATCAACTTTTTTCAGCAGAAAAGGGACAATGCCGATGATTAATCCGAGAAAAAAAAATGAAAGTTGATTCGGATAATAATCAAGTAACCAGCTGAGAACCTTGGCACTTGAAAATACGGCTATAAAAATACCGGTAACGAGCGGGATAAGAAAAGCCAAACTTTGTTTCCATTCCCTTGTGGATAAGCCATTAATAGCGGCAATTAAGCGCTCATAGATACCGATTACCACGGCAATCGTTCCGCTGCTTACGCCGGGAATCGTTTCAACGGTTCCCATAATCAACCCGCGCCAAAGATTGTGGACATCAATCTTTCCCATATGTATAGCTCCCCCTAACTCTTATCGTTATATCATGGGAGTTTTAAAAATTCCATAGAAAAATGGCGACACTTTAGAAAAAAAGCAGGTGCTGACTAACCCTCGGGGGTCAACACCTGCCCTTGAAACCGGCCCTATTCTTCAAAAAATGCGCGGTTTAATTCGATATATTGGGCTTCTTCTTCTGGTACCTCGTCGTCCGGATAAATGGCTTCCACCGGACATACGGGTTCGCATGCCCCGCAATCTATACAGATATCCGGATCAATGTAGAACATGTCCTTTCCTTCTTCGATGCAATCAACCGGACAAACTTCTACACAAGACCCGTTTTTTTCTTCAACACAGGGTGAAGTAATGACGAATGGCATCTGTATCTCACCTCCCTATTGTGATTATAACGGATAAATGAAGTGGAATAAAACACTTTATAGCAAAAATGCCTATATTGATAACCATCAATAAGACGTTGCTCCGTATTGTAACATATCTGTTTATCTAAAAGGGGAAAGAAATGTCAAAAATTAGCTGAAAACCTGCTGATGAAATTGCGAATAGTACAACCGTTGGTAGCGTCCGTTTTTTGCCAGTAAGTCCTGATGCGTTCCTTGTTCCGCCACTTGTCCGTCATCAAGGACGATAATATGGTGGGCATTTTGAATCGTAGAAAGCCGGTGGGCAATCACGAGAGCCGTGCGATTTTCCAACAATTGGTCCAAGCCTGCTTGAATCGTTTTTTCCGCTTCCGTATCCAGAGAAGAGGTGGCTTCATCAAGCAAAATAATTGCCGGGTCTTTTAAAAGGGCACGGGCGATGGAAATTCGTTGTTTTTGCCCGCCGGAAAGCTTGACACCTCTTTCGCCGACTGTGGTGTCATACCCGTCCGAAAGCTTATTAATAAATGTTTCCGCATCAGCGATACGTGCTACTTGTTGAACATCGGCTAGCGTTGCATCCGGCAAACCGTACGCAATATTATCACGAATGGAGCCGTTAAATAACACAACGTCTTGGCTGACAACGCCGATTTGAGAACGAAGGGATGAAAGCGTAACGGCATCGATACGCGTGCCATCGATGGTGATCGTGCCTGCAGTTGGATCGTAAAAACGACTGATCAATTGCGTTAAGGTCGTTTTTCCGGAACCCGAAGGTCCCACAATCGCGGTCGTTTTACCGGCTTGAAAATGGACATCGATATTTTTGATGACGGCTTCATCTTCGTAGGCAAAAGAAACGTGGTGGAACTTGACATCTCCATCACGAATGGAAAGAGTGCCCGCATTTTCCGGATTTTGAATGGACGGTTGTGTCTCCAAGATAGCCATAATGCGGTCATAGGCAGCGGCTGCCTGTTGAATGGTGTTCATTAATCGGCTGACCCGGCGGATTGGATTTTGCAAAAGACGCACATACACGATAAAGGTGGCGATCATTCCGACCGTCATTTCCCCGCCGATCGTTTGCCAAGCACCAAACACAACAACGATGGCCATCCCAAGATAATTGGTGAAATTGACGAGCGGACCGAATAAAGAAAAGTTTTTCGCTGCGTTGATGTTTGCTTTTCGGTTTGCTTCATTCCGGTTTGAAAATCGTTCTTCTTCATAGTGCTCCATGGCAAACGATTTGACGAGACGAATACCCGAGAATGTGTCTTGCAAATGATTATTCATTTCGGCAAGGCTCCCCTGGACCCACCAGTAAGCGGTACGAATACGTTTGGCAAAATAACGTGTCAAATAAAAAAGAAGGGGAAACGTTAACAAGATCAGAACGGCAAGCTGCCAGTTCACATAAAACATATAAGTAGAGATCGCGATGAAAATGAAGATATCGGTCAGTAAATTCAAGAGACCGGAAGCAAGCAATTGCTGCAACATATTCACGTCATTGGTCATCCGCGACATTAAATCTCCGGTGCGGTTATTGTCAAAAAAGGAAACATCGGCATGTTGCATATGGCTGTATAGTTCATTTCGGAGATCAAAAAGAGCCCGTTGGCCGACGATGGCCATGATATAACTTCCCGCGAATTGAAAACCAATAAGAAGGGCGGCCCCGCCAATAATGCCGGCAATGATCCAGACGAGCATGTCCAATTGTGCTCCGGGAATGACAACATCAATCGTATATTGGATAAACTGGGGGATTGCAAACTCAATTAAGGCGACGAACAGTACAGCAATGACAGCAATCAAAATCAGACGCCAATGCGGCCGGACTCGGGAAAACAAGTCCTTAAACATTTGGCGCACGCTTTGTTTCCGTGGTTTTGCATCCAAAGTGCTTTCGCGCATTGCCCTTCTCCTTCGATAAAAATAGGCACAGGAAGCGGCGATTTAGCCGTTTTTCCTTATTACACATTAGCTGAAAAGAAGTTTAACTGTCAAAAGAAAGAAAGCGGAAGCGGAATGTGACCATACCCAAAACTTCACACAACTTTTCTAATTAGCCTTTGCCTCCAATCGGAGAAAAATGCTCCTAGTATGTAAAAAGCGGCCGTTTTGGCCGCCTTAATCTTAACGGGGAGGGTATTGAGCTAGCTGCTGCCCAGCTTCTCCTTCATTGGCAAACGGATACTCGTAATCCAGAGGTTCATCGAACGTCACGTAATCGAGGTACACCATAAGCAGGAGATAACGTCTGCCGGTGTCATCATCGACGATAATGATATGGTCACGCCCGGCTGCCTCCAACCTGCCCTCAAACACTTGGGACTGTTGATTGCCGCCATTTCCAAACGTCATATACACTCTTGCATCCTTGCCCAAGTTTAAGCGTAAAATATTCTCGATGTACGATTGTTCAACCGGAAGCTCTCCCACTTGCTGCTGTTGCATTTGTTGATTCATTTGCTGTTGTTGCTGTTGGTTCATCTGCTCTTGTCGAAATCCGTCTTGGTCGAAAACAGGCATGCCATACTGTTGCGGATAATACGGATAGTACCCATACCAAGGGTTTACGTACATAGAACTTGCCTCCTTTTTAAGTTTCTTTTATACCATTTCCGGACATTCCTCGGGTAAAGGCTCATAAAAACAATGCAGTTTATAACGGCCGATGAGTGGTTGGCCAAACCAATCAGGGTCACAATCGCCGGGTGGTCGAAAAAACCAAAGAGACCGTTGAGCGGGATGGAAACGTTCGCCTTGAATAAGACGACGAGCAAGTTGGATTTCATGATCCCGTGCACGTTGATAGAAGGGACCTTTTTGAACGGCTTCAAACCCTCCCGGAGATTGAAAGGCCATCTGATCGATCGTACGGATATCTTCAAAATCCGAACAGTGAAAACGTACGCGGTTAACCATCGTAGTGCCTGCATTGAGCATTCCCAAATTACCCTCGCCTTCCGCTTCCGCTCGCATTAAGCGGGCGAGTACTTGCACATCCTGTTCAGTAGCCTTTATGACTGCCATACATGGCCACCCCCAAGTGGTGTCGTGTTTCCACTGCGCACTATTACACTATATGATTCAAGAAAGCATATATGTTTTATTTTTCGTTTAAAAGGCTAAACCCAAAACAGAGGTGATAGGTATGCCATGGAATATGAACGACTATCCAAGTTCCTGGAAAAACATGAATCAAGCCGTTCGAAAAAAGGCCATAGAAATCGGCAATGCCATGCTTGAGGATGGCCATGACGAAGGGAGGGCGATTCCGATTGCCACCGAACAAGCGAAGGAGTGGCATCAAAATGCCAGTGAGTCGGAAATTCAGCAGTTTTTGAAAAAAGACGATACGGCACCGGAAAATGATCGGTATAGCAGTCGTCCGGAATTGCTTGAACGCCCGCAATTTGTGACCCCGCATGTGAATGGGGGATGGGCCGTACAAGCGGAAGGTGCTCACCAACCATCGGAAGTGTATGAAAATAAAAAGGAAGCCATCACACGCGGCCGTGAAATTGCCCGAAACAAAGGCACTCAGTTAATTATCCACCGGGAAGATCAGAGCGTAGAAGAAAAATACAACTATGAACGGTGAGTTCTTAGATACATGGATAGGGTGTTGCACTTGGGTATTTCAAATAGGCAGCCGATTGCCCCGCCCTAAAACCTGATCGCGGTATGGGCTTTTGTGGTCATATTTTGAAGGCATTCTAAAGATTTAATCGCGACGTGGCGTTTTGTGATTGTATTTCACTCGCCGCTTCCAAATATGATCGCGACGTGGCGCATTGCGATTGTATTTCGCACGCCGCTTCCAAATACGATCGCAACGTGGCGTTTTGCGATTGTATTTCGCATGCCGTTTCCAAATATGATCGTGACGTGGCGCATTGCGATTGTATTTCGCACGCCGTTTCCAAATATGATCGCGACATGGCGTTTTGCGATTGTATTTCGCACGCCGCTTCCAAATATGATCGCGACATGGCGTTTTGCGATTGTATTTCACTCGTTGCTTCCAAATACGATCGCGACATGGCTCCTTGCAACCGTTTTTCACCCTTCATCCCACAATTCTTCGAATGTTAGGCAACCTCCACCCATTCTGATCAACTGCGACGTCTACTCCTCTCGACAAACCAAAACGAGCCTCCGCGCTGTACGCGGGAGGCTCGTGATTTTCTGCTGCCCAATATTAGGTTGTTACTTCCGCGCGTGCTTTTTCGGCGGCATTCACCATTTTTTTCAGCGCGGCAACAGTTTCTTCTTCATTGCGGGTTTTTAAGCCGCAATCCGGATTGACCCAGAAAAGGTCGGCAGGCAGGACGCTGAGCGCGCGACGTATGATGTGAAGCATTTCCTCTTCCGATGGGACTCGCGGGCTGTGAATGTCGTAAACCCCAAGGCCGATCCCTTTGTCATAAACATTGTCTTCGAATGTTTCCAGAATATCGCCTTGGCTTCTCGATGTTTCAATAGAGATGACATCGGCATCAAGGGCGCTGATCGCATCGATAATATCCTGAAATTCACTGTAGCACATATGGGTGTGAATTTGGGTTGTATTTTCCACATGGGAAGAGCTGAGTCTGAATGCTTGCACGGCCCATTCCAAATAGGTAGACCAATTTTCACGTTTAAGTGGCAGCCCCTCACGCAAGGCAGGTTCATCGATTTGAATCATTTCAATGCCGGCGTCCTCCAGGGCGCTAACTTCTTCTTTAATCGCCTCTGCAATTTGAAAAGCAACTTGTTGCTTCGGCAGATCGTCTCGTTCAAAGGACCAATTGAGAATCGTGACAGGTCCGGTAAGCATGCCTTTGACAGGTTTGTCCGTCAATGACTGGGCATAGACGGTTTCTTCCACGGTCATCGGTTCTGTGAAACGTACATCCCCGTAGATGATCGGAGGTTTCACCCCGCGAGAGCCGTAGGATTGTACCCAGGCGTTTTTTGTAAAAGCAAAGCCTTCCAGACGCTCGCCAAAGTATTCGACCATATCGTTTCGCTCAAATTCACCGTGGACGAGTACGTCTAAACCGATCTCTTCCTGGTGATCAATCCACGTCTTGATGTGGGATTGGATGGCGGATTGGTATTCCGAGCGTGTAAGCTCTCCTTTTTTTAAACGGGCGCGTAAGCGGCGAACGTCCCGAGTTTGCGGAAAGCTTCCGATCGTCGTCGTGGGAAGCTTCGGCAATGGCCATTTTTCCAATTGTTTTTTGCGGCGCTCTTCATAGCTTAGCGGGCGTCCAACGCCTTTTGAGGTCGCGGTATCCGGTTCTTCCTTGCGCCAACCCTTTGTTTTAAGCGCGGCAAAAATTTCTTCGTTGTCTTCCAATAATCGTTTCTCATTGGTTTCAGATTCCCCGAGACCCAATTGTTGCAACGTACGAAGCTCTTCCATTTTCTCGTCGGCAAATGAAAGGGCCTGTTTCAAGGTTTCATCAAGCGTCGGCTCATTTTCCACGGTCACCGGGGTATGTAGCAAGCTCGCGGATGTTTGAAGCCAAACCTTATCGTCGCCCACATATTTTTGAATTTCCTTTACGAGCACAAGCTTATCTTTAAGTTTTGCCTTCCAAATGTTGCGGCCGTCGATGACCCCTGCTCCGAGCACTTTATCTTCCGGAAAGCCGTGCGTTTGCAAGGCATGCAAGTTCTTGCCTTGATCGTGGACAAAGTCTAATCCGATGCCGGCAACCGGGAGTTCGATGACTTTTTCATAATGGCCGACAGCTTCAAAATACGTTTGTAATAAAACGTTAAGTTGCGGCACTTCTTTTTGCAACGTTTCATAGGTTTTGAGAATCAGTGGAAGGTCTTCTTCCGGAATCGTCGTGACAAGGGAAGGCTCGTCCACTTGTACCCATTGAACGCCTTCATCGTTCAGCGCTTGAAAAAGTTGAACATAAACGTCGGTTAATTGGCTGAGCAATTCGGGAAACGCGTCGTTCTTATAATGTTTTGCCAATTTCAGAAATGAATAAGGGCCGATGATGACCGGTTTTCCTTCTATCCCTAGTTCTTCTTTTGCTTCCTTGTAAGCATCGAGCAAGTAGTTTTCGGTTAATGTCGGTGTTTTGTTTCCGATTTCGGGCACGATGTAATGGTAATTCGTGTTGTACCATTTCGTCATTTCGGAGGCAGGTACGTCTTCATTTCCTCTGGCCATTGCGAAGTACGTCTCTAAAGAAACGTTTCCGCCGTCGTATTCAAAGCGATCCGGGACCAATCCGAACATGGCGGTGGCATCGAGAATATGATCATAATACGTAAAGTCGCCGACCGGGATCGTTTCGATGCCGGCGTCCTGTTGTTTTTTCAAGTGGTTTAAGCGAATATGTTTCATTTCGGCATGAAGGTCTTCGCTACTTAAATTTCCGGCCCAATGTGCCTCCAGCGCTTTTTTCCATTCCCGTTTCTCTCCAATACGGGGGTATCCCAACAAACTCGTTTTCAATCGTATCTCCTCCTGTACATGTAGTTAGCAAACTTGGCTTTTCGCCAAGTTTTTATGGCGAAAGCCTTAGTTTCACTTATGCAGGTAAGAAAGCTGATTTTCACTTTCTTACCTGCTAAAAAAGGATATTTTCACCTTCAATGGAAGGGGAAAATATCCATTGCTCAACCTTATCTTACTTACTGGAATACATTAAAAGATAAAAGAAGCGACAGCATTTGTCAAGGTGTATTCCGATAATTATACTTGGAAATAACCTGTAATTTTATCTTTTTTCAATACATTTCCTACATAGAAAGGGCCGAACTCGGCAAAGCGCGCGGATGCTTCGTCAAAACGCATTTCATAGACAAGCTTTTTAAATTGAAGGACGTCGTGGGCGAATAAGGTCACGCCCCATTCCCAATCGTCAAAACCGACGGAGCCGGTGATGACTTGCTTGACATATCCCGCGTACTTGCGGCCGACCATCCCATGGCCATACATCAATTGCCCTCGGTCTTTTGCGGGCATCATGTACCAATTGTCGTCTCCTTCACGTTTTTTGTCCATTGGGTAAAAACATATATGTTCCCATTTCGGTAAAATCGGGAAGATACGCTCGCGGATGCTCGGATCCTCGAGGGGGTCTCCTTCGCCTTTGAACATGTATTTGCCCAATTCCACGACGGAGACATAAGAATAAGCCGGAATCGTATATTCAGCTAAGCGCGATTGGTTAAAGGCTTTTTCAATTTGCTCCAATTCTTCCATTGTCGGGCGGAGCAACATAAACATGAGGTCCGCTTTTTGCCCTACGATCGAGTATAGCGCGTAGCTTCCTTCTTCATTCTTTTCATTGTCGATCCACTCGTCGACCATGGCCGTGAATTCAGCCAGTATTTCTTGCCGTTCATCTACCGGTACGCGTTTCCATGATGTCCAATCAATCGAACGGAGATCATGCAGGCAATACCAGCCATCAATGGTCTCTGCAGGTTCAGGCATCGGTATGCTCCTTTCTCTCTTTCCTGTGATGCAAGTCCTATTTTAACACATGGGAATGGGGGAAAGAAAACGGGGCACACCGGGATTCAATAAACGTGACACATTTGTCAATCTCTCGAAATTCATTGTGCATCAGGAAATGTAATATTGAATGCTAAAAAAACCCGTTGCGCGCAGGTCAACGGGCTTTCTGTTCGTATCCCAATATTTTTTTGTTACGCGCATCAATGAGGCTCAATCTTTTTTGGAAACGACTCTCTTCGTTGGAGGACAAACGGGTTGGCGTAATCGTGATCCCGTGGTTATTGAACACCCGTTGCATGCGCGCTTCACTGTCGGCGATTGTCATTTTCCGATTATACAACTCTGTTAAGGAAGCCATCGTTTCAGGCTTGACTTTTGGCGTTGCGGGGCTGTCTTCTCCGCCTGCTATTTGATAAAAATGACGGATGATTTCTGCCCGCTCGGAGCCGTTACCTGTAACGGCGAGATAGACTTGAATGGAGATTCCGCCCCGAAGCCGACGTTGGGAAATGCCCGCGAATTTTTTTCCTCCGATACTGAGATCATAATTGCCCGGACAGTAAGACCCGGCAATTTCCCCTGCCAATATTTCTTTTGCCGCATCATGGTACATTTCCCGGACAACGTTCCACATGAACGTGTAAGCAGCATTGATCGCGAAAGTTTTCGTATCTTTTACGATAAGAGAAATGTTTAAAATTCCCGGATCAAGAAAAACAGCGAGCCCCCCGGAATTACGTACGATTGTTTCGAAACCGTTTTCGTTTTGTTGCTCGATTGCGCGATGGATGGAAGGCAAACGGCTATCCAGTGTTCCGAGCACAATTGTCGGCTTGTGAATCCATGTATGCACGATCGGAAAGGAGTCTTCTTTGCCGACACTTTCGCAAAGGGTGTCATCGTAAGCGAAGGAATGAAGCGGGCTGTAATCCAAGCCCTGCTCCGAATGGTCCAGCCAACGCCATTGCTTTGCCGGCAATGTTTGTAAACTTGTCATGCCACCTAAGCTCCGTTCAAAAAAATTTCAGACCTTCTCAGTATAACATGCAGATGCTTCTAGGGGACATTTGCCGCACCCCTTGAAATCAGAACACTTGTTTGATATACTTTGTTTACACGGCTTTTCGTTTGCTTGCCCCCTTTCTTTCGTTATAATGAAAGAAAAAGAGACGGAAAGGTTGGCTTTGCCATATGAGCAGAGGCAATACAATGTTAAAAGAAGAAAAAGTGTTTAAGGATCCGGTTCATCGGTATATTCATGTCCGTGATCAGTTGATATGGGATTTGATCGGAACGAAAGAGTTTCAACGGTTGCGGCGGGTACGTCAGCTCGGAACGACGTTTCTCACTTTTCACGGAGCTGAACATACACGTTTTAACCACTCGCTCGGGGTGTATGAAATCATGCGGCGAATGATTGAAATTTTTAAAGGCCGACCGCACTGGAATGAGGACGATCGTTTGCTCTGCCTGGCGACGGCGCTTCTTCATGATATAGGGCATGGTCCTTTTTCCCATTCATTTGAAAAAGTATTTGATACGGACCATGAAAGTTGGACACGTGCGATTATTATGGGGCAAACCGAAGTCAATGCGGTTCTTCGGCGAATGGGGGATGAATTTCCGCGCGAGGTCTCGGAAGTGATCGAAAAAACACACCCGAACAAACTTGTCGTCAGCATGATCTCTAGCCAAATTGATGCGGATCGAATGGACTATTTGCAACGCGATGCCTTTTACACAGGCGTCAGTTATGGGCATTTCGATATGGAGCGGATTTTGCGAGTGATGCGGCCATTGGATGATCAGGTCGTTATCAAGAGTACCGGGATGCACGCGGTGGAAGACTACATCATGAGCCGCTATCAGATGTATTGGCAAGTCTATTTTCACCCGGTTACACGAAGCGCGGAAGTGATTTTAAATAAAATATTACGAAGGGCAAAATACCTTTACTTGAATGGATTTGTCTTCAAACAATTTCCGACGCACCTTAAGCCTTTTTTTGACGGGGATATTTCGATTGCGGACTATTTGAAGCTTGATGAAATGATTATCTTTTATTATTTTCAAGTGTGGGAAGAAGAACAAGATGACATTCTTGCCGATTTATGCGGACGTTTTCTGCATCGACGGTTGTTTCAATACGTTGAATTCAACCAACATTTTATTATGAATGAATGGGCAGGATTGCAAGAACGATTTAAAGCAATTGGGGTAGATCCGGATTATTATTTGGTCATTGATTTTTCATCCGACCTCCCCTATGATTTTTACCGGCCCGGGGAAGAGGAAGAACGGATGCCGATCCATTTGCTTATGAATGATCGGAAACTCCGTGAGTTATCACGGCAATCGGATGTTGTCGAGGCGATTTCCGGCAAAAAACGAACGGATCATAAGCTGTATTATCCGAGTGATATATTGTACATGCCCGGCCAAGAAAACGAGAAGCGTGAAATACTGGAGATTTTGTCAGGTTGAGGAGGAAGGCTGTGTGTTGAACCAACATGTCAATGTCTTGTCATTATTACAGAGGGTTGGAGAAATAACCGGACGGAAGAAGTTTCAAAAAATCGTCTTTATCAGTAAAAAATTAGGAATGCCGTTTCATGAGAAGTACGATTTTCATCGCTATGGCCCGTATTCCGAAGAGCTGAGCCTTCGCCTTGAAGAACTGCAACAATTTGGATTTATATCGGAAATCAAAGAAGAAAAGGCAGGGTATTATCAATATCGCTATCAGGTGGCTACAAATGGCGAACATTTTCTGAAAACAAAAGGGAACGATCGTGAAACATTTGAACAACAGCAAAATGTCATTGAAGACATGAATGCTTGCTCATCCAAATTTCTTGAATTGACCGCCACGATCCTTTTTTTGGAACCTGCAGATAAAGAAGACATTATCAAAAAAGTACATATGTTAAAGAAGACGCAAAACTATTCCGAAGGGGATATTGAACAGGCATATGCCCATATTGAACGCTGGAGGCAGCATCTCAATTAAAGTCGCTGAAGGATAACTCAAGGACATCGAAAATGATCCTTGAGTTTTTTAATTGGAAAGATCATTTGGGTTTAACAAAAAGATTACAAAAAGATTACGACAGAACTCGAGCCGTTTCCACATACAACCACATCTATGTAAACATTCCCTTCATGACGCCTGCCTATTAATTTTTGAAAAAACTGTAGGATAGCATAATAGTCTATCCACATTACATTTAAGATACAAAACGGTAAAAGATATTGCCACTTCCAAGTTTAGAATCTATAATGCGATATATGACATTCATAGAAGAATGAAAGACAATACTAATTACACAATTCAGGGAGGTGGCGATTCACTCAGTTAGTGCGTTCGTCTCAGAAACATCTAGTACATATCTATCATCTATGGAAAAAACCTAGTTACGGACGAATAAATGTCGAACAATATATGAGTGAATATCATTATGAAAAAGTATGCTTTAAGTACAGTCGTGGCAGTAGGATTGCTATTCGCACCAAACGCTGCAGACGCATTTAGTGTAGATGCAGACTCCATGTCCGAAGGAGACGTAAATGACTCCGTAAATGAGTTGCAAACAGAATTAAAAGATCTTGGTTACTTTCAAGGTTCCACAGGATCTACGTTCGGTCCGAGAACGCTAAGCGCTGTAAAAGCGTATCAAGAAGATCATGGCATTTCTTCGGAAGCGGGGAACTTCTTTGGGGTTGCAGGACCGCAAACGATCGGTTCGCTTGAAGGTTCTTCCTCAGCTGAAACCACTAGTTCCGACGAAAATTCAAGTTCTTTGTCTAATGGAGACACCGGTGAAGCCGTAAGTGATCTTCAGGCGCAACTTCAAGATTTGGGATACTATGATGGAAGTGTCGACTCCATCTTCGGCCCGCAAACGGAAAGTGCCGTAAAAGCTTTTCAACAAGACCATGGTGTTTCTTCGCCTGCCGGTAACTTCTTCGGAGTAGCAGGATCG
Organism: Salicibibacter cibarius; assembly: GCF_016495725.1. Taxonomy (NCBI): domain Bacteria; kingdom Bacillati; phylum Bacillota; class Bacilli; order Caryophanales; family Bacillaceae; genus Salicibibacter; species Salicibibacter cibarius. Next base: position 4,444,775 of record NZ_CP054705.1, on the reverse strand, counting down.
GCAACGTTAAGCGCCCTTGAAGGACAGCCGAGCGAGAATACCGGCAACAGTGACAACTCCGGAGACAACTCTGAAGAAGAGAGCAGCTCCGAAGACAATGCTTCCGAGGGCAACGCCTCTGAAGAAGAGAGCAGTTCCGAAGGCAATACTTCCGAGAATAATGCCTCTGAAGAGAGCAGCACCGAAGAAGATACTTCTTCCGAGGGCAGCACTTCCGAAAGTGAAAGCTCTAACGAAGGTGACGGCGGATCCGACAATTCCGGTAGCGACAACGCTGGAAATGAAAGCGACGGAGGGGAAGTCCAAGGCGTTTCAACCGGTGATAATAACTCTGGAAGCTCAGATTCCGGCAACAGTGGTGACGCTGGCGGTGTGATCGATACTGCTATGGCACAGATGGGTACGCCATATAGTTATGGCGCTAACGGTCCGAACGCATTTGATTGCAGCGGATTCATCAACTATGTGTTAGACCAAAATGGACAAGGCCCTGATCATCGTGCGGACACAACTTCTTTGTATAATATGAGCACGCCCGTATCGAATCCGAGCGAAGGCGATCTTGTATTCTTTGACACTAGCGGCGGTGTATCCCACGCGGGTATCTACATCGGAAATGGTGAGTTCATCCATGCAAGTGCATCAAACGGCGTAACGATCGATAGCATCGATGACCCTTACTATTGGGGTGACAAATACCTCGGAGCCGGAAGTCTTTAAGCTTCACAGTTAAATGGGTTAGTTATCAATTACCCCTTGGGGATAACGTTAAAACCGTTATTTCAAGGGGTAATTTTTATATTCTGCGATCAGATAGCGAAAACGTTTGCTTGTTTACGGACGGGGATGTTGTGATACACTGGATAAAAGCAGAATGTCTTCAGTGAGGAGAGGATCTCGTGGAACTTTTTAATAAAAATAAAGAGAAACGTACAGGTTCAGGTTTTAATATATTAAGCGGAGATTCGACAGATGGACACGGTGGATTCGGGGTAGGTTCCCTAAGCCTTGACCATTTAACGCCAGTCATTATTGACCCTGTTGATGAACGAGTGTTTATAGATATGGGAGCCATTCATGCCCGTTCTGAAATTGAAAAGAAAGTCAAGCTGCTCGAAAATAAAGAAGAACTGAACGACCCGAGAGAATATTGGATGGTTTGGGTGACGACCGGCCATACGGAAAAAGGGGAACCAAAGTATGATGGCGTCGGAGCTTGTCGTTTTTATCGGGAAGTTGAGCCTCCGGAAGGCAGTCGTTTTCGCAGAGGATACAAAAGCATGCCTGAACATGTGAACAACATGGATAAAGCTTTAAAAGGCCGGGTCGTCGTGGATCTTATGGATGAAAAATCCCGGTACATGTTGCGGGAATATTTGAAAGGGTTTAGTGAAGAATACTGGAACAATTCGGATGATCAGCTCAAAGAAGCACTGGCGGATTCGTGAATAATAGCGTTAGCCCTTGTATACTAGTTACATGATATGTAGAATAGGAACCAAGAAAAAATACTAAAGTGCGCAGGAGTGCCTATTTCTCTTGCGTATTTTAGTGTCTTTTGACTTAGCATGAGACAACAAAAAAGGAAAATCATAACAGTCCTCATCGTTTTCCAAAATCATCACGTTTCTTTCCTCGTTGGGAAAGGCTCTGTATCGTTACCAAACAAGGGTATAAGGCATGTACATAATCACGAGTTCTTTGGAAAAATCATTTAATCGTGAAAATAGGATCGCTTGCTTTATGGCCGTGCAATTTTTTAACACTAGCAGAATTTATAAATTGTTCAGATGATAGTAATAAGAAGCAATGTGGTTACGCTGCCCGTAGCCACCATCTACGATGAAAATGGATGTTTGCCCAAAACGGAGGTGATCTTCGTCCTCTGGCCCCCAAAAATGAAGTGGAATACTATTTGAGGCGCGTAACTCGCTTCAAAAATTATTCAATATGGTGAATAAACGAGAAAAATCATTGAATATCTCAAAACGATCCTCAAATGTTATCTTCAGAGAAAACCAAGTCTCCCATTGCCTTTGAACCAAAGTGGTTTTTCATATAAAAAGACTTTGACTTTTGGCATCCTAGGCAATAAGTCAAGTTTTTTAATTGTTTTTGATTGATATTGTGCTAGATTTGGGATATTGTGTAACTGCATTCATATTTAATGGGCTTTGTACATTTGATAAAGGAAGGAGCATGTATGTTTAACCGCTTAGAAACGGAACGAAGAAATCCTAAAAGCGAGCACTTGGATGAAATGACTGTCTATGAGATTCTCCGAACGATGAACGAAGAAGATCAATATGCGACGGAGGCGGTAAGGCATGTCTTGCCGGCAATTGCGCCATTAGTGAAAGCGGTTACTAAGTCTTTGCAAACGAAAGGGCGGCTCATTTATGTGGGAGCAGGCACGAGTGGACGGCTCGGGTTGCTCGATGCTGTTGAATGCCGCCCGACGTTTGGTGTGCCATCATCTACCGTCATTGGGCAAATGGCAGGCGGCGAGGCCGCTTTTACAGAAGCAAAGGAGGGAGCGGAAGATTCACGGGGAGCAGGGGAACATGATTTAAAAACCCTTTCCGTAACGGCAAATGATGTCGTGATCGGTCTTGCCGCCAGTGGGCGAACCCCTTACGTTGTGGGTGCTTTGCAATATGCCCGTTCATGCGGGGCTGTGACCGGAAGTGTCGCTTGCAACTTATCAGCCGTCATTAGTGAACATGCGGATTATCCGATGGAGGTGAATACGGGAGCGGAAGTACTCACCGGATCTACGCGATTGAAAGCCGGCACCGCCCAAAAATTGATCTTGAACATGATTTCCACAGCATCCATGGTTGGGGCAGGGAAGGTTTATGAAAATTTAATGGTAGATGTAAAGCCCACGAATGAAAAATTATACAAGCGTTCTCATCGCATTATTATGGAAGCGACAGGTGTAGACGAGGATACGGCGATTACGGTATTTGAAGAGGCCGGCCAACACGTCAAAACGGCGATCGTAATGATTCTTGCTGATGTAAAGGAAAAAGATGCCCGGCAGATGCTTGCACAAGCGGATGGGTTTATTAAAAAGGCAGTGAGAGGCGGGGTTTAAAATGAGAAAAGAGGAAGCCATCGTTCAAGAACTGGTATCCCACTTGGGCGGAAAAGAAAACATAGCCTCCATATCCAATTGTATGACGCGGTTACGGTTGAATTTTCATGACTACGAAAAGGTTCAACTTGATGAAATCCGCAACATGGACGACGTATTGGGCGTTGTGGAAGATGAGACATTGCAAATCGTTCTTGGGCCCGGTACCGCCAATAAAGTGGCCATTGCCCTTTCGGAAACGACGGGTTTAACTGCAGGGGAAGACGAAGATGAACACGTGGCCGAGGATACGAAAACCCAAATGAAACAAAAAAATAAAACACCGGTTAAAAATTTTCTGAAACGAATCGGAAATATTTTTATTCCTCTTATTCCGGCGTTGATCGCTTCCGGGCTTATTAATGGAGGTGCCGGTCTCGCGGAAAACCTCGGGGTAGATGAACAGACGACCTGGTTGCAAATGGCGCAAGTTATCGGCGGAGGACTCTTTGCCTTTCTGAGTATTCTCGTCGGTTGGACGACGGCTCGGGAATTTGGGGGAACACCGGCGCTCGGTGCCGTTGCCGGTATTTTAATTATCAATCCTGAACTGGAAGCCATCACGCTTTTCGGGGATGAACTTGTCGCCGGCCAGGGCGGGGTTTTCGCGGCATTGTTAGCGGCTTGGGTGATGGCGATGGTGGAACGGTTTGTACGCAAATTCGTGCCCGCCGCCTTGGATATTCTCCTAACGCCATTCATTACCGTTCTTGTCGTTGGATTCGCGACCCTTATCGTACTGCAACCGCTTGCTGCCGGATTTTCCGATGTGGTACAAATAGGCATTAACTTCTTGTTGGAGATCGGAGGCCCGATCGCGGGAGCTGTCCTTGCCGGATTCTTCCTTCCACTCGTCATGATCGGCATGCACCATGGATTGACACCGATTCACCTGGACTTTATCGAAACGATCGGCCACACACCGATTCTTACCATTCTTGGCATGGCCGGAGGCGGCCAAGTAGGCGCGGCGCTTGCCGTCTATGTGAAAACGAGAAGCCAGAAATTAAAAGATAGGGTTAAAGGCACAGTGCCGGCAGGTTTTCTCGGTGTTGGGGAGCCATTATTATTTGGGGTAACCTTGCCTCTGGGGCGCCCATTCGTTACCGCCTGTTTAGGGGCGGCCGTCGGCGGAGCTTTCCAGGCTGTCGCTGGCACCGGTGCTACAGGGATCGGCATTTCCGGTTTATCTATGATCCCGATCATCGCGGAGGGACAATATATTTCCTATATTATCGGTTTGTTAATCGCTTATGTGTTTGGGTTCCTCTTCACGTATTGGTTTGGTTTCAAGGAAGAAATGGTCAAAAACTTGGAGTAGAACAACAAGGGTCCCTTTCGGGGGGACCTTTTCATTTACACTTTAAAAATGTTTAACGGTTTATTGTACCATTGAAAGTCGTTTTCCTTCCTATAATGGAACAAAATCGAGTTTATTGTACCATTGGTCGTCACTTTTCTTTCTAAAATGGGACGAAAAGAGGTTTATCGTCCCGTTGGCAACCGTATGTCTTCCTCTATTGGGACAAAATCGGCTTGTTGAATTTCTCTCCGCTTGAACACGAGAACAGGTTTGTCACTCCTCCCTGCGACGTAGAAATGGCGTTGGCCGAAGAATATATGGTCAGCAATTATGCATTATAATCCGAAAGTTCAAAGTCCTTTCCCCTATAAATAATTGAACGGGCTCGGCAGTTTGACCTCCATACTATGGAACAAATCGTGCAAAATGTTCAACCCCCGTACCAATCGACCGTATGCAGTCGTCCATCGATCTGCTTTCGGCGATCATCCTAATTCAGATCGTTTGACCACATCTCACGATTTTTGTGTACAGTTTTTAGGAAAAATTCCTGACCCAGACCACTAGACGCAAGCCAAGTTTTACTAAGAGGTGAAAAAAATGAAAGGTTTTTCCGTTTATTTAGGACAGCAATCGGAAGAAAAGCAGCAACGGTTACTCTCGAAGATGAAACGAGCGGGTTTTCAGACCGTTTTCACATCGCTGCATATCCCTGAAGATGATGCCGGTACATATAAAACTGCTTTGCGTGTGTTAGGGAAGCAAGTGCGCGAACATGAAATGGAATTGTTTGCGGATGTCTCACCTGCATCTTTTTCCCATCTGGGGTTATGTTGGGAACATGCCGGGGAACTTTTGCATTGGGGGGTGAGCGGTCTTAGGGCGGATGTTGGTTTTTCTCCTGATCAAATTGTTTCATTTTCCAAGCAAATGAAAGTAGCGTTAAACGCGGGTACCGTTGATCGGGAAACGCTGCAAAATTATTTGGAAAAGGGTCTTCATGTTGAGAATACAGAAGCCTGGCATAATTTTTACCCACGACCGGAAACGGGATTGCCGTTGCAAGACGTTCAACAAAAAAATGCTTTGTTTCATTCTTTTGGAATCCGGACGGTGGCTTTCGTTGCAGGCGATGGCGTGAAAAGAGGACCCGTATACGCAGGGGTGCCTACCGTTGAAGATCAACGCCATGTCCATCCGTTTGCCGCGGCGCTTGTACTTTGGCGAATGGCGGATACTGATAAAGTATTGGTCGGGGACACGGACATTTCCGAAAAAAGTATGCAGGCATTTCAAATCTTCGAAAATAAGGCCGTTGTGTCTATGATGGTCCGAATAGGCCCTTTTGAAGATGAATCGGTTCAGGCGCTTGTTTTGCAAACGCATCAACAGCGGATGGATAAGGCCGATTATGTGGTGCGTTCACAAACGTCTCGTCCTTATGCGAGGTGCGGAAACGTGAAAATACCAGCGAATGGTGGCGGGGCAAGGCCGACGGGGACCATTACAATAGACAACGAACAATACGGACGCTACCAAGGGGAGCTTCAAATAACAAAAACCGACCTTTCGGCAAGTGAGAAGGTGAATGTTGTCGGTCACGTGTTGGCAGGAGATCTTCCGATATTGAATGTTTTGCGTGAAGGAGAACGTTTTTGCTTTATTGAACGTTTGGAGAAAGAAAGCGAACAGTGAGGGGGCTGTTCGCTTTCTCATGCATTATTCCCGGTTTCGAATTTTAATCATTTCATCGGCTACGAATTGGACTTGTGTCCCGACGACAACTTGTATATTGTGCTGACCGACGACATTGACGCCCGGAACACCGGCTGCTTTAATCTTTTCTTGATCTACTTTATCCATATCGCCCACTTCAATCCGTAAGCGGGAAACACAGTTATCAATGGATGTAACGTTTTCGTCTCCGCCAAGGCCTTCATAAATCTCTTCTGCCATAACGGTGGTTTTATCCTTTTGGGAAGTAGGAGCGGCGTCTCCGGCTGCTGGTTCACTGCCTTCTGTTTGGGCGACCACTTCCTCGTCTTCTCGTCCCGGCGTTTTTAAGTCGAATTTTTGAATTAAGAAACGGAACAGGAAGTAGTAAAGAAAGGCAAAGAACAAACCTTGAACGAGTAACATATACGGTTGATTCGCAATCGGTACCGCCAAACTAAGGGTATAATCCACGAAGCCGGCACTGAAACTGAAGCCGGCGGTCCACTGGAACGTTGCTGCGATGAAGAGGGACAGTCCGGTTAAAGCAGCATGCACGACATAGAGAAGCGGGGCCAAAAACATGAAAGAAAATTCAAGCGGCTCCGTTACACCTGTAAAGAAGGAAGCGAACCCGGCAGCCATCAATAGGGATGCTGCTTGTTTTCTCCGCTTCGTTTTTGCTGTGTGATACATGGCTAAAGCGGCGGCGGGAAGACCAAACATCATGATCGGGAAGAATCCTGCCAAGTAGCGACCGGTAATGCCTTGTTCCCCTTCGCTGTTCCAAAAGCTAGCAATATCATCAATCCCCGCGAGATCAAACCAGAAAACATTATTCAACGCATGATGAAGTCCGGTTGGAATGAGCAATCGATTAAAGAAGCCGTATAAACCTGCGCCGGTTGCACCCATATCCATGATCCAAGTACCGAAGGTAACCAGCCATCCATAAACGATCGGCCATACAAAAAATAATACCGCTGATATGACTAACATGGCACCCGCACTCATAATCGGAACCAAACGTTTGCCACTGAAAAAGGCAAGTGCGTCCGGCAATCGTACATGGCTGAAACGATTGTACATGATCGAAGCTATAATCCCCGACAAAATTCCAATAAACACATTCTCAATGATCTCCTCGTCAAAAGCCATATTGACATTTTCCGGATCAATGCTTAGTAAAGCTGAAACAGATTCGGTTTCCAGCACTTGTGTGGTGACCAAAAAGGCGACAAGGCCACTTAATCCAGCGGCTCCATGTTGATCTTTCGACATGCCAATGGCAACACCGACAGCAAACAAAATACCGAGGCTGCCAAGAATAGCATCACTGCCGGCCATCATATAGTTAGCGATTACACTATCTTCCGCGAAGTTGAGAATCCAGTGGGCGATACCGGCGAGAATCGCGGCAGCAGGCAAGACCGCGACCGGTAACATTAACGAGCGACCGAGATTTTGTAAGTATTTCATCATTCGTTTTCAAACACCTTTCTTTAAGAATGAAATAAATGGAAACTTGTAAAATGAGAATAATCTAAAGATCTTTTTGAAAAAGTTTTCATCCCCCCATGAAAACTTTCAATCTTTCGGGTTAGGGAAAGGGGACAAGTTCCAAGTGCTCCCTAAAATTAAGAAACGTTACTTTGAGAGGTGCGTCAAGCAGGATGTAATCCCTCAAAGCATGGAACGACAGTCCGAGAGGGATAACCACGCTTAAGTAGTCCCTCAAACGTATGGAACGACAGTCCGAGAGGGATAACCACGCTCAAGTAGTCCCTCAAACGTATGGAACGACAGTCCGAGAAGGATAACCACGCTCAAGTAATCCCTCAAACGTATGGAACGACAGTCCGAGAGGGATAACCACGCCCGAGTAGTCCCTCAAACGTATGGAACGACAGTCCGAGAAGGATAACCACGCTCAAGTAATCCCTCAAACGTATGGAACGACAGTCCGAGAGGGATAACCACGCCCGAGTAATCCCTCAAAAGCAAGAATCGCTGTTCTGAGAGGGACAACAAACCTATTAAAATCTCTCAAAGAGGGAATCTAGTTCGGAACCAATCGCAAATGCGTGCTCTCCGATTGATAGTTGTCCGGTATTATGGAAGTTGTGTGGTAATTGCCTTCCACCCAATCAAGGAGCTGATCGTGATAATGGTCACTCAGGACGTGACCGGACTGCCCCGGCGCAACGATGTGTTCACTTTCACTTAAGTCAGCCAGATCCATGATGCCTCGCCAACCTGCACCGTGATTTGTATCTCCTGTTTCCTCGTCATAGCTAGCGGCCATCACGGTAATGCTGCTTCCGTCCACAGGTTCGGGAGAGGAATTAAAGAGCAGGTGAAGGGGCGCCACATCCCCAAGCGGATGATTAAAAGCAGTGCGGTGATAATCTCCCCAAAGCCACGCTTCCGGTTCATCTCCTTGTGCCTCGGAGGCATAATCAACGGCGAGTTGCAAGGCTTCCGTCGCTACTTCAGACAGTCCTCCGTTTTTTTCCATCCACGGTCCCGGGCTTCCCTCAGCTGCGTCACGGATCAATTGATCGACAACATTCACCTCTCCTTCAAAAATATCCAGAATGCTCTCGGGAATGTCCTCCGCAAATAGCACATGCGGAATCGCGTTCATCCATAAATGGAAGAGGAGCGGTCCACTTTCATTTTTGTCATCCACTTCATCCCAAGACGTTAAAATCTTCAGCGCATCCTCATCAATCTCTCGAAGCTCCTCATCCGCGACTGCTGCCGTTAAGATCGGAACAAACTCTTCCGCATGCAGATTTTGTACATCCAGTTGCATGGCTTTCATGTCATCAGCAGCGAAAGAATCGCCGTCATCAAGCATGTCGAGAATGCGTTCATGGCGGTAAGGTTGCGCCCATGTGTGTGATAGATGATAGTCGTAGCCTTCATCGTTGATCTGGTTGTTGGCGGTAGAGATCATGCCTGATTCCGGGTTTTCGATCGTCGGCAATTCATCCCAAGGGATATAACCATCCCAATCATGGTCCCCGGTCCAGCCCGGAACAGGGAAGAGGGCGTCGTCATCGTTCGCGCGGATCGGAATCTTTCCATTGGCCCGGTAACCGATATCGCCATCTGTATCGGCAAATACGAAATTTTGCGCCGGTGAGTGAAAATGTTCCAATGCGGTTGAGAAACTTTCCCAATCATCGGCCCGATTCATGCCGATTAAAGCTTGCATTTCCGTGGACGGTTCATGGGCTGTCCATTTTAAAGCGAGTGCTTCATCGCCGACAACTCCTTTCTCATGGGCATATTCAGAGATTAATGGCCCATGTCGCGAAATAATTGTTTCGTGCAGGAATGGCTCATCATAGCCATCTACTTCAATAAATTCTTCCACCACCTCCGCATTGTACCATTCATCTTCATATAAAAACTGATATGGGTCATCAGGGTTTTGCTTTTCTATATACAATTGCTGAACATCGGGACCTACGTTGGTCACTCCCCAGGCGATGTCTTCGTTGTGGCCAAGTATGACTCCGGGCACACCGGCAAAAATAACCCCTGTAACGTTCACCGATGGGGATTTCAAATGGGTTTCATACCAGATGGAAGGGGTATCGAGCCCAAGATGAGGGTCATCTGCCAATAATGGTGCACCGGATTCCGTATGTTCGCCGGAAATCACCCAGTTATTGCTGCCGTTAAAAGGCTCCGGTTGATAATCCCCGGCAGTGGCAAAAGATGCCTCAATGTCGATATCCGTATGCTTGGCTGTGTCCAGAATTACAGGGCCATCATCTGGATATGTAGGCATTAAATCTAATGCTTCTTCTTCACTTGCATTGTTGGCGAGCCAATGGCGAAAAGCTTGTCCCTGCCAATTGCCGCCTAGATCATAAGCCATAAATTTTCCGATCGTTAGCGTATCGAGTACGGTCCACGGTTCCGGTTCATAGCCGAGCAACCGAAATTCCACCGGGGTTTCATTTTCCGTTTGCATGGTCGAGATATAATCGTTAACCCCCTCGGCATAAGCTTCAAGGATAGCCAGGGTCTCTTCATCATAAGCATCTAATGAAGCCTCGGCAGCACGCTTCAAGCCAAAGGTGCGAAAATAACGATCGGTATCGAGCGCATCTTCGCCAACAACCTCACTGAGCATACCGGATGCTTGTCTGCGGCTCATGTCCATCTGGAACATGCGGTCTTGTGCGGTTACGAATCCTTGGGCATAATACAAATCTTCGTCATTGTCAGCTTCAATGTGGGGGACGCCGTTTTCGTCCCGATACACATCTACGTCGGACGTTAGACCTGAAACTTCATATTCTCCTTCCACTTGCGGAAGCCCGCTCGTCAGTTGGAGGTAAGCCCAAACAGCAGCCCCGCTTGCCAATAAAATCAAGAGAAATAAAGCCGCCAATGTCACTTTCCAAAAGCGCGACAATCGCTTTCGTGGTTTTTCTTCGCTATGTATCCCATTGCTCATATGTCTTTTCACCGCCTTATGTCATTATTTCGCTCATTTGCAGCTGAAATCCTGCAATAGATTTTATTGGAAAATAAAAAAGCGTCCAATCTCGGCAAGATTGGACACTTTGCCTAACTACACATCCGACTCATCACTGCCAAACCAGCGTTTTAATTTGTCCATAAGTTTTTCACTTTCTTTATTTTTTCTCTCCTCGTGTGCTTCTTCTTCCGCTTCTTCGTCATCAAGATACGTGACACATGATTCTTCCGGTGCCGTTTCTTCCAGAAAAGATACGGTATAGGACGGACCACAAGCATCATCGGCCAATAGCCCGGTGTCCAAATCTATGTCCACCTCTTCGACCCCTTCAGGAGTGGAAAAGTCCTGTTTCAGGTGGCCGTCCAACCCGCTTTCAAGAGCATTTACCCAGATGCGCTTGGCAATCTGCCCGTACTCACCGTGGTCAAGCTCGGTGTTGTCATCATAACCAATCCATACACCGGTCACGAGCTCTGGCGTAAATCCGACCATCCAACTATCCGAGGGGGTGGAGCCGCTTTTTCCAGCAGCCGGCCTTTGCAACAAATGGGCAATGGAATGGCCGGTAACAGCCGCGTAATCATTCATGGATGGATCAAACATTAGCTTCATTAAATCGGTCGTAATATAGGCAAGTTCAGGTTCAAACACTTGTTGTTTTTCCGGCTCGGTTTCCAGCAATACGTTGCCCTCGTGATCCTCCACGCGTTCAATCAAACGATGTTCGACCTGCTCGCCACCGTTTGCAAAAGGACTATAACCCTTTGTCAACTCCAACACGTTGACTTCTGATGTGCCGAGCGCAAGCGACAAGTTTGCCGATAACGGACTTTCAATCCCTGCCGCTTCCGCCGTTTCAACGAGGGCCTCCGGTTCTTGGAAGACATTGGTTTTCACGGCATAAATATTATCGGAATAGGCCATTGCTTGTGCCAACGTAATGAAATCATCAGCGTATACTTCATTGAAATTGCCAGGTTCATAACTGCCATCCCCATGCGGGTTAGGAAAAGATGTTGGTTCACTTTTAAGAGGCGTTGCCGCGGTAAACCCATTTTCCAGTGCCGCGTAGTAAAGAAACGGCTTAAATACGGAACCTGGAGAGCGATGTGCATCAACCGCGCGATTGAAAGGACTCTCGCTGTAATTTTTCCCGCCAACCATCGCTTTTACATCGCCGGTTCTCGGGTCTATGGACACGGCAGCTCCTTGTAACGGATCATCGCTTGGCAGCTCTGCTTCCACGTAACGCTCCGTGCTTTCCTGCATATCGGGGTCAATCGTGGTATGAATATCCAAGCCGCCGGCCTCAAGCACGTCAGGATCGAGATCATAGCGGTCCACGAGTTCTCGTTCAACGGCATCTTGAAAATAGGGTGCCGTCGTTTCAAGCTCTTCTTCCTCTGCTGCTTCGTACGTCAGTGTATAGTCGAGCGCTTCCTCATATTCGGCGGTCTCTAGTGCTCCTTGTTCATGCATCATATCCAAAATCATTTGTTGGCGGTCTTCTGCCCGATCCGGATAGACGTAAGGCGAATAATAGGAAGGTCCTCGCGGCAAGCCGGCGAGCAAAGCAGACTGGGCAGCATTCAAATCAGAAGCCGATGCATCAAAATACATCTGTGCGGCTTGTTCAATGCCGTAGGCACCATGACCAAAATTAATCGTGTTGACATACCCTTCCAGAATATCTTCTTTCGGAACGTGCCATTCCAGGCGGAGGGCATAAAGTGCTTCACGGATTTTTCGATCCCATGTTTTATCATGATTTAAAAATAAATTACGAGCATATTGCTGCGTGATCGTACTGGCTCCTTGCGACATGGACATTGATTGAATATTATTTAAAACGGCTGCCCCTATGCGCGTATAATCAAACCCATGATGGTCGAAAAACTTACGGTCTTCCACAGCAATAAAAGCATCGACGACATGGGGAGAAATGTCCTCCAGATCTGTCCACTCCCGTTCTTGTCCTTGATGTTGCTCATTAATGACTTCGCCATCACTGCTATAAAGCGTCGTTGATTGTGATTCTTCCATCGGCGGCGGTCCAAGCGCATAAGCAATGCCAAAAATGACGAGCAAACCAAACGTACCAAGAACCCCCATCCCGATCGTCAGCCGAAAAAGCACATGCCATTTGCTCTTTTTAGTTTTACGTTGACGCCTCGTTGCTGTTTGCACGGCCAGCCCCCCATCTATGACTGATATATGAGTCTGTTAGCAGTGTCGGTTTTTTTAGGGGAAAATAAACGTAGTTATTGCATGCGAGTTTAAAGGGTGATAGTATTTATATTAGTTAATGTTAACGTTAACGTAAACTGCTAAAAGGAGATGAAAAAGTGTGCCCGGCCGACAGCAGCAATATTTAATTAGAGAATTGGCATCGTTATTTGATATTAGCTCCAGAACGATCCGCTATTACGAGGAAATGGGCCTTATCAATTCAGAAAAACGTGATGAATCGAATGAACAACGTATTTTTTCCGACAAGGAGCGGCGAAGGTTAAAATTAATTCTTAGAGGGAAGCGCTTAGGATTTAGCCTACAAGAAATTAAAGATATGGTAGATCTTTACGAACGAAACCCAAAAGGGGAGAAGGAGAAAAAGCAAATATTAGAGGTGACCGATCAAAAACTTCAACAAATTGATGAAAAATTGTTGGAGTTACAAACGGCAAAGGCGGACATTTTGGCATATAGAGAAAAATTTCAAAAAGAATAGAAACGGGGGAAGGTGTAAAGATGAGTACGATTCATGGAATATTGGAGCGGAATGCAAGAAAATTCCCGGAAAAAGAAGCATTTATCACAGCGAACGCTCGGCTTACTTATCCGCAAATGAATCGAATAGCGAACCAATTCGCGCGATTTCTGCAACAGGAAGGCATAGACCGTCAAGACCGCGTCGCGATCATCTCTACAAACAGCGAATATTTTTTCTTTGCCTATTTTGCATTAATGAAAATAGGGGCTGTACCGATGCCGCTGAATGTGAAGCTTACGTCCGGTGAGATGATACCGATATTGGAAAACATGGAAACTAGTAGTGTTCTTTTTGAAAGCGATTTCAAACTATTGATAGATGATGTTCATAAGTATATGACGATGTCCCATCGTTATTCGATTGAAGCCTCTATCGAAGAAGCGAAAGGCTATACCGAAGAAAACTTAAGTCTTTCCATTAACCAAAGCGATGTGTGCGAAGTTATGTTCACATCGGGGACGACAGGGGTACCAAAGGGAGCTGTTTTCACCCATGAACGGTTAATCGCCCTTGCCGCAGGGATTGCCATCGAGTTCCAATTATCGCCGAAAGACCGCGCGTTAACGATGATGCCGTTATCCCACTCGGCACCGTTGAATGATTTTTTTCTGGCACCTTTTTATTGTGGAGCCTCGCATATTATCGGAGATTTTACGCCTCAAGGCTTTTTGAGATTTATTCATGAAGAACGGGCGACAACGACGTTTGCTGCCCCGGTAGCGTATTTGACGGCGGCGAAAGATCCGATTCTTACCTCATTTGATTTATCAAGCATGCGAATATTTGCATATGGCGGCAGCCCGATGCCACTGGCTTCCTATCAACTCGTCAGTGAAGCATTTCAAAACAACAATTTTTATCAGGTGTACGGATTAACGGAAGCTGGTCCCAACGGGTGCAAGCTCACGCCTGAGGAACACCACACAAAAGCGGGGAGTATCGGAAAAACACCGGTGATCAACGTTGAGATGAAAGTCGTGGATGAGGCCGGAAAAGAGGCGGCAGACGGTGCATACGGAGAAATTGTGATCAAAGGTGATAGCCTGATGATCGGTTACTACAATGACGACGAAGAAACGGAACAAACAATTCGAGATGGTTGGTTGCATACAGGAGACATGGCTTATGTTGATGAAGATGGTTATATGTTCATCGTTGATCGCAAAAAGGATATTATCGTGCCCGGAGGTGTCAATGTATTTCCTCGTGAGATCGAGAAAGTGCTGACAACGCATCCTGATGTTTATCAGGTGAGTGTGGTCGGTGTGGTTGACGCAACATGGGGAGAAACCGTCAAAGCTGTGATTGTGAGAGAAGCAGAGGCAAGTGTAACGGAAAAGGATTTGAAAGCATTTTTCAATGAACGGCTTGCTGATTTTAAACACCCGCGTATTTATCGTTTCGTGGAAGAGCTTCCGCACAATGCAAGCGGGAAACTGTTGAAACAAAAGGTAAAGGAGTTATAAATAATGTCAAATAACGTACAAACACAAAAAGGAATTGACTATACGAAATGGGAAGAGGGAAACGACGCCAATTGGTTTGACGACGATCCAATTTTACGGCGGTATGCCAATCGTTATTTATCTGAATCCATGTTCAACTATGTAAAGTCGGACTTTTCGAAAACAGGAGAGCTAGCTTCCGGTCCGATCGATCGAAGGGCTGTGCATACGGACAGATCGGGTGCACCCCAACTCATCCGATATAACAAAAAAGGCGAGGAGATTAACGAGATTTGGTATAACGAAGGTTATTTGCAGACGGTGAAAGATGGCTACGGCACAGGGGTTGTATCATATCGTTATGATGAAGCTGCACCGGAACGCGTCCCGTTTATGGTCAACGCGGTATTGTTATATATGCTCTGTGAAGCGGAAACAGGATTTACCTGTCCCGTCGGACTTTCCCAATCGGCTGCATTCGTTCTGGAAAAGTTCGGAAGTAAGGACCAAAAAGACGATTATTTGTCTTTGTTAGCTTCGACTGACCCTGATATCCATGAACAGGGGGGCACGTTCCTCACTGAAATTCAGGGCGGTTCCGACGTAGGAGCAACGGAGACAAAAGCTGAAAAACAAGACGATCATTATTTGTTAAGCGGGGAAAAATGGTTTGCCAGTAATTGCGACGCAGAAATCGCGATCACTTTGGCGCGGGTGAATGAACAACCATCCACCCGTGGATTAGGGCTTTTTTTGATGCCTCGAACCCTTCCGGATGGAACAAAAAATAATGTCACGATCCGTCGCTTAAAAGATAAATTAGGCGTGCGTGCGGTTGCCAGTGGAGAGTTGGAATTAAATGAAGCTGTCGGATACTTAATTGGGGAAGAAGGCAAAGGATTTAAATATATGGCGGAAGCGTTAAATGTATCCCGATTAGGTACAGCTCTAGGAGGGCTCGGGATTGCAAGAAGAGCTTTTTTGGAAGCGGCGATCTATACAAGTCACAGGCGCGCATTTGGAGAAAATATCAATCGATTTCCGATGGTCCAGGAAACGCTCATCAATATGATCACGGAAATTGAAGCCGGTTGGGCCATTACCTCACAAACCATTCGTAAGTTTGACGATGTTCACACCTACGGAGAGGAGTCCAAAGAAAACTATTCCCTGATGCGCATTTTGCTGTCCCTTGCAAAGTACCGATGTAGTGACCTTGGCGTCTCCGTTGCAAAAGAAGCCCTCGAACTGCATGGAGGTAATGGTTATATTGAAGAATATGTTACGCCGCGACTGCTGCGAGACGCAGTCGTGAATCCGGTCTGGGAAGGAACGGCTAATATACAGGCGCTTGAAGTGTTAAAAACGTTACAAAAAGGCGGGGCAGAACCTTTTATGGAAGATCTTCGTTGTACGCTTGGCGCGATCGAGCAACCGGCGCTCGAAGGTACTAGAGTACAATTATCGAAGGAAGTGAAACACTTGGAGGATCTCATCGTTCGGTTATCCAAAGCGGATGAACGCACACAACAAGCAGCAGCCAAAAAGTTGACCGATTTTATGTATGATCTCTACGCCGCGGTCCATTTGCTCGAAGAAGCACAGTATGACCTTGAGTACAAAGGCGATGACCGCAGAATGCTTGCAGCGGAACAATGGGTGAAAATGAAATTTAGCCAACCGGCTGATCGTGGTATTTTATCGGATAACATCAGCGAAGAAGTTTTTAAAAAGCTGGTCTGTTTTCAATAATCCTTTGAATCTCCCCCGAGTTTGTGGGGAGATTTGGTTATTAACGGGATAAGATAAAAGCGTAAAGGCAGTGCTGTAGGGCCACTGGGCAGGGAAATCACATAGAACCCAATTGCCTTAGCGGGCGAGGGTTTCGCACCGACAAAGTAGGTGAACCGTGATGGGGGTAACTACTTTTTATTTTACATTATGACATATATATATTGCAAAATGATAATTTTAATGTATAATAAATATAAAAAGGAGGCACACATAATGTTTTTTACCGGAAATAAAAACAAGAAAGACGAGCGAATTATCCAATCGCAGAATAAAATTTACAAGGAGTTATATTGGGTTGTCGTCGCTATATGTTTTCTTTCCATGGCCATCAAGATGTCTATCTATGGATGGGGAGAGGCGATGATTTTAACTGAATTAGCAATCTTATTGGCATGTGGAGTCTATTACCTTATACGTTCTTCAAATTTAGGGTTATTTTCAGACGAAGTCGAAACCCATGATGAAAAAAGTAAATTTTCTACGGACACAAAATTGGTCTTTTTTATAGGCATTGCCGGCGTTGTGTTCGCTCTTTTCATGGGGATCAATAGTGCCATGCAGTATGCGGAGGGAACGGCTCAATCATGGGTTTATTTCGGACTCGTTTTCTTTGTAAGCATTGTGGGCTATGTTGGCTTTTTATTATTTGTGATAGGGATCCCCTACCTACTGGCGAAATCGAACAGCAAGCGGATCGCCAGAAAAAACGAGGAAGAGTAAATGAAGAATATAAAAATGAAGGTTGCGAGAGTGGAAAAGGACTTGTCCCAAGCGCAGCTAGCAAAACTTGTCGGTGTCTCGCGCCAGACGATTGGTTTGATTGAGCTGGGAAAATACAACCCCAGCCTCGCGCTATGCATCTCGATCTGCAAAGCTTTGTCGAAGACGTTGGATGATTTGTTTTGGGAACAAGAATAGTAACCTCCTCCCTGTTAAGCGGGAGGGGGTTTTTTGATTTTGGCTGATATATTATATAGGCTTAGTCCGAAGCGTCGAAATAATCTTATCGCTCGCCTCCTCGGGATCGAGGCCATCGACAGTGACACGATAATGATGTTGGTCGTATACGGTTTGGCGATCATCGTAAAGCGTTTGGATTTCCGAGATTGTTTTTCCATGTAGCACGGGACGGGTCTCGACAAGCATATCTAATCGCTCGAGCCACGCGGTCCAAGAGATATGTAAAAAAATAACCGTGGCATTTTTCATGCAAATGTGACGCACTTCCTCTTGAAGAAAGGCCCCACCACCGACAGAAACAACGGCATTTCCAGCAGAAGGTCCTGTTAAATAATCAGCGATTTCCATTTTTTCTTTTGCGCGAAACGCTGCTTCCCCTTCCTTTTTGAAAATTTCCGTGATTGGCATGTTTTCCTTTTCCTCAATGATTTTATCAATATCCGCAAAAGATTTGTTTAATTTTTTCGCTAACGCTTCTCCGATCATTGTTTTGCCGGATCCCATGAAGCCGGTGAGTAGAATCGTTTCTTCTATCGACGTTGCCAAGCAAATAACCCCGCTTTCCTATCATCTTTGATTGCCATTGTAGCAAACCATGATTGAAAAGTAACGGTTGAAAGGGGAAAATGGTAGAAAAGGAGATGGGATGAATATGGGCAAGGGGTTACAACTACATACACGAAACGGGGACGAAACGGTTCATCCAAAGATTTGTGTTCCGTTAATGGGAAAGAACCGTGAGGCTTTACAGGATGAATGGAAACAGTTAAATGAAAAGCCAGTGGATCTCTTTGAGTGGCGCGTGGATTACTTTGAAAATATTCGAGACGTGGATCTTATTGTTGATATTGCGAAAGAGATGCATCAAGAAACAAAACGTCCGCTATTGTTTACTAAACGTTCCGAGGAAGAAGGGGGGCAAGCGGTTTCTTTCAAAGAGAATGAGGTTGTGCAACTGTATGAATCAGTCATCGAAAGCAATGCTGTTCACGGGGTCGATATCGAATTGCGTCAGCCGGAAAAAAATACGCTTCATCTAATCGATCAAGCGAGGAATCAGGAAATAGATGTTATTCTTTCCTATCATAATTTTACGGAAACGCCTTCGGCACAACAGTTGGAAGAAAAGATATGTGAAGCTGTGGAGTTGGGAGCTGATGTCGCCAAGATAGCGGTAATGCCCCAATCAAAAACGGATGTAATCACTCTTTTGCAAGTGACGGAAAAAATGAGCCGCACGATTTCGATCCCTCTTATTTCAATGGCAATGGGAACGAACGGAATAATGACACGTTTGGCAGGAGGGGTTTTCGGCTCGGCACTTACGTTTGCCTCCGGAGCACAATCTTCAGCGCCGGGACAGGTACCTGTCGAGGATGTTGAGCAAGTCCTTCGCATTCTAAGGAAGAATATGGGATCATAGAATAGCGTGAAGGTGTATTCTCACCTCCCACTTCCAACCTCTCACCTCCAGCAAAGTAGGTGTTTTCGATATTTTACTTATTTTTTATCTTAGTGATCAGTTACTTATTGAGTGAAGTCGTGGCATTGGAATTTTTGGATTATGTGATTGGCATCAGTTCGATCGCGATTATTTTACTAACGGTAAACAAGGCAGGTCCGCTGTATCGATGGGTGGGCCTTTCTTTCTTGGTGCTCGCGGTTATTTCTTATATTACCGTTGCGCCGGTTGATGAGCCTTTTTTGTCGTTGTTTGGATCGTTGGCCGGGTTGCTGGCTTTGCTATTTCTGTTGCCTTGCATGAGCGTGGTGATTGCCATAGGTCGCTATGATCAAGCGCTCGGGAACATGATTAGTAATGGCCCGCGGCCGACGGCCACCACCTTTTACAAGCGGACGTCGCTCGTTACCTATATGCTCACTTTATTTTTGAATGTGGCAACGATACCGGTTGTCGTGTCAGCCGTAAGCAGTAAAATTAAATCCCTCGGCAAGGAAAAAATCCAGCAGTTTTTTTCCCACAGTTTATTGCGGGCTTATGCGTTCGTGTTGCTGTGGAGCCCCACGGAGATACTCGTTGCCGCGAGCATTGACATTACAGGGCAAAGCTATTTGACATTACTGCCCACCTTGTTCGTGATTAGCATTTTGTTTATGAGTGTCGATTGGTATTTGCATAGCAAGCGCTACAAAGGTGTTCATATTGAAGCGCTGGAAGCAGGGGAGGGAATTGGGCAAAAGCAGTTAGCGAAAAAACTTAGGCAAATGGCACTCGCGATCACGGTTTTCATTTTGCTTGTGCTGCTTTTTAACAGCTTCGGGACACAAACCTTTTTATTTACCGTTACAATTTTAATCGTGCCTTTTACGTTCGGATGGGCGCTATTTTTGAAAAGGGGAAAGCGATTCCGTACGTTGGCTTTCTCCCGGGTGAAAGGGAATGCCCGGCAAATGCATGGCTTGTTTTTTTTGTTTTTGTCTGCCGGCTTTTTCGTGGAGGTTTTTCCGTATACCGGTGTGTTTGACCAGCTACAAACGATGCTTCATCATATGTATGAAAATTACACCGTTTTGCTTTTTTACGCGATTATCGGCTTTTTTATTTTCGGGCTCGCGCTGATTGGATTTCACCCATTGATTTCCATCGCGTTAATCACGCCGTTCCTTGGTGATGTCGTCGCGGCGTATCCGTATGGGGTCAGCGTCTTACTGATTGGAGCAGGGCTTTGCACGATTATGATCGGACCGCTCAATGTTACCCCGACCGTTCTCGCGATGCAATTAAACGTAAATCCGTACGCGATCATTAAGCGAAACATCCCTTTCGCGCTAACGTTTCTCACGTTTATTATTTTGGTTGCTTATGGTTTTTCGGTGTTGCTGGGTTGAAGCACGGTGCGGGAGGCTCAGGCAATTACATTGTTTTTGAAATAACAGCGACTCATGGTAAAATATGAACTAACTTTACAGTCGGTGAGGGTGATCAAATTGGCTCAAAATATCAGGTTTTTTGATTATCAATCTGTGGCAGATAATTTGAATATTGATCCAAAGGTATCCGCAAGAGTCATTGACGAAATAAGAGAAGAATTTCCTAACGATGATATGTTGTTCGAATTGCATGCATTAAGAGCATTAAAATCAATTCAGAAGAAGCAAGTCCATTGAGGTATTAGTGATGTTAAAGACAAAAATATATTTGGATACTTCTGTGATTAGTGCTTTGTATGATGAACGAAGTCCCGAAAGGAAGCAGCTAACGGAACAAGCTTGGGATCAGATTGTACAGGAAGAAGTTCATATTTCAGAAATTGTACTCGATGAGTTAAATGCGGCGCCGGAACCTATGAAGTCAACATTTCTTAAAACTGTTGAACCTTTTAAAATCCTTAAATTTTCGGATGAAGCGAAATATCTTTCAAATATATATGTACAGGAAGGGATTTTTCCTGAAAAATATTCTGATGATGCAAGGCATGTTGCAGTAGCAACTGTGAATGATAGTAGATATTTGTTAAGTTGGAATTTTAAGCATTTGGTAAAAGTGAAAACTCGCAAGGCGGTTTCGCTTATCAATAGTCTGAATCATTACTCAACCATCGAAATCATTGCCCCACCAGAATTGTAAATGAGAGATATTTTCGTAAGCATGGAACTACCCACGTCTCGCATACCTTAAACAAGGTATAAGCGCCATACGTGGCAGTGGCAATCAAAAATAATTTATAACCTTCCTGAATTATATATAGGAGCGATTGCCCGCAAACAATCGCTCCCGTATCACTCGTCAATAACATCCACTTCGTGCGCAGGCATGCGATGCTGTCCTTTGGCGGTCACATGCGGTTGGACATAATACGTCGAGGCTTCCGAGAATTGATAATCGGCTTTATATATCCCGTTTCCGGTGTGCTTGCCATCAATCATTATGCCTTGTTCATCCTCATCGTGCCAAACTTCAAAAATGACCTCATCAGCATCTTCGACCGGTTCATCCTCCTGGGTGACTTCAGCCTGCAACGTCCATTCTTCACCGACTGTTGCTTCTGAATCATTTAATATGTCAACCTCGATAGACTCCGTGGACGTATCTTTGGCTATCGTTTCCACATCCGCACCCATCATAAGAGATGTGTAAACCGACATCACAAATAGGGCAATATAGATCGGTGCCAACCAAAAAGGACGCCTGGTACCAACGCTATAGATGAAAAAAACGAGAATAGTGATCGCCGCGCCGGCCAGCAGGATCGCCGGGATATTTGGGGTCCATAGCACCATTTCACCTGAAAGCAAGCCCGGTCCAATCATTTGGCTCGCCAAACCCGACACTTCTGTAAACTCCAATGTTTGCGCGACTTCATGCGGCGGTTCTTGTTCAGCCATGATGGCCGTGATGACAAAAACAACAACGAGGGCAACGCTTTCTATCTGCAAAGAGAAGCGAGGTTTACGCTTCTTTTCATTTTTCATGGGATCCGACAGTCTTTTTTTCATGATAAAGCCATGGGCGAATCCATAGAACACGAGCGGAATGAAGAGCAAATGCTTCAGCAATTGCCATTGCCCGTACGGAAGGAGCCAACTGTTCGTATACTCCGGGGTAATGAATAGCAGCATCCCAATCCCGCTAACGAAGAGAAGAAGCACCATCGTGATTGCAAATGGCGTGAACCAGTGAAAAAAGCGGAGCCAACGGTCTTCGCCGATCGAGAAGAAGCTGGCAACGAGGAGTATCCCAGTCCAGGATAACGCTGATGTCGTATGTAAAACATCGAAGATATAGCCTTGATCGGAAAGGGATGCGGCATGAGAGCTCCAACTCGTAGCCAGAATCATTCCAAACACGGGGATTAAAAGCAGGTATCGCCTTTTTACTATAAATCGTGCAATGACTACAATGATAAGAAAAAATGCAAACGCGACAAACCCTTGTCCGATATTAAACTCGAATAAGCTGGAAACAAGGACGGAAGGAAAGGGTTCCGATGAAGTGGCAGCGGTCTGTTCCGCAATTAGGCCAACCGGAATAAAACTAAAAACGATCATCGCGATCACAAGTGCCGGAAGAAGAAACTTCGGAATGCGTAAGGTCGGCCGCTGATCGTCAGATATAGCTTCAAGGATATGAATACCGATAAAAAGCGATAGGGCGATGAACAATATCGCATTCGCAATAATAACCATCGGTTTTTATGCGGCCTTTCTGCCACGGAAGATAAAGAAAATTAAAGCGCCTGCAATAATTACGCCGATAGCGCCGAGCAGAAGTCCTCCCGCGCCTCCGTCATCGCCGCCTTCTGCTGTTTCGGTAGCACTTTCTTCTTCAGCGGCTTCTTCTGGCCCATTTTCTTCTTCGGTACCGTCCGTTTCTTCTGTAGCTTCTTCCTCAACGGCTTCATCGTCAGCATCCACGCTAAAAGTGAATGCCTCTTCGGTCGTATGTCCATCCTCTGCGAGCACTGTCGCTTCAACCGTATAATCCCCCGATGTTAACGGTTCTTGAAGGGTAGCGATGTAATCATCCCCTTCAATCGTTTCATCCGCAAGTTCATGTTCGTTTCCTTCTTCATCGGTCACCGTTGCCGTGGTCGCTGATTCAATGCCTGAATCGAAGAAAACCGTGATTGTCTCCACTTCTTCTTCAACAGTTTCGCCGTCTTCGGGGTCGGAATTTTCCATATGTGCATGTCCGAAAGTCGTGGACACAACGGCCAATGACAACAAAATTGTAGCCACGAATACGAAAAAATATTTCATTTTTTCTCCTCCCAAGTTTTTCTTAACCATAGCATGTCTAACAGAAGACCTCATCACGCAAGATTAAGCGTTTTCTCCTACGCCAACCATAACATACAGATATGTTGTAGAATCACATCTTATAACAATTTCACACAATATTCATCTTGTTCTATTTCGCGAAAAAGGTTTACACTAGAATCGTTAAACGTGGAAGGAGTGCAGGAATCAATGATGCCTTACCAGCGAAAAGAGTCTGTTATGCATTGGCTAGAGAAAGAAAAAACGTTAAGTATTGCAACCATTAGCCACAGACTAGGCGTCTCGGAAATGACCGTTTACCGTGATATTAAACCGCTCGTGGAAAAAGGGGACATCGCTCGAACAACCGGGGGCATCGTACTTCGAGAGAGCGAACCAACGCCTGATTATTGTGCATACTGTTTGAAGGTAAACAATCGTATCCATCAGGCACAAATGTTATATGGCGACCAACATATTGAATATTTTTGCTGTCCCCATTGCGCATTGTTGCGTTACCACTATCAAGCTGAACAGGTCGATCAACTCATTTGTCAGGATTTTTTAAAGGGCACGACGATCAGCGGGAAAAACGCTTTTTATCTTTTGGGAGCAGATGAGCTATTAGGGTGCTGTTCACCCCAGGTTCTCGTCTTTGAAAAAAAAGAACAGGCGGAGAAATTTTCAATGGGATTCGGAGGGTGTGTTCACTCGTTCCACTCAGCTGTTCGTGAAGTACATAGACAAATGAGCGGTTCTTGTGATTGTACGGAATAGATATAAAAAGAGCTACCGCCAAATAGGTATGGTGGGAAGGGGAAAGCGCGGATTATCCCATTGCTCAGTGAAAAATATGCAATGCACATATAAAAGGTAAGGGGATATACAAGGTGGCTCGAGTAGCAACGACATGGAAGGGGGGCATAATTTAGCCATGCTGCACTAGTGGTCTATATCAGAAATTCATCGATCAAATCGGCCGAGTTTGCAGCAAGCGTAACATCGGGCACTTTGGAGAAGGAGAAACGGAAAAAGTGTCCGTCCATGATTGACAGAGACGTGTTACAGGAATCATTTGTATTAGGCGAATGATGACATACACCATTTTTCAATGGGAGAAATGATCTTTGACTAGTGAGAGATAGGCTCAGATAATTGAATCCAAACTTTTGGTGGTTAATTCATTGTACCAGTTTTGAGGTAAGCCAATACGGTGAAGTGCAATCGACTCACTATATTCGGTAATAAGTACATTTAAATTAATCATGCTATTCATGAATAAACGGTTATCGAGCAAAGATTTCATAACTAACAAAATTTTATACATAGTAAATGATGGGTTAAACTTTTTCGAAATAGGTGTAGGAATTTTAGGTTTGATTGGAAAGCTTTTATCATATATTCTATTGAAATGAGTGCAAGCATTTCTTAATGTAGAAAAAGTATGCATGTAACTATTAATTAGATAAGGTTTTGAGTTATACGCTTTCGTGGCTATGTATGATTTATCATCATTGTTCATGTTTGCGTATAACATAGATAGTGAGCCAAAAGGAATAATTTCAACGGCCACCCAAAATGGAATATCATATCCATTACTAAGGTAATGTTTAATGAAAAGTTCATTGCTTTTATTTCTATACTCGATATATTGATCATAAAATTTTTTGTGCTTAGATTCATCAACAAAATATGAAGCATGTTCGTATGCGGTGGGTGTATTCTTCTCCGAAAAATAATGGCTTACTGCTACTCTGAATTTAAGTTCGATTGATTCAATTAACTCTAATAGCAATAAACGTAGCCTACGATCAAATTCGTATATATTGTATATTTGATCAAAAGTAGTTCCTTTTTTGTATTTTCCGTCTGCAGTTTTAAAAGGAATGAGATATCCTGTGAAACGGTAGTAATTTATAGATTTTAAAACTGAAACAGCAAAATCATCATCTTTGATAATAAGGTTACGACTTTTTAAAATATTTAATTGTTCACGGAAAGTGGTAAATTCTTTTGTTAAATTTGAACCTTCCATAATTCACCTCAGAAATAAACGACTCGCCGCGGTCCGCTTCAATGAGAGGCGTGGCGAGTTCAATTACTTATTATAATATGATGTCTATTGGCGATTGTCAATAAAAAGACGAAAAATTCATCTGTTTCTTTGTTGTTTCGGCCTTTTTTCTTCGTTGTCGACTTATGGCAATCACCTCCTTGCTCATGAGGTGATAAGGTTGTCACTGCCTTTCAGCCTGCGGGCTCTTGAGAGTTTTGAACCTTTGTTTAGGTGTATAGTTTGTAATAATGATTAGCTAGTTAAGGGGAGGCTGTCTGCAATTAGACAGCCCCCTTTCTTTTTTTACAACTCATCAAACCCATTATCAGCGTCCACTTTCTCGTAGCTGCGGTTGCGGGCTTCGAAGAAGTCGGTTTTTGTTTCGTCGAAATTGTCGACGAAGGCTTTGATCCAAGGCATGGCGTTTTCCTGAGCGTTCGGATAAATCGGATCCAAGCCGAGCATTTTTAGCATTTTGTTGGCGCGATACTGAATATACTGGTGCATTTCATCGAGATCGATGCCGATAATGTCGTCGAGCACTTCATTTGACCAAGCGATTTCCGATTCAACGGCGTGTTGAAATTCACTTTTAACGAAGTCCATGAATTCCGGCGTGTTCAAATGCGGGTTTTCGCCAAGGATGGCGCGCAATAACTCTGACATGAATTTGCCGTGCACGAGCTCATCACGGTTAATAAAGCTGATGATTTGTGCGGTCGCATTCATCTTTTGCTGTCTGGCCAGGTTATAAAAGAAAGCAAAGCCGCTGTAGAAAAAGATGCCTTCCAAGATGAGCGAATAAACGATGACGTTGACCAGTTTTTCTTCCGTCGGGTTTTCAATAAAGTCGTTATACGCGCGCATGATTCGTTCATTTCGGGCGACAATCGTCGGATTCGTTCTTGCGTCCTCAAAAATTTGTTTTTGGTCTTCGAAGCCGAACAAACTGGAAAGCACGTAAGAATAGCTTTCGTTATGAACGACTTCCTGTTGCGCGATGACGGCAGCAATCGCGTGGACGCTGTCATCGCTGACATATTCGCTGACGCCATGAATGAGACGTCCTTGGGGAGTGTCCAGGGTGGCAAGGAGGCCAATCGTGAGTTTGTAGGCGCGTAACTCTTCATCGGATAATTCCATGATGGATTTATTGTCCGGGCTCATATTCACTTCATGCGGGATCCAGAAATTGGATAGCAGTTCTCGATACGTACGGTAAAAAGATGGATAAGGAATGTCGTTCCAGTTCAGAATACCGCTCGATTGTCCGTTAATGATGCCGGTGGACCGCACCGGATTTGCCGGTTCCATAATCGCTACTTTTTCCATGAGTTTGCTCATCATCAATCGCCTCCAACCAATGGTCTATTTTTTCTTCGTCGCTTCTCGCGGGCATTTGTTCAATTTCCAAAACCGGATAGGGGCTCTGATAATGTTTGGCCACTGTGTGTGCAGCCAGGCAATACGTCTCTCCCCATTGCGTGTCCCCGGTACCGAAAGCAGCGATTTGCTTATCCGGAAACGCATACGTCTCCATTAGTTCTTCAATCGGTTCCGGGGGAAGATGGGCATCATCGGTGTATGTGCCAATCAAGATAGTCCCGTATGGCCCAATCATCGCTTCGGCATCTGCAATGGAGAGGTCGAGAAAAGAACGTAAAGGCATGCGTTCGGCGTCTACTCCATCATATTCAAGCATTTGCTGAATAAACATGGAGAGTTGTGCCGTATTGCCGCTTAACGATTCATACAAAATCAGTGCATTTCGGGGTGCCATTAGCTTTGGCACCATTCGCATTCGCGGATGTCCACTTTGCTGCTTCGTACATAATACGTTGTTTTCAACCCTGAATTCCAGGCCGTTAAATGCAATTCAAGCAATGTCTTCGCTTTGATGGAAGCCGGGACATAAAGGTTAAAGGATTGCGATTGGTCCACATGTTTTTGCCGCGCGGCGTTGTGGCGAATGCTTGCGAATTGGTCCTGTTGGAACGCGTTTTTCTCATAGTATTTGTAGTTCTCTCCCGTAATATCAGGCGCGGTAACGGTCACTCGGTAGTCTTTTTTCTCTTCCACATAGCTTGCCCCAAAGAACGGATCAATGCCTTGCGTGCTGCCGGCGATCAATGCTGTGCTGCTGTTCGGGGCAACCGCGATCAAGTAACCGTTGCGAATTCCGGTGTTTCGGACCTGCTCGGCCAGCTCTTTCCAATGATCGTTGTTTCCAAGCGCTGCATCTTCATCTTGGTCAAAATAACCGTGCCGTTCGAAATAGCGCCCGCTCTCCCATTCGGAACCCGGGAAGGCGGGATATGCCCCTTTTTCAATGGCAAGATCCGCGCTTGCCTGAATGGTCCGATAGGCGATATCTTCGTAAACTTGATCGGCGAGTTTTTCCGCTTCCGGATCATCCCACGCGATATGGTTTTGGGCGAGAAGATGGTGCCATCCGAACGTTCCCAAGCCGATGGCCCGGTATTTATGATTGGTCATTTGCGCTTGTACGACCGGAAGCTGGTTGATGCCGATGACGTTATCAAGCATCCGTACCTGAATCGGGATCAAGCGCGGAAGGACATCGGCTCTGACGGCCCGTCCCAGATTGATCGATGAAAGATTGCAGACGACGAAGTCGCCGGGTTTTTTGCGTACGAGAATTTCCCCGTCGTCTTGGATTTGCTCGATGACAACGGTCTCCGACATGTTTTGCATGATTTCTGTGCAAAGGTTGGAACTGTAAATGATGCCTTCGTGTTTGTTCGCGTTCATGCGGTTCACTTCATCGCGATAGAACATGTAAGGGGTGCCGGTTTCCAACTGCGATTGCATGATGCGTTTCATGACATCGATCGCGTTTACTTTTTTACGGCTCGTCAGTTCATTGGATTGTACGCACTGCTCATAGCGTTCCCGGAACGTGCCGTTGCCTTTTTCTTCGTCATAGCTGTCTTCCAGCGACCAGCCGAAGACTTTGCGTACTTCGTGAGGGTCAAAAAGATACCAGTCGCCGCGCGCCTCGACCGCTTCCATAAATACGTCGGGCAAGGAGACGCCGGTAAAAACATCATGGGCCCGTTTGCGCTCATCACCGTTATTCAAACGCAAATCGAGAAATTCAAAGATATCCGCGTGCCACACATCGAGATAAACGGCGACGGCGCCCGCGCGTGTGCCGAGCTGATCGACGTTTACGGCTGTATTGTTGATTTGGCGGATCCAGGGCACCACGCCTGAAGACGTATTTTTATACCCGCGAATGTCAGAGTTGGCGGCGCGGACTTTGCCGATATAAACGCCGACGCCTCCGCCGTATTTGCTGACGTTGGCAATATCGGTATTGCTGTCGTAAATGCCTTGCAGGCTGTCGTCCACTGTGTCAATAAAACAGCTGGACAGTTGCCCTGCTTTTTTGCCGGCGTTGGCTAGTGTCGGTGTCGCGACAGTCATATAGAGATTTGATAATGCCCAATAGGCCTCTTTCACAAGTGCCATGCGCTTCGAACGGTCTTCCTGGGACATGAGCGTGAGCGCGATCGTGAGCCATCGTTCCTGCGGCAGCTCGTAGACCTCCTTCCCATCATAGCCTGTTGCAAGATAGCGGTCGCTCAGTGTGCGCAAACCGGCGTATGTAAGAAGGTGATCTTTTTCAGGGTCGATAAATGAGGCAGCTTCGTCAATCTCCTCGCGCGTGTAGTCCCGGAGGATCGTCGGGTCATAGATGCCCAAATGGCCGAGGCGTTTTTGCAAGCCGTAATAACTGCCGTATTTTTGCTCGGCATCGTAGCTGCGGTTGTACGCTGCTTTTTTGTACAAATCCCGCAAGAAAATTTTCGTGGCTACATACGTCCATTCCGGCATGTCAATGTCGTTGTTCTCCGCGGCTGTTAAGAGTAAAAGCTGGGTGATTTCTTCAGCGGAAAACTGTTCTTTTGCTTCAATCGTCTTTATGATTTTTTCTTTGTATTGATCAATATAAGACGGGATACGGATGTCACTTGTGACTTCGTCAATAAATGCATACAAACGGTCACGGTCAAACGGCATGGAGCGCGAACCGCCGTCCTTTGTAATTTTCGTTGTAACTGTCGTCATGAATCGCCACTTCCAATCTTTCGATTATACATCAACTATACCACATATAGTGGGAGGATAAAACATGGGATACTACAAATTGTGTTTTGGTTGGTAGAGAAAAACGCAGACATACGTTCATCACGGCAAATTTCGAGGAAAATTTTTTTGTTTTACAGGTAAAGGAAAGATAAAACAATTAACGTCATTCCGAGTAATACATAAACGATAGCGACAAACCAATCCCGTTTTGTTTGGTTAAAATAATGGATGCTTAAAGAACAGAGCGCCGCTCCGAATAGAATAATGCCACTGATCATATGTAAAAAAACGATGAGGACAGATAGGATGATAATGGCAATACCAATATTCTTAAACAAAACGAAAGAGCCTCCTTGAAAAACGATCATACGTTTTGTGCTCAATCTTCCATTTGTTATTCTACCGAAATTGGCATGATTTGTCGATTTGTTTTTTATTAATTTTTTCTCCCCGAAAGCAGGACTTACGGTCGGGTTTCGACGAACATATCAATAGCAAATATTCGGCTGTTGCAACCGATAAACAGAGAGGATAAACTCTACAATAGGAAAGGGGAAACGTTAATGACGACGGAAGGCATCCCAATTCAAGTATCCATGAAAACCGAAGTTCAGCAAGGCGGGGAACGAAAAGAGATCCACGTGAATGGGAAAGGGGAGCTCGTGGAAAAGGAAAACAGCACCTATGTGACGTTTACGGAACAATTGCAAGATATCGGGGAAGTAAAAACCGTTATTAAAATTCAGCAGGAATCCGATCTTACCATTGTTCGCTCAGGGGCTGTGTCCATGCGACAAGCCTATATGGAAGGGGAAGAGAAAGCAGGATCGTACGGGACCCCTTACGGCACGTTTGAAACGTTAGCGAAAACAAAGCATGTGCAAGTGGACCATCCAAATGAATCGTTGTTACATGTTAAACTGGACTATGATCTGGAATTACAAGGACAACTCGCCGGCAGTTATCAGGTGGCGATTGACGTTAAGGAGTCATAAAAAATGAACATCTTGGACGAAACGAAGCAGAAGATTAGAGAAGCATTAAGCGAATCCGTCATCGCGAACGGTTTTGCAAAAGAAGAAGAGATCCCGGATATTATATTGGAAACCCCGAAAGACAAAAGCCACGGCGATTACGCCTCGAACGTCGCCATGCAGCTTGCGCGCGTGGCGAAAAAGAACCCGAGGGAAATCGCGGAAGGAATTGCGGCGCATTTCAATAAGGAGAAGGCCTCCGTGCGCACCCTTGAAGTGGCGGGCCCCGGGTTTATTAATGTTTTCCTTGATCAGGCATTCCTCCGCGAGGTCATTCCGACGGTTCTTCGTGAAGGTGCGGCGTACGGACGCTCCGATGCGGGCAAAGAAACTTCTGTGTTGGTGGAGTTTGTGTCGGCGAACCCGACGGGAACATTGCACCTCGGACACGCGCGCGGTGCTGCCGTCGGCGATGCCCTTTGCAATATCCTCGACATGGCCGGTTACAATGTCGGGCGCGAGTACTATATTAACGACGCCGGCAATCAGATCGACAAATTGGCGCTGTCGTTGGATATCCGTTATTTGCAAGCGCTCGGCCGGGAAGCGGAAATGCCCGAGGATGCCTATCAAGGCCCGGACATTGTCGGCATTGCAGAGCAGGTGGTGCAAGATCACGGCGAGGCGTTTGTCTCGTTGCCGGAAAAGGAGAGACGAGCGCAATTTCGTGGACTTGGCCTTGATTATTTGCTTGAAAAGTTGAAAACAGACTTGAACGATTTCCGTGTTTCGTTTGATACGTGGTTTTCCGAAACGTCGTTGTATACGACGGGAAAAGTGGAGGAGACGCTTGAAACGTTGCGGGAAAACGGGGAAGTCTACGAGAAGGACGGGGCGGCGTGGTTTCAATCGACGCAATATGGCGATGATAAAGACCGTGTCCTCGTAAAAAATGACGGCTCCTACACGTATTTGCTTCCGGACATCGCCTATCATAAAGATAAGCTGGACCGCGGGTTTGATAAGCTTGTCGATTTGTTCGGCGCCGATCATCATGGCTATATCGCCCGTATGCACGCGGCCATTCAAGCGCTAGGATATCCGAAGGAGAAGCTGGATTTTCAAGTCGGGCAAAACGTCAACCTCGTCAAAGGCGGCGAGCGCGTGAAAATGAGCAAACGAACGGGGAATGCCGTAACGATGCGAGAACTGGCAGAGGAAGTAGGCTTGGATGCCACCCGTTACTTTTTTGCCATGCGAAGTGTGGATACGCACCTGGATTTTGATATGGATTTGGCCGTTGAGGAATCCAATGAGAACCCCGTCTACTACGTGCAGTATGCCCATGCCCGGGTGAGCAGTTTATTTCGCCAGGCAGAAGAGAAAGGCGTCGCTTATGACCCAGGTGCCGACCTCGATTTAACGTTGATCGAATCGGAAAAAGCATATGAGCTATTGAAAAAAATCGGCGAGTTCCCAACCGTTGTGGCAGGAGCCGCTGAACAATATGTTCAGCATCGCATTCCGAATTATTTACATGAATTGGCGTCGGTGTTCCATAGCTACTACAATGCAGAGCGCATCGTGGACCCTGGCTCCCCCGCATTGACGCAAGTGCGGCTGGCGCTAGCGAATGCCACACAAACGGTGCTCGCCAACGGGCTCACGCTCATCGGCGTGTATGCACCCGACCAAATGTGAGTGATCTTAATGCCCGAATACTTCGCGTATCCGGGCTTTTTTTGTGCGGGCAGAGCGGATGACGACCTAACGGGGCTGTCACCTTCGAGTTAGGGCTTCAAAAGGGGCAGATGATGACCTAACGCGGGTGCCCATTCTCTGTTAGGTCGTCAAAAGTGGCTTATGACGACCTAACGTGTGGGTCACCTTCCAGTTAGGTCGCCATAAGCCGATCAAGGATTAGATTCCGCTCATGAGTCCATCGTCTCTCCGCCGTTGACATGGAGCACTTGCCCGGTCACCAAACGAGCATCATCGGAGGCCAAGTAAACATAAGCTGGTGCAACTTCGAAGGGTTGCCCGATACGATCAAAAAGATTTCCGCCGTGCAGCGCGGTTTCATCAGCGGAAAAGCTTGCCGGAATGAGCGGCGTCCAGATCCGACCCGGCGCAACGGCGTTCACACGAATGCCCCGATCGGCAATATTTTGTGCGAGTGATCGTGTCCAACCGACCATCGCGCCTTTTGTGGCGCTATAATCGACCAATAGAGGTTCGCCGGCATACGTGGTCACCGATGTCGTCCCGATGATTGAGCTTCCGGGTTTTAAATAAGGGAGCGCGGCTCTCGTTGTGTAAAAATGGGAATAAATATTGACCTTAAACGTATCATCAAACTGTTCATCGCTAATGTTCTCGATATCCATTTGCTGAAATTGAATACCGACATTATTGACGAGAATATCAAGATGGCCGTATGCGTCAATCGTATCTTTGACGATCTCGACGCTTTGCTTTTTGGTGCTTAAATCTCCGGGAAGCAAGAGACATTGCTGTCCAAAATGCTCGATTCTTTTTTTCGTCCGTTCCGCATCTTCATGCTCATCGAGATAAGCGATGGCAACATCCGCACCCTCTTTGGCAAAGGCGATGCCTGCTGCTGCCCCGATCCCGCTGTCTCCCCCTGTAATCAACGCGATCTTTCCCTTTAGTTTTCCGCTTCCTTTATAATTTGGATTTTCAATGATCGGTTTGGGGACCATAAACGCTTCAAGCCCGGGTTGCCGAAGCTGACGCTGTTCGGGTTGCGCGAGCGGGACATCTTCATACCGTGTTATTTTTCCATAGTTGGGATATAAGGGATAGGGCTTTGTTTGTTTATTTTCTTCGAACCATCTTTGCAGCTCTTTCATTTCTTCCGATGGATAACTTTTATCGTCATGTTGTATCATGATGACCTCCCATATGTTGTATGTTCCAAAACAATTTATGGTTGGGCGAATGCCCTTGTGCATGTCTTGGGCCTTTTTTGGTCATGACATGCTCGCATCAGAATGATTTGCATAGAGATAACGTTAGAAGGAGGCGATCGTTTGCGCTATGAATTTAACCCTGAGGTAGAGCTGCTGCTTGTGGATGAATCTGATGAAGAGGTCATGATGGAGTATATATCGGAGACGTGGGCAATGCCTAAAATCGGTGAGCGGCCGCCTTATTACACAAACCCTCGTTATGAACCGTATTATCCACTAATGTAAAACATAGGGGCTTGGCAGTACATTGCCCAGCCCTTTCCGGCTCGCCTTACTGAATTTTTTCTTGCTCTCCCGCTAAACCCTGAGTTATGCTGAATCCTAAAATAGGCACATGAACGGAGAGGTGCAGGGAATGGAAAATAATACGTTATTCGCCCGCTTTATATCAAAATTGAAAGTGATCGGGCCGGGGGCCATCATCGCCGCTTCGTTCATCGGTCCCGGGACCGTATCAACCGCGACGGAAGCGGGGGCATCGTTCGGTTATGCCTTGCTTTGGGCAGTTTTGTTTTCGATTGTTACCACGATGATTTTACAGGGGATGGCTTCAAAAATCGGCATTGTTACCGGAAGCGGTTTGGGAGAAGCGATTCGCGATCAATTCAAACGACCGGTGTTGAAATACATAACGGTGACGGTTGTAGGCGTATCGATTGCCACGGGCTGTGCGGCGTATATGGCCGGGGATTTGACAGGTGGTGCGCTCGGACTCACGTTGATCACCGGTATCCCGCAAAACTATATCGCGCCGGTGCTCGGGACCATCATTCTCGTCCTTGGTCTTATGGGAACCTACAAAGTTTTCGAAAAAATACTGATCGTTCTCGTGGGAATTATGAGCATCACGTTCATTACGACAATGGTGGTCGTTCAACCGGATGTGCTTGCGATTTTTGAAGGTGCATTCACGCCTTCCATCCCGAGCGGCTCTATCGTAATCATTGTTGCCCTGATCGGGACAACCGTAGTCCCCTACAACCTTTTCCTACACGCCTCAAGTGCGCATGAACGTTGGAATAGTCCGGCTGATCTAAAGAAATCCCGATTAGATATTTTAATTACAATCGGCATCGGAGGGCTTATTACTGCCGCGGTATTGATTACATCGGCGGCAGTAATGCGTGGCACTGACGTGACGGGGATCGAACAGTTGGCGGTTGCCCTGGAGCCAACGCTTGGTGAATGGGCGACGGTGTTTATTAGCATCGGGTTGCTTGCTGCCGGATTTTCATCGGCACTCGCGGCCTCGATGGGTGCAGCCTATACAATTGGAGGCGTTGCCAATTGGGGCACGGGTTTTGATAACCCCCGTTTTAAAATGGTGTTTATCATCGTCATCTCGATCGGGGTGATCACCTCAGCGACAGGCTTTGAGCCGTTGGAACTCATTTTGTTTGCACAAGCCTTAAACGGCCTGATTTTACCGATCATCGCGATTTTCTTGTTAATCGTCGTCAATAACAAAAATTTGCTCGGCCAATACGTCAATTCAATCAAACTTAACATTATCGGCGGCCTTATCGTATTGATTGTCAGCGCACTTGGTATTTACAGTCTAGTGGAAGCGATTCTCGACTTTATTACAGAAGTGTAGTTGTTGCATAAGGGGTCTGGGGGGTGTTCATGAATAGAACAGAAATGGCATGGATAGAATAAGGTATATACAAAAGTATATATCTGGTGATAAAATGGAGAGAGAAAAAGGGAGGGAATAAAGTGGCAACGAAAATACATCCTTATGGTGGCACATATGCAATGACTATCCCTGCTCATGTCAGAAAGATATTAGATATTGACGAAGATACGGAGTTGGAAATTGATATTCAAGATGGCGGATTTTTCGTGAAACCTGTCAAAGAGCATCAAACGTTTGATGACGACTTTCTGAAATTCTTAAAAGAAACAGATGAGAAGTACGGGGAAACCATGAGAAACCTCGTTGATCGTTAATGGAGTATATTACTATTCGAGAAGTCATTCTCTTTAATTCTTATTTGATTTCAACCTATTCCCCGAAGGAGCAAAAAGGCGTTAAAGATGAATCACTCTTGGATTCAGCGGTCAACCGTCCGAAGCAGACGGCATTCGGTCAAGAAATATTCCCTACGCTTTATGATAAATGTGCAGCGTTATATCACGCGCTGATTAAGAATCATGCGTTTCATAACGCCAACAAGCGAACCGCACTTATGTCTCTCATAAGAATGCTTGACATAAACGGGTATGAGTTTATGGCATCGCAGGAAGATGCAGAAAACATGACCGTTGAAATCGCAGATATCAAGCCCGAAGATATTGACACGGAACAATTGATGAAGGACATTGCAGATTGGATTGAAAATAACTCAAGGAAGAAAGAATGATGGAAAGGGAATTGGATGAAAAGGTTCAATCCCTTTTTTGGGTGCCAACCCTATTGAGATGATTTGGAGGAAATTCAGATGATTAGGACAGCAAGTAGAGGGTTGTTAATCCAGGATCATCACATCCTTGCCGTGAAATATCAGGTAGACGGAAAGTTATTTTATGCTTTGCCAGGGGGAGGTCAAGAAGCTGGCGAACCACTGCATAAAAATCTTCCGCGTGAATGTCGAGAGGAATTGGGCATAGATGTGAAGATAGGTGAATTGATGTTTGTTCGTGAGTGGCTTGACGAAGATAGAGACGTTCACCAAATTGAATTTATTTTTGAGTGCTTCCCATACATGAAAATTGAAGATGTGTATAGTGAAGTCCCAGACAAAAATCAAATAGGTATTGAATGGCTTCCCATCGCGGATATTTTCAATTATCATATTTATCCTCTTGAGATGAGGCAACACCTACATACACTGACGGATGGACAGGTGAAAGTTCCGGTATATCTCGGAAACGTCAATTGACATTGTGTGCTGAAAAGAGCCATAATTCAAAAGGCTAAATATATAGGTGCAATGACAGGCGCGTTTATTATTCAAATTTATCCGATAAAATAGCTTACACAAATATAACGCTTCGTGAAGCCTATTAAAGATGAAAAGGATGTTAAACATACCGTGTATAGTTATTTGTGGACAAGTTTGGTGTTCAGTTACCGTTAAAAGTCCCCAAAACTCAAGCCTGAGGACTCATCTGGCTACTGAACGACGCTTTGAGTCCGCAGAACCTATTCCTGAGGACTCATCTGGCTACTGAGCAACGCTTTGAGTCCGCAGAACCTGTACCTGAGGACTCATCTGGCTACTGAACGACGCTTTGAGTCCGCAGAACCTATTCCTGAGGACT
Organism: Salicibibacter cibarius; assembly: GCF_016495725.1. Classification (NCBI taxonomy): domain Bacteria; kingdom Bacillati; phylum Bacillota; class Bacilli; order Caryophanales; family Bacillaceae; genus Salicibibacter; species Salicibibacter cibarius. The sequence continues at coordinate 4,408,020 of NZ_CP054705.1, read as the reverse complement.
CATCTGGCTACTGAGCAACGCTTTGAGTCCGCAGAACCTGTACCTGAGGACTCATCTGGCTACTGAGCAACGTTTTGAGTCCGCAGATCTTGTTCCTGAGGACTCATCTGATACTAAGCATTGGTTTCTCGTTTCATACCGAAGGGTATTTCTATCATTAGAAACTTCCAATAGATAACATTTGCACTAAGATGTCCTGGATTGCTACGTGATCGAACATATAGGAAACCTATGTGAAGGTGCTTTAAGGTAAATCAACGCGTCTGTTGCAATGAACATTTGGTCATGCTAATGTTTTAATAGGGTAAATTTCTTTAAACCCACTCAAAGGAGTTATTTCCATGGTTATCCAAGGCATTCGTTATAGATAGTGATAGGTATAGACTACTTTCAGACCCCACTCATATTTTTTTGAAAATATTATGAGGGTTTATTTGTCTATGCCTTTTTCATTTATCTTAAAACGAATGATTGAGGTGGCTTCTTTGTGTAAAATGAACAAAAGAATAAAGAGTGCAGAATATTTAAGTGAGATTGAGTCTATTTTTAAATGTCCTATTTGCGAATTACCAATGAAGGTTTTTGAGAAAAAAAGCTTAATTTGCTCAAATAACCATATGTTTGATATTGCTAAGCAAGGATATATCAATTTGACGACTCGCCCGATAAAAACGAAGTACAATAAGGGACTTTTCGATGCACGTAGAAAACTTGTTGCAGAGGATGGCTTTTTTGAACCACTAAGTCAGGCAATCGCTGAAATTATAAAAGAGCATATTGCTGTTAAAAAGGAAACAATATCTTTAATTGACATGGGATGTGGCGAGGGTTCGCACCTATCGAATATTTGCGATATTGTTCGGTCTGATTATAAAAAGACAGTGACAGGCGTAGGGATTGATATTTCTAAGGAAGGTATCTTGATTGCTTCTAAGAACTACGCCAATAAGACCTGGGCTGTTGCTGATCTTGCAGACACACCATTTAGGGATAAGCAATTTGATGTTATTCTGAACCTACTATCTCCCTCAAATTATGCAGAATTTAATCGATTGTTAAAAGCTGATGGTTTAGTGGTTAAAGTGGTTCCTCAAAGTGGTTACCTAAAAGAATTAAGAGAAGTAATTTTCGATGAACCTGAAAAACATTCATATTCTAATGCAGATACCGTAAAACGATTCAATAAAAATTTCCAACTTGTAGACCGTTCAAGGTTAAGTTATACCGTGATCCTCGGTAGCCGATCCATTCAATCGTTGGTTCATATGACTCCATTATTATGGGCAGCCACAGAGAATCAAGTTAAATCATTTTTAGGAAAGGATGCAACTAAAATAACCGTTGATTTGGAAATATTAATCGGTAAGAGATAATATAGGGTCAACACCGAAATCTATGATTGACATCATGCACTATGATAATCGCTACGGAAAAACACGACGCTTTCCGTGGGCTTGCGCTCAGCCTCCTCGTTAGAAGGTTGCTTTTTTCTGCGGGGTCTTCCCGCTGCGCTTTCCCACAGGAGTCTTCGTGTTTTTCCTCCGCTAGCTAGTGTAAGAAAAAGGCAGTCCTTGGAGTAGGGACTGCCTTTTTTTACCTGTCAAAGGAAATAGGCGTATAATTATGATCAATTGAAGAAAGTTTTGCGGTCAATGATGATTCATAAAAAGGGTCTTTTGTACGCGGTCGGTGCGTTTTCCGGGGAGAAAAATAACCACTGATACAATCCATAAATGGTGCGCGGTGAAAGTCGAAAAAAGGATCGTTGCTAGAGTTCTCGCGAATGATTTTAAAATCGTCAGGTACGGAAAAGCTTCTTATTCAGTTGTTATGACGCCATCCTAAACAAAAATCAGTATTATGATGGCGTCAAAGCAGTCGATTATGCCATCTTTATCAAGGGTTGGACATTTTATGGTGTCATTGTAGCCAGTGGACGCCATTAAGTTTATAAATTAGCTGATTTATGGCGTCAATATCTATCCGATACCGCCGTTATATGAAGCGAATCATTTGGCGGGTCTGCATTTTAAATAGGTTTATTTCATCGTTCTCTCATGTAGTTATTGTGCGAGCGATTGTTACAGACTGTGGCAGTGAAGATTGATCCGATTTCTAACTTCCAACTGACTTCTGTATTCAAACGTACACGGAAGCAGTGTTACTCGAGACAGGAGACGGGATCGGGTTTTTGGCAAGTATAGACGATGCGAACGGAATCGTAGAGGAAATACAGAATTATCCAATGAACTGAACGCGATTTTACGCCAATTCGCGAAGGAAGTCAGCGATTGACAAATGGTTGGATTCGTTTACCATTGTCCATAGAATGGGAAACGGAAGGTGAAAACGATGCTCATAGACATTGAAAACGTAACGTTGAAAAGAGATAAATACATCCTTAAAGATGTAAATTGGCAAGTTCGCCCCGGGGAGCATTGGGCGATGCTCGGGATGAATGGCGCCGGCAAAACAGCGCTGTTAAACGTGATTTGCGGATACGTATTCCCGACAAAAGGTACTGTCCGTGTACTCGGGGAAGAATTCGGCCGTTACCCATGGCAGGAACTCCGCAAAAAGATCGGTTGGGTCAGTTTTTCTTTTTCCGAAAAAATGCATGATCAACTGCAAAATATCGGCTTGGAAGTCGTGTTGAGCGGCAAATTCGCTTCGATTGGCTTGCACGAGTATCCGACAGATGAGGAGATGGCTCAGGCAAAGAAAATCATGCGTGATTTGGGGGTAGGCTATCTGGAAAAACAACCGTATGCCCACATGTCACAAGGGGAAAAACAACGGATGCTTATCGGACGCGCGCTCATGGCCGAACCAGACATCCTGTTGTTGGATGAACCGTGTAACGGATTGGACTTCTTTGCGAAAGCCCAGTTGTTGCATACGGTTGAACAGCTTGCGGAACGCCGGGAAACGACGATTATTTATGTCACGCATCAAGTCGATGAAATTTTGCCGGTGTTCGAGAAAACGCTACTCATCCGGGAAGGCGAAGTATTCGACGCGGGAAAAACCGACCACCTTTTGACGTCAGAAAAGCTTTCCGACTTCTGCCGGGCACCGATCCACATTCATCAAAAAAACGGCCGTTATGCGTTGGAAATTGAAGAAGAAAATGTTAAATAAATATCGGCGCCCCGCATTCTTCCATTAAAAAATGCGGGGTTTTTTATTAAAAAACTTGAAAATGACGCAACGTCATCTTTTATTATAAAGATGAGAAAGGAGCTTTCCATGATCCCTAATCAAGAAATGACGAACCAAACGGGGATAACCCGTCCGTACATTACGCTATTACGACCATATTGGTTTATTGAAACCTTATACTAAAACGTCCGGCGGCCATCGAGTGTATGTTTATTTTTCGCCCCATTCTTTTGCGTTTGTCGTCTGCTTGATCCATTCATTAATTTGTTCTCTGGTCCATCCTGCTTTATCTCCAATCAATACGGTCGGTTCAGGGAGCATCCCCCTTCCTTTGTATACGGATAAATGCCTTGTACTGTATTCCAATCCTTCTTCTTTAGCAAAGTCGGCAAATTCTTTAAGTCCATAGTATTGCACAGGTTGTTTTGAAGTCATTCAAATCACCTCGGTTACATTAGCTATTTTTCTTTCGCTTCCAGTGTGTTTTATATAAAATCATAAATGTCCACAGGCTGATCAGCATGGAAACAATGGAAATAGTAATCGTCGCCATATACATCAGATCAACTCCTTGACAATTTTAGTATTGCAAGGGTATGATAAAGCATATAATAGTGGTGAGGAAGGGGAACTAATCCCCTTTATCCTCTGGTGTTTTTGAATCCTTCTCCGATTGGCGCGGAGTTGGATTCTTTTCTTTTTCCAGATACGCCGTCACGATTGCAGTAACAAAGCCGACGGTTGCCGTAATGAGACTAACAATAGCCGTTAGAAGCCCAATCTCGTCCACTATTATCACCCCCTTGCTAAAGAGGGCAGGGCAATTATCATACCCTTATGCTGAAGGTATACCAAACAGTTGAATAAGTCAACTAAAAAGAAATTTGAGGACAAAATGCTCGCGTCCCCTGTGATTTTGTCTTCATTTACCAGATCGTTATCTTCACCCCTGTTGCCGAAAAAACCGCCATACATTTCCCGCTTGCATCGCCGCGCCTACCGCCAATGCCCGTTCGTCGATGTCAAAGCGCGGTGTGTGCCCGCCATGAATGATTCCTTTTTCTTCATTGCGGACACCCAATCGGTAAAATGCGCCGGGCACCTCCGCGGCGAAAAAAGAAAAGTCTTCAACGCCGAGGCTCGGTTTCGGGATGATTGTCACTTTTTTCTCCCCAAGAAGATCAATACCCACCCCTTTGACGAGATCGATCATTTTATCGTTATTAATGAGCGCTGTGTAACCCGGCTCGATGGCGAGCTCAGCGCTGCCGCCCAATCCTTTTGCCACATACTTCACCGTTTCTTGGATACGATCGAGTGCGCCCGTACGAATCTTCGGATCCAATGTCCGCATGGTTCCTTGAAGGTGAACGCGGTCCGCAATGATATTAGGCTGTGTGCCGCCGGATATTGTGCCAAACGTAACGACCGCACTTTCACGGGCATCGACGTTGCGGCTCACGACGGTTTGCAGGGCGGAAATGATTTGGGCGGCGATGACGATGGCATCCTTTCCGCCGGCAGGGTAAGCGGCATGGGCCCCTTCTCCATGTACGGTAAGCGCGAGCGCGTCTGACGATGCGTTCATTTGCCCGTATTTGACACCGACGCTTCCGACCGGCAACTCGGGAGCGACGTGCAAGCCGAGCACCGCATCAACGTCGGGATTTTCAAGTACACCTTCTTTAATCATGGGCGCGGCACCGCCAACGGTTTCTTCGGCGGGTTGGAAAAGCAACTTAACGTTTCCGGGTAGCCGAGCACGAGCGGACGCGAGTATACAGGCCGCACCGAGTAAAATCGTCATATGGGCATCATGCCCGCAAGCATGCATTTTGCCTTTGTGTTTCGAGCGATAGGGGACATCATTTTCTTCGTGAATGGGAAGCGCATCCATATCTGCCCGGAGCGCAACCGTTTTCCCGTCAGGATTGTTGCCTTCGATCATCCCTACAACACCGGTGTTGGCAATGTTCTTTTCATAAGGAATGTTAAGCTCTTGTAAATACCCGGTGATTTTATCCATGGTGCGATATTCTTCCATTCCTAGTTCGGGGTACATATGAAAATCACGCCGAATCCCGGAAAGCCAGGGCATTAACTGTTCAGCCTCTTTTCTAATCATTAAATCACCGCGCTTTCAAGAACATCGATCTGTTGATGTGTCGCGTTGATGTGTACATAAGCGCCGAGCGGAAGCGTCAGTTGATAAGGCCCGTGTCCGGCTTGCACATTGTAGACGGTTGGTTTTCCGTAGGGGGCGAGGATTCGTTCACAAACGGCAAGGACGTGATCTCCTTTCGGGTAATCTTTTGATGCACAATTTTTACACGTGCCGAGTATAAAGCCCGCTGCATCTTGCAATTTTCCCGCCAATGCCAATTGAGTCAGTGCTCGGTCCATTTTATAAGGCTCCTCGCCTACGTCTTCGAGGAAAAGAATTTTTCCGCGCGTATCGATTTCGAATGGAGTTCCCATCAAACCGGCAATAACGGATAAATTCCCTCCTGTTAGAATACCGCCCGCTACACCGTGGACAAGTGTTTTGATTGGCTCATGGGTAGGGTTTTGCAACCGTTGCGACCAGCGCTCGCCTGTCAAGCTTTGCATGAAATGATCAACCGTAAAAGCGGGGGCATCGATCAGCTTGGTAGCCATTGGACCATGAAACGTCATCATTTTTGCTTTTTGCTGAAGGGCAAGGTGCAATGCACTGATATCGCTGTAACCTATCAGTAATTTTGCGTGCTTGGCAATTAAGGCATAATCCAGATAGGGAAGCAGGGCGGCACTGCCATACCCGCCACGCAAGCAAAGGATGCCGTCGACTTCCGGGTCTACGAACAACGTGTGCAATTCCCCCACACGACTACTAACACTGCCGGCCAGAAAGTTGGGGTTATCATTTTCAAAATCGCGGGCGAATTGAACAGAAAACCCAAGCTCCTCGATGGCTGCTGTCGCTTGATTCAAGATTTCCTTATTCACGGGGCTTGAGGGCATTGCCAACCCCAAGGTGTCTCTGGGTTGGAGTGCATGGGTTTTAATTTTTTTCAAAATGCTCATTCCTCTCCGACATGTTTCTTACTTATGCTTATGAATGTAAGACTTGACCCAAAACATAGGGACGGGAGTAAAACAGTAAATTTTCGGGTATGGTAATCATAGCCAAGCGATGAAGGAGGGCCTCTGGTGTCAAACAATGAATTGAAAGAACGCATCGCCGAGGTGTTGAAACTAAATCGGATCGGTGTATTGTCCACGATAAAAGATAACCGCCCTTACGCTCGCTATATGACGTTTCACCACGAAGGGTTCACGCTTTTTACCCCCACGGCTGAAGACACACACAAAGTGGAGGATATTGAAGAAAACCCGCGGGTGCATATTCTGTTAGGTTATGAAGAACGTGAGCGGGGGGAAGCGTTTGTAGAAGTGGAAGCAGAAGCGGAAATCGCGACAAATCCGGATGATCGCAAGAAAGCTTGGTCTGAAAAAGTGGCGGAAAAATACAGCGGCCCCGAGGATGAACGTTTTATCGTGCTCATTTGCCGCCCGTCTGTTATCCGTTATCGCGACGATGATGCGCCGGAGACTGCTGAAGAAATACGCTTGTAATTAAAAAGGCTTGCGTGCAACAAGGCCGTTGCTTGCAAGCCTTTTCTTGCACTTTAAGAATGTTTTACTTTGTTAAAGGATTAAGTCTGAAATAAACCTCTGATATTCGCACATTAAAAAAGGGCATGCCAAATAAACCATCTCAAAAGAAGGTTTGTGGTCAAATATGGTTAATCTGTAAAATAATCTTAAGTGGCTGGTTGTTCCTTGATTTTAAAACCTTGTGATTTTGCTAACGCTATTGCTTGCTCCACGGTGAGCTCACGACTTGCTGGAAGAACCTCGGATGTTTTATACAGCTCGGGATTGTAAGGTTCTTTTTTCTTCAAAATGTGGTAAATTGCTGTTAACAGCATTCGTGCGATAGCGATAATGGCACGTTTGTGACCGCGGCGCTTTTTGATGCTTAAATAGCGGTTTCGGATTTCAGGATGTTTATCGCTTTTGGCAACACCGTTGGCACACTGTACCAAAAGGGGTTTGATGTATACCCCTGCTCTTGAAATCTTTACTGACTTTTTCTTGCCGGCACTTTCGTTATTCGTAGGTGTTAACCCTGCCCAGGAACAGACATGTTTTGCTGATGGGAACTCGTCCATATTGACGCCGATTTCGGAGATGATCCCGATCGCCGTAAAGATGCTTTTGATGGACGGAACCGTTAAAAGCAAATTGATTTCTTCTGTGTAGGGCTCGGCAAGAGAAAGGATTAATTGTTCAAGTTCGTCTTTACAATGCTTAAGGGACTTGTAATGGTTCAAAATGACCCTGATCTTTCCGACTTGTTCGGGGGTAATAAACCCATCAACGGCAAGTTCCAACTCAGGAATTTTATCCTTCATGGATCCGTGAATAAGCGACGGAATATCCAAATGAGGATTTTCAGGATCTTGCAATAGCTTTTGAATGATATTCATGGAGCTTTTTCCAAGTGTATCCGAAACAACGGATCCCAGTTGAATATTGGAGACGGATAAGCTGTTTTGTAGCCGATTTTTTTCACTGGCGATCATATTTGTCAATTTGGTACGATAACGCATCAGATCCCGAAGGTGTCTGATATCTGACGGTGGCATAAAGCTCCCTGGCACAAGATCATGTTTAAATAAATCGGCCATCCATTTAGCATCTTTCTTATCTGTCTTTTTCCCTTGGATCGCCTTGACGTATTTCGGATGTGCGACTGTGATATTGCAGGAATCTTCCAACATATTGAACACGGGTATCCAGTACTTCCCGGTAGATTCCATGCAAACATCCTTGCAATTGTTTTCACAAAGCCACTGTGACAGCTCTCTCAACCCTTTGGTATAGGTTGAAAAGCGATGGCGTTTGTAAGTTGTGACACCGTTGTCGGTGGAAGCAATACAGGCAACAACAAAAGTTTTGTGAACGTCAATGCCACAACAGATTGGATAAACGATTTTTAACCCCATTCGTAATCTCCTTTCTAGAATATATAGGGATAAACAGCATTGACTGATTGCCCAGCGATAAACGAGTAATGTTTATACAAAGATAAGTCTACGTGCTCTAAGTCACACTTATTTGTGCTTGAGAAGGCAATCGACACATATAAGTATGCGGTCACCCCGTTCACGGAATGGCCACTCACCTCTGCGTGATTTGTAGTTTGCTGAGCATCCCTATAGCTCTAGAATAATACAAAAAGCGCTCAGGGCAACTTATTTCATAACGTTTTGTGCCTTGAGCGCCGCGAAAGGCATGATTATAAGTATAAGTAAAAGTAAGGCTTCCGCTATAAGGACTTAGCGGAAGCCAAGTTTTTCTAATAAGAAACAATGTGGCTACGCTCCCGGTAGCTACCATCTACCATGGGGGTGTGTCGTGGAGTGTCATGTTTGTTTTATGTCGTCAAAAGCATCCGGATGACGCTATTATATGCGAGATTCTGTAGATTCATGGCGCTCAAACGATTGCAATCTGACATAAATGGGAAACACACTTTTCAGTGTCGTCCCTCTGAATGCTTAAAATTTAGGGACTTCACCGATCTGCATGAGTGGTCCGAATCCGCCATTGTCCAGTGGATTCTGAGGACTGCGCTCAAGAAACACAAACAGAATCCTTCATTACTGTGGGCGATCATCGACTCCATTCATGCTAAGAAGCGGTTGAAACGCCAGGGGTTCCTTGCCGTTTTCGTGTAATGAACTGAATAGCTAAGATCGCTAAGAGAATGGCCAAACCAACAACGTCTGACATCATGCCCGGGTAGAGGAACATAATCCCCCCGGCCACCATTAGTCCGTTGAAGAGAGGATTGAGCTTGTTGAGAAAATATCGCTCTGCAGCGATGCCGAGCATAATTACCCCGATGGTCGCGGTTATAATGACGGTGATGCCTTCCATTACGGTCGTGTCAATCAATAATAGTGCATCGTTGTAAACAAACATGAACGGAATGACAAACCCTGCTAGCGCTAATTTCAATGCTTGGAAACCTGTCCGCATCGGGCTGCCTCCCGATAAACCAGCTGCAGCGAAAGCCGCAAGCGCTACAGGCGGTGTAATGTTGGCGAAAATGCCGAAGTAGAAGACGAACAAATGCGCAACAACCGGCTGAACTCCGAGTTCAACAAGAGCAGGCGCTGCCATTGTTGCCGTAATGATATAGGCGGGAATACTTGGCATCCCCATACCGAGAACAATACAAGCCACCATGGTGAAAAGAAGAGTCAGGAATAGGCTTTCGCCACCGATGGCCACGATCGCATTGGCCAGGTTAATGCCAAATCCGGTCAAACTGGAAATACCAACGATAAACCCGACCGTCGCACAAGCAACGGCAACAGTAACCGTTGTACGTGCTCCCGTTTCTAACGCATCAATCATTTCTTTAATGTTCATGCGTGTGGATTTTCGGAATGAGCTGACTACTATGGTAACGATAATGGTCCAGGCTGCGGCATAAATAACCGTCACTCCTGCAACGAAGAGCATGTAAATGAGAAAGAAAATCGGCAACAACAGATGTCCTCGTTCTTTCAAAACGTCGATAATGCTTGGCAGTTCATCGCGAGGAACTCCGGATAAATTATCTTTAACCGCACGCATATGCACTTGCGTGAGAATCCCAAAATAAAAGAGTAACGCCGGTAAAATGGCAATTAAAGCGATATCCGTGTAAGGCACGCCTAGTGTCTCTGCCATAATAAAAGCGGCTGCTCCCATAACCGGGGGCAGAATTTGTCCGCCGACCGAAGCGGAAGATTCCACCGCCCCGGCGAAGTTACGATGATAGCCGACTTTCTTCATCAATGGAATCGTAAAGTTACCGGTAGTAACCGTATTCGCGATTGCAGAACCTTGGATGCTGCCGAGGAAACCGGAGGCGATCACCGATACTTTTGCAGGCCCGCCTCTTTGTTTGCCGGTAATGGCTAAAGCGAGATCATTAAATAGTTGTCCCATACCCGATTTTAATAAAAAAGCGCCAAAGATGATAAAGAGAATAATGTAAGTGGAAGATACTCCGACAGGCGTACCGAAAATGCCTTCAGTCGTCATGTAAAATTGTTCGGCTAATTGTGACCAGTCATATCCCCGGTGTGTGAAGATCCCCGGCATATCCTGGCCGAACATCGCGTATATAATAAAAAGTAAAGCGAGGGTCGGCAAAGCAGCACCGGTTACACGCCGTCCGGCTTCAAAAACCAAGACAACCAGTAACGTCCCCATAACGATGTCTTCGGTAATGGGCAACCCGCCGCGAGTGACAATGTCTTCATAGTTAACGAATAAATAGATCGTGGAAGGGATCGATAGAAACGCGAACACGATGTCATAGAACGGCAAACGGTCCCTTCTGGCTTTTTTTGTCGGCGGAAAAAGGATGAAAACAAGAATGAGTACAAAAGAAACGTGTAAGGCACGATGAACGAGTATTGGGACAGGCGGCCCTGTAAACGCTGTAATAAGATGATACAGTGACATGGACACGGCGATAACCGTAACAAGAATCACGAGAAAACGGTTATTAAAGCTACGGAGACGGGATTCATTATCATATTTTTCAAGTATTTCTTCTTGGTTTTTGTCTAGTTGTTCATCAGTTCGCGCGTTTTCCTGATTCATCATATTCACCCTTTCTTTCGGAAAAAGCTAGATAGCAATGGCACTTCCCTTGTCACTTTCATTTTCATAGGGGTTTGATTGGGAAGGGCAGTGCTTTCAATGGTAGTCCGGTCATTAATTGTGATCGTGTAATCCACGTCGTAGGAATGGAACCAATTGTATGCTTCAAATGGTTCGTGTAAATCCGAAATGATCATAAAGCCATCCTCGACCGTTAGTGTGCCATCTGTATCTTCCGGTGTTCCCGCGCCATAAGACTTAAACCGTGTCTCGGACAAGATCAATTGGTCTTCTTCGTCGATCCGAAACGTTTCGATCCAAGGCGTGTGTTCTAGCGAGTGAATCCAGGAAACTTCCACTTCATCCCCTATTTCTACAGGCTTTTGTAAAAACACTTCATCGGAACGTTGAGAAGAGAAGGTAAGATACGTTTGCTGTGGAAAATAGTACAAAAAAACGAAAATAAAGAGAGCAAGCGCGAGTGATACGATCATCATTTTTTTCATAAAGAACATGAGGGAACGGACACGCCGTCCCCTCACCCCCTCGCTTTCTTTTTATTCATCACCGGAAAGCACGCCTTCTTCTTCGAAATACTGTTCAGCCCCCGGGTGCATAGGCACATTTAAGCCTTCTTCGACATTTTCAATATCTATGTCTTCGGCAGCTACATTGGAGGCTTGAATGTCTTCCAGATTTTCATAGAACGCACGCGTCAGTTCGTAGACTTCTTCATCTGTAAGATCGGGATTCGGAACTAATAAGTTCGTAATGGCAGCTGTCTGAATGTCCTCGTCATTATCATACGTATCGGCGGGAACTTCATGTTCAAGGAACGAATCATAGTTTTCTTCCAAATATTCCATGCCGTCGTCCTCGACTTCTACAACGGTGACATCATGAGTGCTTCCCAAATCCATGGCTGCCGGATTGGGAAGACCGCTTGTAACGAAGGCAGCGTCGATCACGCCGTTACGGATTTGGTCAATTGCTTCCCCATAATCCAAATAGTCTTCATTGATGTCGTCATAGCTCATGTCATGGGCTTCAAACATCATGCGCGCGTTTAATTCCACACCGGAATTGGCATCTCCGATCGCGACATTCATCCCTTCCAGGTCGGAAAACGTTTCAATGCCCGAGTCTTCTGTTGTAATGATTTGGACAACGTTCGGATACAGACCACTGATGCCGACGAGGTTATCCATTGGCCCTTCATCTTCAAATGGACCGAAGCCTTCATCCGCTTGCTCCATGGCATCGGCCATGACAATGGCAAGTTCCGCCTGGTCACTCTGCAACAAGTTAATATTTTCAACTGAAGCGCCCGTTGCTTGGACAGATGTATCAATCCCTTCTGCTTCATAAACATTGGACATGGCACTGGCAATCTGATAATAAACACCTTCCGTACCACCGGCAGCAATGGTTACGAACAAGTCATCCACATCTTCGCCATCCGTATCACCGTCGGCTTCATCTTCGCCATTTCCGCAAGCGCTTACAATTAAGGCGGAAGCTGTTATGAGCCCAATAAATTTACTTAACAATACTTTATTCATATTTATTCCCCCTCTTGTTAAAAAATTGTAATAAAATATATCTTAAAACTAGCACATCCATAAAAGATATGCAATTGATAACACAGGGAGTACAAATGGGAAAAAGCCCCCGTTTTAAAACGAGGGCTTGAAACTACAGAAGCTCCGAAATCCATGTGGCCACTTTCGTTTTTAAATTCTCAAAGCCCGTGCGATTTTCGACATCCTGCAACGTGACGCTTTTGGCTGTTTGCATGTCTTTTTTTACGGCGGCTTCGGCTTCTCTGATCATTGTTCCGTGCTCATGAAAAAAGAGATCCAATTCATCGTTCAAAAAAAAGCTGCGTTTATCAAACTTCGCGGAACCGATATTCGCGAATTTGCCATCGATGATGATCGCCTTGCCGTGAAAAAAACCGGCGGTGTATTCATGTATGTTGCAGCCTGCCTGCAATAAATCCCGAAAGTAAGCATAAGCCGCGTCTTTGACAAGCGGGTGGTCTTTTTTTTGCGGAAGGAGTATATCGACGTTTACTCCGCGTTTCGCCATGTTGACGACAGCGTCTTGAATTTGTTTGCCTGGCACATAATAAGGGCTTGCAATCATTGCATAATTTTTCGCGGAGTCAAACCAATCGATGAGGTGATCGGCGTAACCGAGGCCTTCGCTCGCGAGTAATTGCAAAGGTTCCGGTCCTTGCCCGCCATTGGAAGGCATGAGATCTGCGGGGGGCGCGCCGCCTGCTTCTGCCCAGTCGTCCAGAAAGATTTCCTGCAAATCAGCCACGCCTTCTTTTTCCATGCGCACATGGTAATCACGCCAGTATCCTAATTTGTCTTTCCCTACATATTCATCCCCAACATTAAATCCGCCGAGATAGCCAATATTCCCGTCAACGACCGTGATTTTACGGTGATAGCGGCGATTTCCGCTGTAAAAAATAAACGGGAATTTAGGCTTGTGAGCATAGGCGAAAGAAATGCCCGATCCTTTCAAGCGGCTGATAGTGGCGTGCGCGAGCCTGCTGCCAAAACGATCGACGAGCAGTTTCACCGTTATTCCGTCCCGTGCTTTTCGTTCCAAAAGGGCTAACAGTTGCGTGCCGATTCCGGGTTCTTTGATAATGAAAACAGACATATGCACATGATTTTGCGCCTGCTCAATATCTGCAAACAAGCGTTGGAAAAATCTGCGGCCATCTTTAATGAGTTCGGTTTCACTATGGCGAAGAGGATAAATTTTGACTGTTGAAGCCAGCTGTTGATGGCGCTTGCGGCCAAGACGAAAATCAATGATGAACCAAATCGCGATAAGCAAAAGAAGCGCGATTATTATAAGGAGAATCGTCGTGAACATAGCAATCCCTCCGTTTTTAACCTCCTTTTACTATGCCCGTAATTGCATATCTCATGAGATTTTTTAAAAGTGGAAAAGAATTGCATAAAAAATGAATAGCCATTCAGTGGTTTTTTTGTTATACTTGTCTAAATAGAAAAGATATATACAATGGAAAGGAGAAATTGAGGGTGGAGGACATACTTTTTTGGGTTCATGTAATCGCTTTTTTGGCGGTGACACTCTATGCCCTGTTTTTATTTTATAGACTCGTAAAAACGAGGGTTGATTTTATTCGCCTTGGAGATAAACCGAATTTCATTTATTCCGCAAAGGAACGATGGAAGGCGGTCATGGTCAATGTGTTTGGCCAGAAGAAGTTGCTGAAGGATAAAAAAAGCGGGATTATTCACGTTATTTTCTTCTACGGCTTCATTATTGTTCAATTCAGCGCGATCGATGTTATTTGGAAGGGCTTAAGTAATGGCGGGCACTTGCCGTTTGGGCCGCTTTATCCATTTTTCACATTATCGCAGGAAATTGTTGTTCTAATCATTCTTTTCGGAGTAATATGGGCTTTTTATCGTCGTTATATAGAGAAGATCGTTCGATTGAAACGCGGCTGGAAAGCCGGTATCGTACTCATTCTGCTCAGTGGCGTCATGGTGTTTAAATTGGCGACAAAAGGTGCGGGGCACGTGTGGTTTGCAGATAGCGCTCCAAGCATCTACGAACCTGCATCTTCGGTGCTCGCGCTAGCGTTTGAACCACTGGGGGCTACGGCAGCGGGCGTTTTATTTTACGTGTTCTGGTGGTTGCACTTGTTGTTTTTGCTTACGTTCCTAGTCTATATTCCGCAATCCAAGCACGCCCACTTGATCGCCGGACCGGCCAATGTGTTTGTAGGACCGACAAAACCAACCGGAAAATTGGAATCGATTGATTTTGAAGATGAAACAAAAGAAGAATTTGGCAAGAATAAAATTGAAGATTTCGACCAGAAACAGCTATTGGATCTATACGCTTGCGTTGAGTGCGGGCGTTGTACGAATATGTGCCCGGCGACGGGGAGCGGCAAAATGCTTTCGCCGATGGATTTGCTCATTAAAATGAGAGACCATTTGACCGAAAAGGGAGCAGCCATCACGTCCCAATCCCCCTGGATGCCGGCGTACGCCTTTAGTGGCGCAACCGCGAATCAGTTGGCCGGCCAAGGCGGGAACGATGAAGTTGCGGCAACGAAAGATGTTCATAGCATGAATTTGATTGGCGATGTCATTACCGAAGAGGAACTTTGGGCTTGTACGACGTGCCGAAACTGCGAAGATGCTTGCCCGGTGGCGAATGAACACGTCGACAAAATTCTTGATATGCGACGCTATCTCGTTCTTACCGAAGGAAAAATGGATGCAGATGCACAACGGGCGATCACGAACATTGAACGTCAAGGAAATCCATGGGGCATTAACCGTAAAGAGCGTGAGAATTGGAGAGACAGCCGTGATGATATTGAAGTGCCGACGGTAAAAGAACTAAATAAAAAAGACGAATCCTTTGATTATCTTTTCTTCGTCGGGTCTATGGGTTCTTATGACAAACGTAGCCAGAAGGTTGCGGCGTCATTTGCAAAGCTGCTAAATGAAGCAGGCGTTTCCTTTGCGATTCTCGGAAACAAGGAAAAGAACTCCGGAGATACCCCTAGGCGGATCGGCAATGAATTTCTTTTCCAGGAACTCGCGACTAAAAATATCGAGGAATTCCAAAAAAATGACGTTAAACGGATTATTACCATTGATCCGCACGCGTACAACATGTTTAAAAATGAGTATCCGGAGTTTGGTTTGGAAGACGTAGAAATCTACCACCATACGGAATTTCTCGTGCAATTGTTGGAAGAAGGGAAATTGAAGCCAACGCAAGCCGTCAACGAGACGATCACGTACCATGATTCTTGTTACCTCGGCCGTTATAACGAAGTTTACGATCCGCCGCGTGAAATCTTAAGAGCTGTGCCCGGCCTTAACGTCGTCGAGATGGCACGAAACCGCGAAAAGGGAATGTGCTGCGGTGCCGGCGGCGGCATGATGTGGATGGAAGAAGAGGCCGGACAAAGGGTGAACGTTGCCCGCACGGAACAAGCACTGGAAGTGGATCCGACGATGATCGGGAGCGCTTGTCCCTATTGTTTGACGATGCTCAGTGACGGCACGAAGGACAAAGGGCTTGAAGAAGATATTGAAACGCTTGATGTTGTGGAAATTTTAGAGCGTTCCGTTGTAGGAACCGGTGAAAAAGAAAAAACAGCGTAAAACGTACGGCTCTTCACCAAACAAGGTATTTTTCATTAAAGTTGCTAGGGGACTTGACGGTTTCGTTCATATCAGTCTCCGTGTTTTTTCTCCGCTAGCTAGTGTTATTACTATATTTAATCACTACTATCAACCATTTATTTTAGTGTTGACCCAAACCTAAGGATTGGGAATAAAAAGGGAGAGGTTCCTCTCTCTTTTTTTCTACAGATTGAATCCCTCTGGGGACAGCATTTCTTTCGTTAGAGGGATTAGATTGGTGAAGTAATCCCTTTGGTGGCAGCATTTCTTTCGTTAGAGGGATTAGATTGGTGAAGTAATCCCCCTGGTGGTAGCATTCCTTTTGCTTGAGGGATTAGGTCGATGAAGTAATCCCTCTCTGGGCAGCACCCCCTCCATTATAGGGATTACTTTTGAAAAAGGAGGATGAAAATGGCGGAAACAGTCATTGTATCGGGAGCAAGAACCCCTTTTGGCAAAATGGGCGGGGCTTTAGCGTCGCTCACGGCGATGGATTTGGGCGGACACGCGTTAAAAGCGGCGATCACCCGTTCCGAAATTGAAGCAGGCCAATTGGATGAAGTGATTATGGGCCACGTTCTTCAAGGCGGCCAAGGGCAGTTAACGTCGCGGCAAGCGGCAAGAGCAGCGGATATCCCGTGGGAGGTCAAAACGGAGACGATCAATAAAGTATGTGCATCGGGAATGCGAAGTGTCACCCTTGCCGACCAAATCATTCGCAGCGGAGATGCAACAATAATCGCGGCAGGGGGCATGGAATCGATGAGCCAGGCACCACATGTCGTGCCGAATTTTCGATTTGGCCAAAAAATGGGCGATGCCAAACTGATTGATTCGATGGTCCATGATGGATTGACATGTGCGTTTGAAGGCGTTCACATGGGTGTTTACGGAAACCGGAATGCAAAAGAGTTTGACATTAGCCGCGAAGCCCAAGACGAGTGGGCGGCTCGCAGCCATACGAGGGCACAGGAAGCGACGGAGAGCGGACGATTTAAAGAAGAGATTGCGCCTGTAAACATTCCGAGGCGGCGCGGGGAAGATAGCATCGTGGATCGGGATGAAGCCATTCGCGAAAACGTTACGGCGGACTCTTTGGGACAATTGCCCCCCGCGTTCGGAAAAGACGGCACAATCACAGCCGGGAACGCACCGGGCGTCAATGACGGCGCCAGTGCGCTCGTGCTTATGGAAAAAGAAACGGCACATGCTGAAAATGTGGAACCATTGGCGACGATCGTCGGCCATACGGCGATCGCCGTTGAAACGGAACGTTTTCCGCAAACCCCGGGGCTTATTATTGATCAACTTTGTAAAAAAACCGGGTACCGTCCGGAAGACATTGATTTGTTTGAGATGAACGAGGCATTTGCGGTTGTTGCCCTTCTCGGCGAACAACTATCAGGGATTGACGCAGCAAAAGTCAATGTCAACGGCGGGGCTGTGGCGCTTGGACATCCGATTGGAGCGAGTGGCAACCGCATATTGCTGACACTTGCCTATGAACTTAAAAAACGCGGAGGTGGCCTCGGCATCGCTGCGATTTGTAGCGGTGGCGGCCAAGGGGATGCGGTGTTGTTGAAAGTCTAAAAACAATCTAGAAAGGCAGTCGAGATGTATGGATTTTTTACTATCGGAAGACCAACAAATGATACGAAAGATGGTTCGCGACTTTGCGAAAAATGAGGTAGAACCGACGGCCGCCGAAAGGGATGCGGATGAACGTTTTGACCGCTCCCTTTTTGCACAGATGGCCGATCTCGGGTTTACGGGGCTCCCTTGGCCGGAAGCGGATGGCGGCATTGGCGGCGATTTCTTAAGTTACGTCGTTGCCATCGAAGAGTTATCCCGTGTGTGCGCATCTACAGGGGTTACACTGTCCGCTCATATTTCGCTTGCAAGTTGGCCCATCTATACATTCGGCACGGAAGAGCAGAAAGAAACGTATTTAAAGCCGCTTGCGCGTGGCGAGAAACTCGGCGCTTTTGCCCTTACGGAGCCAGGGTCAGGCTCCGACGCAGGGGCGATGAAAACAACGGCCACCCTCGAAGGGGAAAGCTATGTGCTGAACGGATCGAAAATCTTTATTACAAACGGCGGGGAAGCCGATGTTTATATCGTGTTTGCGGGGATGGATTCAGGTCCTGCGGCATTTATCGTGGATAAAGACTCCCCGGGTTTTTTTGTAGGAAAAAAAGAAGAAAAAATGGGTATCCGATCTTCGCCCACAACAGAAATTCGTCTTGAAAATTGCCGTATTCCCAAAGAGAATCGTTTAGGGGATGAAGGCCAAGGGTTTAAAATCGCGATGCAGACATTGGACGGCGGACGTAACGGAATCGCCGCGCAAGCGTTAGGAATCGCCCAAGGTGCTCTCGATGCGGCGACGGCTTATGCGAAAGAGCGAAAGCAATTTGGAAAAGCAATCGGAGCTCAACAAGGCATTAGCTTTAAACTCGCGGATATGGCAACAAAAATTGAAGCTTCCCGCCTGTTAACGTATCAAGCGGCGTGGCGTGAACAAGAAGGGCTGGATTATGGAAAAGCATCGGCCATGTCGAAACTTTATGCGGCTGATACGGCGATGGACGTAACGACAGAAGCTGTGCAAGTGTTCGGCGGTTACGGATATATCCGTGAATACCCGGTGGAGCGATATATGCGGGATGCGAAGATCACGCAAATCTACGAAGGAACAAATGAAATTCAACGTCTTGTCATCGGGAAAATGCTGTTGGCGGATTGACGGGAGGCGCTTCAATGGAGAAACGACACGTCCCTGCGATGGTTAAAGATGAGCAACTGATCGAAAAACGGCGCGATCAAATGGTGAAAAGTGCCGTCAAACTTTTTCAGGAAAAAGGGTTTCATCGCACGACAACCCGTGAAATTGCCCGTTCATCAGGGTTTAGTGTTGGCACGTTATATGAGTATGTCACTTCCAAGGAAGACATCCTGTACCTCGTTTGTGATGCCGTTTACGATGAAGTGACCGATCGTTTCAATCAATTACTGGATCAAAGCTTGCCTGCAGCTGAACGATTTGAACAAATGGTGACTGCACTTTTTCAAGTGATGGATGACATGCAAGAAGAAGTGCTCGTCATGTATCAGGAAGCAAAATCATTACCGAAAGAATCGCTTTCTTACGTTTTAAAAAAAGACGAAAGCATGACGGCAAACATCAAAACAGTGATTGATGAATGCCGCGAAGAAGGTTATCTGACGATGAATGAAGCGTCTGCCCGCCTTATGGCGGAAGATATAACGGTTAAAGGACATATGTGGACATTTAGGCGTTGGTCATTAAGAAAGCATTATACATTGGAACAATACACCCGTTTGCAACTGGATGCGCTGTTATCCAAATAGGCACTATTTAAAAAAAGAACGCCTGCTTCATCATTTTTTGTGGCATAAACTTCTGGAATATGTTTATAATGGTGGGTATGCACACGAGAAAAAATGTATTCCGAATGAAAGGGTGTAAGCCACTGTGACGATTCGTGAACTCGATCAGGATGAAGTATTGGAAAGGTCAGCGGTTGAGCTTGCTTACGAATTACTAAAGGAGAAACGTGAACCCGTTCACTATAAAGACTTGTTCGCGGAGATTGCTGAGATCAAGCAAATAAAAAAGGAACAAATGGATGAACGCCGAACGAAATTGTTCACGGATTTGAATATTGGCGGTAGTTTTGTTCATTTAGGGGCAAATCATTGGGGTTTGAAAGCATGGTATCCCGTTGATCAAACAGAGGAAGATTTGAGCCGGACTGTCCAACCCTCATCAAAAAGTTCGGATGATCAAGGGTCGGAACATCAGGACAATGATTTGGAAGATTTGGAAGATGAGCTTGACGAATTAGCCAATGAAGATGATGCCGACAAATCCGATGAAGAAGAACTCGATGGGTTCGGCAACGATGACCACCCTGAAGATGAAGAAGAGAAAGATCAGGAAGGTGATCAATAAGCCTTCTCCTTTTGCCGATCTTGACTTTTTATAGTGCCCTAGGTACAATAACTTTTGGGCTTGTTCCATAGATGTAAATCAAGACACCTAAAAAGTGTGCCCCACCCCGTCGGTGGCCGGACACACTTTTTTTATTTTATAGGGCTCTTCATCAAAATCTATTCGTTGATATCAGTGAATAATTAGGGATTGCTGAACAACTTGCAGATATCAGCTGAAGCCGGGATGCCGCCTCCATGGCTTCGCTTTTTCGCGGAAGAACGGTCAAGCCTCCTCGCGCAAAACCGGCGCTGCGGGGTCTTGACGCGTCCGTTTTTCCGCTGGAATCTCGCCATTGCAGCATCATCCCTCCGTATGTTTCCAGAAGTGCAAGGGTTTTCTGCTTTTAGGATAGATTTCCTTGCATCCAGTTTTGACAACATCAACGGAAAATGCTTATGTGTCAATCTTTTTCCGTTATTCAGCAGTCCCTAATTATGGTAATAACATGAGCTGGCGGAGGAAAAACACGGAGATTCCTGTAGGAAAACGCAGCAGGAAGACCCCGCAGAAAAAAGCGAATTTCTTTTTTCGAGGAGGCTGAGCGCAAGCCTATGGAAAGTGTAATGGTGTTCCGTAGCGGTTCATCGTTCATGATAACCCCTATTTTTCAACCATAGATTTTAGTGTTGACCCTTTTTAGAACCTAACTCGGCTTTTCGGCAAGCTTTTATGGCGAATGCCTTAGCCCAACTTATGCAGGCAATAAAGTTGGTTTATACATTCTTACCTGCCGAAAAAGAATGTTTTCTCACCTCTAGAAAAGGAGATGGCATAAAGCATGTCTGTGAAATATATATTCGTTACTGGAGGCGTTGTATCCTCCCTCGGAAAAGGGATTGCAGCTGCTTCCCTCGGAAGGCTGTTAAAAAATAGAGGATTAAACGTGACGATCCAAAAGTTTGATCCATATATTAATATCGATCCGGGAACCATGAGCCCCTATCAACATGGGGAAGTGTTTGTTACGGATGATGGTGCGGAAACGGATCTGGACCTCGGACACTATGAGCGTTTCATCGATATTAATCTGAACAAAAACAGTAACGTGACGACAGGGAAAGTTTATTCTTCCGTTATCCGAAAAGAACGGCGCGGGGACTATCTCGGCGGGACTGTACAGGTCATTCCCCACGTAACGGACGAGATTAAAGATCGGGTTTATCGGGCGGGAGAAGAATCCAACGTCGATGTGGTGATTACGGAAATCGGAGGAACTGTCGGAGATATTGAAAGTCTGCCTTTTCTGGAGGCTATTCGCCAAATTAAAAGCGATGTTGGCGTTGAAAATGTCATGTATATCCATTGTACGCTGATTCCGGTTTTAGAAGCCGCAGGGGAGATGAAATCGAAGCCGACACAGCATAGCGTAAAGGAGCTACGCTCTCTCGGCATTCAGCCGAATGTTATCGTCGTTCGCACCGGCCAACCTGTACCCGATTTAATGAAAGAAAAAATCGCACTCTTTTGTGACATTGATAAACATGCGGTCATCGAGTCCCGGGACGCCGATAATCTCTATCAGGTCACGCTCGATTTACAAGAACAAAGATTGGATTCCATCGTGTGCGATCACTTAAACATGGAGACGCCAAATCCTGAAGCAGATATGGAGGATTGGAAGGCGCTTGTCGACAGGGTAAGTCATCTCTCCAAAAAAATGACGATAGGCATTGTCGGCAAATATGTGGCCCTCCCGGATGCATACCTTTCCATTGCAGAAGCCCTCAAGCATGCTGGTTACGTTTATGATGCAGATGTAGCTATTCGTTGGTATAATTCCGAGGATATCACGTGCGATAATGCTGCGGATCAGTTTAAAGATGTGGACGGTATTCTCGTTCCTTATGGTTTTGGACACCGTGGAATTGAAGGGAAAATAAGCGCGATCCGTTATGCCCGCGAACATCACATTCCGTTTTTCGGCATTTGCCTCGGCATGCAGCTTGCGTCCGTAGAATTCGCGCGAAACGTTCTTGGCCACGAAGAAGCGGCATCGGCGGAATTCGTAGAGCAGCCGGAACACCCGATTATTGATCTGCTTCCGGAGCAAAAAGATGTGGAAGACTTGGGCGGCACCCTGCGCCTTGGGCTATATCCTTGCAAACTCGAAGATGGGTCGGTTGCAAAAGCGGCCTATGACGAAGAAGAAATTGTTTATGAACGCCATCGCCATCGTTATGAGTTTAATAACGCCTATCGCGAAGCTTTTGAACATGCAGGATTTAGATTTTCCGGACAAAGTCCCGACAACCGGCTCGTCGAGATTATCGAATTGAGTGGCCATCCATTTTTCGTTGCCACCCAATTCCACCCGGAATTCGTGTCGAGACCGACGCGCCCCCAACCGCTTTTTCGGGAGTTTATCCACGCGACGTTGCCGGAAGCGTGAAGTCGAGTACTCGTATACTCGGCTTTTTTTCATTTTAAGAATGTTTAACTTTGCTAAAGGATTAAAGTATAAGTAAAACTAAGACTTTTGCTATAAGGACTTGGCGGAAGCCAAGTTTTTCTAAGGTTGGACTGCCGCGAGCGTTCATGCTCTGGTCGGTCCGACAAGTGCAGCACGGTCAAAATAAGTGACCGCACAAGGAAAAAGTGGGTAGACCCTATGTTCCACTCCAACATTTACATTGTATAAAGCTGTCTAACGTTCTATTCCAGCGATTCACCAATCGTATTTTTCCTTCAACAGCTTCTGAGGGGGCAGAATTACGGGACTACTTCGTTAAAGCCTCCTGGCTTCCAGGTTTGTTCGTCGTACAGGCTGTTCCACCTTGCATTCTCTGCGTAATACAGATCGACACGACTTTTGTCTCTCTAGGGGAAGCCCGACCACCGTTTGAGGGATTACCAAGCATCACTTGTTCCTCCAAGGGAAGCCCGACCACCGTTTGAGGGATTACTAAGCATCACTTGTTCCTCCAAGGGAAGCCCGGCATCCGTTTGGGGGATTACTAAGCATCACTTGTTCCTCCAAGGGAAGCCCGACCACCGTTTGAGGGATTACCAAGCATCACTTGTTCCTCTCAGAGAAACCCGGCCACCGTTTGAGGGATTACCAAGCATCACTTGTTCCTCTCAAAGAAACCCGACCACCGTTTGAGGGATTACTTTGTACTTACGAGCAGAATATGATTTGTTACCTCCTCACGCATTGGATATACTAATTGTCTGAATCGCCCAATTGACAATAGCCATGAATATCTCTCATTGTAACTTTGATGCATGAAAAGCAGCGTCCCTTACTCAGCGATCATTTCCGACAATTCGAACATCATCGCTTGATATGCATAAATAATCGCGATCTCTGTCGGATGTCCACTTTTGCTTCCGTCGGGAGCGGGTACGATGGGGGAAGACGGGGTGGTGATCACCATTGGTTCTTCCATGCCTTCCTTAAACGATAGGCTGGGGGACCCCGGTCCCAAAAATACGAGGGGAATATGCGCCTGCAACAACCCTTGGAGGTATAATAATTCGTTCTTCGTTTCTGTTCCTTCGCTCAGAACGAGCATACGGTCAGTGGTTGTAAGCGCTTCTTTTTGTTGCTGGGCAATGCGCTGTATTCGTTTAGGTGTGTCTTCGTTTTGAACGATTGTGTCTGCAAGTGCCGAGAAGCGCTTATTCGCCATTACATATATAGTCCCCTCGCCTACAAGCGCTTGTGCTAAAAGACGTGCGCTGTCTCCAATAGCTTCCTCTTGCTTGCCAATTGTATGGAAAACATGTTGCAATTGTGTCGTATAACTCTTTATCATAAATAGAATCTCCTCCTTTTCCTTTTTCAACACCAAAAATATCATAAAAACAGGGAGTGACTAAAAGGATTTACGTTTTTGACGAAGAAATCAATGGAAGGAGCCAAAGGAGAGAATCATGCGCAAAATATTAATTGTTGATGATAAAGAGGGTATTCGTACGTTAATAAGAGAAGTTTTACAGGCAGAAGGTTACGTCGTTGAAGAGACGAGCGACGGCTGGAAGGCCTTGGGGTGGATCAGGCGTGTTGACTATGACCTTATCATTTTAGATGTAAAATTACCCGGGTTAAACGGGATTGATGTATTGAAAACCATACGGGATGAGGGGATTACCATAGGCGTGATCATTGTGACTGCTTATGAAGAAATCAATATGAAAATGGATGTAAAAAACTTGGGAGTCGTTGCATCATTATCAAAACCATTTGACATTCAGGACGTTTTGGAAAAGGTAAATCAGTACATGGACAACCATAAACAAGGAGACTGATGATCGATAATCTACATAACGTTGCCCGGCAATAAAGCAGACATATTTCGGATACACGAATTTTCTCCACACAGGCAAGAAAAAACCATAAGAGTTATGTTATAATACACAAGTAGTGAATGGTCTATCGAAATATAGAGCTATATATCACATTAATTGTATATTTATTATGCCATTGGTCTCAATGGGTTTTGCAACTCAAGCGAAAACCTCCAATGGATTTATAAGGTTTATATAGTTTATGAATATCTCGAAGGGAGGAAGGCAAGGACGTTGGTTTTTTGGATAGTTAAGCGGCATCCTTGCTGAACCGTGATGAAATTTTTTGTTGATTCGGTAAATATGGATGATATTCGTTTTGCCCATGATCTCGGCATTCTTAGCGGAGTGACGACCAATCCCAGTCTTGTTGCAAAAGAAGGGGTGGATTTCACGTCACGGTTACGGGAAATCGTTTCGGTTGTGAAGGGTTCCGTAAGCGCGGAAGTAATTGCCACGGAAGCCGGGGAAATGTATAAAGAAGGAAAAGAATTAGCGGCCATAGCGCCAAATATTACCGTGAAAGTTCCGATGACACTGGATGGCCTAAAAGCGGTAAAGGCTTTAAAAGCGGATGGAATTGACACAAACGTAACCCTTGTTTTTTCAAGTGTGCAAGCGCTTTTGGCAGCCAGAGCCGGAGCCACTTATGTATCCCCATTTATCGGCCGCCTTGATGATATAGGCCATAGCGGCGTTAACCTGATTGGAGAGATCGCGAACAGCTTTGCATTACATGGCATTGATACGCAAATCATCGCAGCTTCCGTCCGTCATTCCATGCACGTGGCAGAAGCAGCCAAACAAGGCGCTCACATTGCAACGATCCCGCCTAAGGTGATCCATCAACTTGTACAGCATCCGTTAACAGATAAAGGGTTGGATGCTTTCCTTGCCGATTGGGAAAAAATGAATGGGAAAGATTAGCGTTTTAACGGTTACCGAAAGGCGTCTAGAAAGATGAAGGGATGTCTACACTGGGCAAGTAAGAAGTATAAATCAACTTTATTGCCTGCATAAGTGCAACTAAGGCATTCGCCATAAAAGCTTGGCGAAAAGCCAAGTTTTCTAAAAATGTTAAAAAAATATGCTAGCAGGTATTCCTATCAATAATTTTGCGAGTGGTGAGACAATTGCCAAATGAGGAAGTGACAGACGATGGACAAGCTAATGATAGAAGGTGGACATACGCTATCCGGCAACGTCCACATCAGTGGAGCTAAAAACAGTGCGGTGGCGTTAATACCTGCGGCAATACTGGCGGACGCACCTGTTCATGTCGATAATCTGCCGCTGATCTCAGATGTTGGAATTTTGGCGGACTTGTTGCAGCACATTGGGGCTGATGTTGATCTGTACGGGGAATCGATCACCATTGACCCGCGTAATATTATCCCTACACCGTTGCCGAATGGCCGCGTAAAAAAAATGAGAGCTTCTTATTATATGATGGGTGCCATGTTGGGGAAATATAAACAGGCCGATATAGGACTGCCCGGAGGTTGTAACCTTGGCCCCCGGCCGATTGATCAACACATTAAAGGCTTTGAAGCATTGGGAGCCAAGGTATCCAATGAACAAGGATCCATTTTTTTACGGGCAAATGAACTTAGGGGAGCAAGAATCTATTTGGACGTTGTCAGCGTAGGAGCCACGATTAATATTATGCTCGCTGCCGCCCGTGCAAAAGGGCGAACAGTGATTGAAAATGCGGCAAAAGAACCGGAAATCATTGATGTTGCTACGATTTTAACGAGCATGGGGGCGGTCATCAAAGGCGCGGGTACGGATGTCATCCGCATTGAGGGAAAAGAAAAACTGGCAGGATGCAACCACACGATTATCCCCGATCGCATTGAAGCGGGCACGTACATGATAATGGCAGCTACAATGGGCAAGGACGTGATGATTGAGAATATCATTCCCGATCATTTAGAATCGTTGATAGCAAAGTTACAGGAAATGGGCGTCGAGGTGATTACAAAAGATGATTCGGTCGTCGTACGCTCAAACAACGATCTTAAAGGGGTGGATATTAAAACACTTGTCCATCCCGGATTCCCGACGGATTTACAACAACCGGTGACGTCCCTGCTTGCCAAGGCCCGAGGCACGAGTATTATTACGGATACGATCTACAATTCCCGTTTTAAGCATATTGATGAGTTACGGCGAATGGGTGCCGATATAAAAGTTGAAGGGCGTTCCGCAATGGTTAACGGCGGAATAAAATTGGAAGGCGCGCGCGTGAAGGCGAGTGATCTGCGGGCGGGTGCTGCCTTGGTCATCGCGGGGCTTTTGGCGGACGGTGTCACGGAAGTTACCGGAGTGCACCATATTGATCGAGGATATGAAGCTTTTGAGGAGAAGCTCCTACAATTGGGAGCCAGGCTTTGGCGGGAAGAAATGACAGAGGAAGAACAGGAACAATTGAAACATTCGTAATGGGGGAAAAGCAGATGGAAAGAAGTTTAACGATGGAACTTGTGCGTGTCACCGAGGCGGCAGCCTTATCATCCGCAAGATGGATGGGGCGAGGGCTTAAAGAGGAAGCGGATGATGCTGCAACAAGTGCCATGCGTGATGTATTCGATACGATCCCGATGAAGGGAAGAGTCGTGATTGGCGAAGGGGAAAAAGACGAAGCGCCGATGCTTTATATTGGGGAAAAATTGGGGACCGGTTCCGGCCCCCGTGTTGACGTTGCCGTAGATCCGGTGGAAGGAACAAATATTGTGGCCAACGGCCAATGGAACGCATTGGCTGTCATCGCGATCGCTGATCACGAGAAACTGTTACATGCCCCGGATATGTACATGGATAAAATAGCCGTTGGTCCTGACGCGGTCGGTGCGATTAACTTGGATGCATCTGTTGCCGATAATCTTCAGGCGGTCGCGAGGGCACGGGGAAAAGACGTTGATGATCTTGTTGTCAGCATTTTAAATCGAGAACGCCATCGGAATATTATTAATGATGTCCGAAAAGCAGGTGCCCGTATCAAGCTTATTCAAGACGGAGATGTGGCAGCCGCCATTAATACAGCCTTTGATGAAACGGGTGTGGATATGTTAATCGGTGCCGGCGGCGCACCGGAAGGTGTGATCTCGGCTGTTGCTTTAAAATGCCTTGGCGGAGAAGTGCAAGGCCGCTTACTGCCGAAAGACGATGCAGAAGCGGATCGTTGCCGAGGGATGGGCATCGAGGACCTTTCGAAAATTCTGTACATGGATGATCTTGTCGGAGGGGATGACTGTATTTTCGCCGCTACGGGCATTACGGACGGGGAGCTGTTGAAAGGCGTCCACTACAAAAGCAAACGGGCGTCCACGCAATCGCTTGTCATGCGGGCAAAATCCGGAACCGTTCGCTTCGTGGACGGGAAACATAATGTTGAGAAAAAACCGGCTTTTGTATTTAAAGACGCATAATGGCTTGCTTGGAACTTGGCGCAACGCCAAGTTTTTCTAACCTTTGATGAGAAACGTGGCATAATATAAAAAATAGGCCTACGGTCGTGTTCGCGCCTCTGTTTTTGTCTTATGTTGTCGTAGTGGTTTTTTTAAGCGGCTTCATATGTTACTTTTAAAGTAACCATAGAGACAGTATCACATCCAACCTTAATGGACCCTGCCTCGCTTCCTACAACAGAGAGAATGTTGTTGCTTTGCCTCTCCTTTATGTATTCCTAAATAGAAATTGTAAGCAAAAAGTTGAATTTATGAAAGACGGTGATGAATGTTGAGTTTATCTATAGCGGAGCTTGAAGATAGAACGTTGCGGGATCTTTACAGGCTCGCGAAAGAATTTAGAATTTCTTATTATAGCAAATTGACGAAACAGGAACTGATTTTCGCGATTTTAAAAGGACAGGCGGAGCAGGATGGTCATATGTTTATGGAAGGCGTCTTGGAAATTATACAAACGGAAGGGTATGGTTTCCTGCGGCCGATTAATTATTTGCCGAGTTCTCAAGATATTTACATTTCTGCATCGCAAATTCGCCGTTTCGATTTGCGCAATGGAGACCGTGTGTCCGGCAAGGTGCGCAAACCGAAAGATAACGAGCGCTATCATGGATTGTTGCAAGTAGAGGCAGTGAATGGGGATGAACCGGAGACAGCGAAAGAACGCCCCCATTTTCCTGCGCTTACGCCGTTATTTCCGAATGAACGCATGCGCTTGGAAACGAATCCCGGCCGGCTTTCCGCCAGAATTATGGACATTATTACCCCGGTGGGCTTCGGGCAACGGGGGTTGATTGTGGCACCTCCGAAAGCGGGCAAGACGTCGCTGTTGAAACAGGTGGCGAACAGTATTACGGAAAATCATCCCCATGCGGAATTAATTATGTTGCTCATTGATGAACGCCCGGAAGAAGTGACCGATATTGAACGTTCGGTAGAAGGGGAAGTCGTTCATTCCACCTTTGATGAAGTGCCGGAAAATCACGTGAAAGTGACAGAACTTGTGCTAGAACGGGCGATGCGTCTCGTGGAACAAAAAAAAGATGTCGTCATTTTAATGGACAGCATTACGCGGTTGGCCCGGGCGTATAACCTCGTCATCCCGCCGAGTGGACGAACGTTATCCGGAGGGATTGACCCCGCTGCCTTCCATCGCCCGAAACGGTTTTTCGGGGCTGCCCGCAATATCGAAGAAGGGGGCAGCATGACGATCTTGGCCACGGCACTCGTCGACACGGGTTCACGCATGGATGATGTCATCTATGAAGAATTTAAAGGCACAGGGAACATGGAACTGCACTTGGACCGTCGTCTCGCGGAAAGGCGAATATTCCCGTCCATCGATATCCGGCGTTCCAGCACGCGAAAAGAGGAGCTGCTCGTTACGAAAAGCCAGCTTGAAAGTTTGTGGGCGATGCGCAAAACGATGAACGATTCGCCCGAATTCATCGATCATTTTATTCGCAGGATCAAAGATACGAAAACGAACGATGAATTTTTTGAGCGTATGGAACAAGACAAAGCGAGAGCAAACACAAAAGCGAAAGCCGGAAGTTATTCATCCGGATGAATCCCCGGCGGCTAAATCATACCCTTGAAAAACGTAAACTGCCTTGGTATAATCACAACATGTGTGAAACGAGCGCTTATATTTAAGCGTGTAAGAGGAGGGAACGCAACAATGAAAACGGACATTCATCCGCAGTATCAAAATGTTGTCTTTTTAGATACAGGCACTGGTTTCAAGTTTTTGGGCGGTTCGACAAGTACGTCATCAGAGACGATTGAATGGGAAGACGGGAATACGTACCCACTGCTTAAGGTAGAAATCAGTTCGGACTCCCACCCTTTCTATACCGGGAAACAAAAGCTTGTGGACGCAGGTGGCCGGATCGACAAATTCAAAAAGAAATACAACTTGGATTAATAAAAAAGACTGCCCGGCTGTCATTAACGTGACAGTAAAGGCAGTCTTTTTTTGTTCCATTTAAAGATGTTTATCTTTGATAAAGGATTAAATTTTTTCCAACATTAACCTCCATGATTGCACGCGCTTGTTTAGGGCAGAATAGAGATACACCTCTGAACAAGGAGGTATTAGAATGGTTAAAAAGCTCTGCTGCTTGCTGCTGTTGGTGAGTCTCGTTGCTTGTTCACCGGCAAATCCGCCGCAGGCCATCGATGCGTACGGATTGCACGATTATATTCAGATGAATGGACTTGGAGTTGCAGTTTTGCCGGACGAATAGGCTAAACAGAGGAGCCTCTCTGCATTTGCGTAAGCAGAGAGGCTTCATTGTTGTACTAATTCACCCGCCTGGCCGCTTGTTGCACAGGGTCCCATACGCCGTTATAGGGCGGGGCATAAGACAGATCGAGGTCTTCAAATTCATCCATGCTCATCCGATGAAAAAGCGCTGTTGCCAAAACGTCAATACGTTTATCGACGCCTGATTCCCCGATGATTTGTGCGCCGAGGAGTAAATGGTTATCGGTTCGGTACACAAGCTTAATATGGAGCGGTTTTTTATCCGTGAAATAGCCGGCAATGTCTGTTCCTTTATAATAGACGGATTCGGCGGGGACCTCCAATCTTTCTGCTTCTTTTTCCGAAATTCCCGTACGGGCCGCAGTCAAGCGAAGAAAACGAAAGATGGAAGTGCCGACAACGCCTTGAAAGGATTTTTCTGTCCCGCTCATATTTGTGCCGGCAATGCGCCCTTGCTTGTTAGCATGCGTACCCAAAGGCAAGAAGTCATGCTGTTCTTTAATACGATGGTACTGTAAGGCACAATCCCCGGCTGCGTAAACATTCGCAAGGTTGGTTTTCATTTGGCCATCGACGTGAACGGCACCTTTTTCGTTTAGCTCGATATCCGTTTCGCGTAAAAAGGATGTATTCGGTTTAATCCCCGTAGCGAAAACGACAAGGTTGGTCGGGAAAGCTTCATTGTCCGCGTACAAAGCATTTACGCGCCCTTCTGTATCCGCCCTTAGTTCCGTGACGGTTTTGTTGAACACGATTTCGATTCCTTGTGCGTTTGCTTCCTCATGCAAAAGGGAGGCCATATCGCCGTCAAACATTTTCGCCAATTGCCCATTGCGCTCCACGATGCGCACGGGAATATGTTGCGAGGCAAAGGCTTCCGCGAGCTCGAGTCCGACGTAGCCGCCGCCAACGATGGTTACTTGGCGGTGTTGATGGAGGTCAGCTTGTAAGCGTTCAAGATCGGGAATGGTTTTCAGCGTGTGCACACCTTGCAGGCCGTTACCCGGAAGCGAAGGGATAACGGGGTCTGCGCCGGTAGCGATTAACAATTTGTCGTAAGGGATGGTGAACGGCTGGTCCAACTCCAAATCGATGCCGTGTACGTATTGTTTTTGTGGATCGATGCTTTTGACTTCATGGTAAGTACGTGCGTCGATGCCGTATTTTTTACGAAATGTTTCCTTTGATCTGGCAATCAAGTCATCCGTTTGGGCGACCGAGCCTTCAATGACATAAGGCAACCCGCATTGCGCATAGGAATAGATGCCGCCTCTTTCCAATGTCGTGACTTGAGGCTCATCAGAGTCACGGCGGATAATTTGCATGGCGGCGCTCATTCCCGCGGCATCGCCGCCGATGATCACGTATTGTTTCATAGCTATACCTCCAGTCTGATGTATCATTCCCTCTCATGCATGAAAAGAAACCGGGGCTTGTGGCGCGATCCTCATTTTGACGCTTCCGCCCCCTTATATTATACTGTGTGAAGCAGTAGAATGAGGTGAATGTTGTGTTCGAAAAATTGCAATCGGTGGAAGATCGCTATCTACAGCTTAACGATTGGCTTAGCGACCCTGATATTGTGAATGATCCCGACAAACTACGCGATTATTCAAAAGAACAGTCGGACTTGGAAGAAACTGTACAAACATATCGTGATTATAAGCAGACGACAGAAGAACTCGAAGAAGCTAAAACGATGTTAAATGACAACATGGACGATGACATGCAGGAAATGGTTGCCGAAGAGATTGAGGAATTAAGCAGTAGAAAAGAGGAGCTCGAAGCGCATTTGAAAGTCTTGCTTATCCCAAAAGATCCCAATGACGAAAAGAACGTCATTGTAGAGATTCGCGGTGCCGCCGGGGGAGATGAAGCTGCCTTATTTGCGGGAGACCTATTTCGAATGTACAGCCGCTATGCGGAAAAAAACCGTTGGAAAGCGGATGTCATCGAATCCCACGAAACGGATATGGGCGGATTTAAAGAAATTATTTTCGCGATTAACGGAGAAGATGCATTTTCGAAAATGAAGTATGAAAACGGCGCCCATCGCGTCCAGCGAGTGCCTTCCACGGAATCCGGCGGCCGCATTCACACGTCCACGGCGACGGTTGCCGTATTGCCGGAAGCAGAGGATGTGGAGGTGGAAATTCACGATAAGGATTTGCGCATCGACACCTTTGCTTCCAGCGGGCCCGGCGGCCAAAGCGTCAACACGACTATGTCCGCTGTCCGCATTACCCATGACCCCACCGGTATCGTCGTCTCTTGCCAAGATGAAAAATCGCAAATCAAGAATCGCGATAAAGCGATGAAAGTGTTACGGGCACGTATTTATGACAAATATCAAAAAGAAGCGGAAGATGAGTACGCGGAGAATCGTAAACAGGCCGTGGGGACCGGCGATCGTTCCGAGCGAATTCGTACGTACAACTTTCCGCAAAGCCGTGTCACCGATCATCGGATCGGATTAACGTTGCAAAAGCTTGATCAAGTGATGGAAGGAAATTTGGAAGAGATTATCGAGCAATTGATTGTTGAGGAACAGGCGGAGCTGATGGAGAATGCACAGCAATAACGGACAGGGGAGATCTGCCTCGCCCCCCCGTGTATCGGAAGCCCTGCAGTGGGCTTCGTCTTTTTTTCAGGAAAAAGGGATGGAAAAAAAAGCGGCGGAATACTTAATGCAAGATTTGTTGCAATTGGATAACGTTGCCTATCATCTCCATTTAAGAGAAAAATTAAGCGATGAACAGTGGGGACGATATAAAGCGTGGGCAGAGCGCCATGGCGAGGGTGAACCGGTACAATACATTACAGGCGGTGCCTATTTTTACGGGCGCCGGTTCAGTGTAAATCCGTCCGTATTGATTCCCCGCCAAGAAACAGAGGAACTGGTGGAGCTCGTGATAGCGAAGGCACAGAAACGTTTTCAGCGGCCGGCGATTGCGGATGTCGGCACGGGAAGCGGGGCGATCGCGATCACGCTTGCCCTGGAGTGGCCGGAGGCGACAGTATCGGCTTTGGATGCATCCCGTGAAGCACTGGCAATTGCCAGGAAGAATGGAGAAGGCTTGGGGGCTTCCTCCCTGGCGTTTATCGAAGGGGACATGCTTAGGCCTTTGCGGGATCAAGGCATGCATATGGATGTGATCGTGGCCAATCCTCCTTATATCGCTACCCGCGAATGGCGAGAGTTGGACTTGCTCGTGCGCGGCTATGAGCCACGGCAAGCATTGGATGGCGGTGGAGATGGGCTGTTTTTTTACCGAAAATTGGCAGAAGGCATCCCTTACGTGCTTTCGGCAGATGGACTGGCTATTTTTGAAATTGGTGAGATGCAAGGTCCGTCCGTCATGCTGCTCATGGAACAACAGTTGCCCGGTGCGAATATAGATATTGTTCAAGACATCAACGGAAAAGATCGTTTTGTTATGATTGAAAGGTAAATCGCAAACTTTGTCGGACGATTATGTGTTTAGGCCATCCTTTTTTTTGCCCAGACTTGCGGGTAGAGAGGATGGGATCGGCTGATGAAATTATCTATTATTTATGTTTTTATTGGTTTATTTTTGGTTGTGGGGAATTGGGAAAGCCAGCAACAGCATTGGCAGGAAGAGGATCCGGTGCCGGAGGATTCGATTCGGCTGCGGATTTTTTCCCATGATGATTCATTGCTCCAACAGGAAATTAAGCGAGAAGTGAGAGATGAAGTGGCGGTCTATAGTGCCGAGCATATGGATGAGGTGCCGACAAAAGAAGAGGCGCGAGACGTATTCGACGCACATTTGGAGACAATCGAAAAAAAAGCGGAAGACGTCGTCCATGCTTATGACGCTTCGATGCCTGTGGATGTGTCATTGGAAAAAAACGTGGAGTTTCCAACCCGTGTGTATGGTCCGCTCGTTTATCCGGCAGGGAATTATGAAGCGTTGGTCATTGATATCGGGGACGGGGAAGGAGAAAACTGGTGGTGCGTGCTTTTTCCCCCTCTTTGTTTATCCGACCTTGGGATCGGGGAAGAAGAGGAAGAGAAAGAAGAAAAGGAAGAAAACGTTGAAGAGGAGCCTGAATTTTCGTTCTTTCTTGCTGAAGTTTGGGATGACTGGTTCGGAGCATAGAAATGTGCATAAAGGGCGATTTCATGTGGATAAGTAAAATGTAGCAAAAACCCTTGTTCTAAAAGGGTTTCGCGGACATGGAGGAGAAAAATCGATGAGTTGCCAACAGACGGAGCATTTAGTTGTGGACAACTATGTTGATGAAAAAGCATGGCGGGAGTGTGTGGGAAAGGCAGCGCACATCCTGCGTGCAGAGGAGCTTGTTGCTTTTCCGACAGAAACGGTCTACGGTTTGGGAGCGAACGGATTGTCCACACGGGCTGTGAAAAAAATATTTGAAGTTAAAGGGCGCCCGAGTGATAATCCGCTTATTTTACATATTGGTTCGTTGGCACAATTACATCCGCTGATACGTGCGCCTCTTTCTTTTCACGCTGAAAGATTGATCGAACATTTTTGGCCGGGACCTCTAACGCTTATTTTTCCCGCGAGTGACCGTGTACCGCCGGTGGTGACTGCTGGCCTCGACACGGTGGCCGTGCGTATGCCGGCGCATCCATTGGCACGTGAGATCATTGCAGAAGCGGATGTGCCTATAGCGGCACCGAGTGCGAATCGTTCGGGAAAGCCGAGTCCGACGCGAGCGGAACATGTAAGTGAGGATCTGGATGGACGTGTGGCCGCGATTATTGATGGGGGAAGCACCGGATATGGCCTCGAGTCGACCGTCGTAGATGTAAGTGACGGAGAGAGGCCCCCGCGGATTTTGCGTCCGGGCGGCATTACGGAAGAAGAGTTGGAAGAGGCGCTTGGTTTATCAATGGTCGTCGAAGATCGGGAGCGAAGCAAACAAAATGTGCGAGCGCCGGGCATGAAATACCGCCATTATTCCCCGGATACAAACGTTAAGCTTGTGGATGGCCCAAGCAAGGACATGCAAGCGCGCATTGATGAGGCAAGAAAGCGCGGCGAAAAGGTGGCAGCCGCGATCACTTCGGAACGAGTGGAAAAAATTTCGGCAGACGAAGTTCTGATCTTGGGGGACGCGTCTGATCTACAAACCATATCATCCCATCTATACAATCATTTGCGAGCTGTTGATAAAATGGATGTAGATGTCCTATTCGTACAAACATTTACGGAGAAAGGGCTCGGCAAGGCGATTATGAACCGATTGTATAAGGCGGCCCATTCATAAGTGGCTTGAGATGAGGAGTCACCACGCTTCGGAAGCGTATAAATCGGGTGACAATGATCACACCACTGCCGGCCACGCGTGAGACTGTCTGTTGACGACCGAAAGACGCCTGAGTTTTGGAGTTACGGCGTCAAGTCGTCAAAGCTCGAATTAGGGATTCCAAAGCTATTGTAGTGGATTATGGCCTTCGAACATCGGCAGTAGAGGCCAGTAGGAACAAATCAATCATTGGTAGGTCAGAAAGTTGATTTGTACTTTCTGACCTACATAAGCGCAACTAAGGGTTTTCGCCATAAAAGCTTGGCGAAAACCAAGTTTTCTAAATTGGTGTGATCAAGAGATTCAGCCCTTCACTAGTGTTAAACGGGTGAAATAAATGATTATCTGTAGTTGTGACAGCCAATGCAGAGCTTTTTATGTCCGCGAAATTTTAGTCGGACATCATCGATGATAACGCTGATGGTGTGAGCGGTGAATTATACCAATAGGCGCTAGATCACTGCTCTGTTTCACGTGAAACATGCAGAAGAATTGGGAGGGGTAGAAGAATGGAACAAACGAAAGCAATCGATTGGCTAAAGGCTATTTTGCGAACGGATACGGTTAATCCACCGGGGAATGAGGAACGGGTAGCTAAACAACTTGAGGCTCTATTCTTAGAATGCGACATTCAAACCGAACGAGTCCCTTATTCAGATGGGCGCATGAATTTGATCGCCACTCTTAAAGGAGATGGGGGTTCGGACAAGGTGCTCGGGCTCTGCGGCCATATGGATGTTGTCCCGACAGGCGATCGGCAATGGTCTTATGATCCATTCGCTGCGGATGAAGTGGATGGAAAGATTTATGCACGTGGAGCCTGTGACATGAAAAGCGGCCTTATGGCGTGTGTCATGGCTATGATCCAGTTAAAAGAAGCGGGCGTAAAACTGGCGGGAGATGTGAAGCTATTGGCAACCGTTGGGGAGGAAGTCGGTGCCGTCGGAGCAAAGCAGCTCGTTGAGGAAGGACATGCCGATGATCTTGATGCCTTAATCATTGCCGAGCCGACGAAATCGGAGATCGTTGTCACCCACAAGGGTGCGCTTTGGATAGCGATCACTTGTTATGGAAAAACAGCCCATGGTTCCCGCCCGCATCACGGGGTGAACGCATTGATGCATATGAATGAAATCATGAATGCGCTTCTCAGTGACCGTTTTCAGATGAAGTATCGCCGTGAAACGCTTCTCGGTGAACCTACTTTTAGCATGAACGCCATCTCCGCCGGGGCAAACACAAACGTCGTTCCTGATTCCTGTACGTTAAAATTAGACATCCGTTCAGTCCCTTCCCAGGACCATAAAGAGATTGTTGCTGACATACAAAGCATCATCGACGAGGTGAAAGAAAGCCTCCCGGATTTAAACGCGGATATCCATGTGGAAAATGATTTGTCCCCAATGCAAACGGCGCCGGATCATGCTTTTGTAGATTTTTTATTGGATTTTTACGAATCGGAAACAGGCGAGCGCAAAACACCGCGGGGAATGAGCGGCTACACCGATGGTTCTCAATTCATGAAAAATAAAAAAGATTTTCCGATTGTTATTTGGAGCGGTATTCAAGGGAGCACCGCTCATCAACCGAATGAGTATGTGGACATCGCGGATTACTTACGGACGATTGATTTGTTCAAGGCTGTTGCGCAGGAATACTTAAGATGAGCTATTATCGTTAATGAAGCTGGGGGTAACGCCGCCTGTTTAGGTGTCGTGAGCGGGTCATGGAGCCCGAAACCGGTTGATCGCCACGTTTTCGGTCGCCATGCCCGTGCCATGAGCCCCGAAAGCGTTTAAGCGCCGCCTGTTCGGTCGCCATGAAAGGGTCATGGAGCCCGAAACCGATTGATCGCCACGTTTTCAGTCACTATGCCCGTGCCATGAGCCCCGAAAGCGAGTAAGCGCCGCTCATTCGGTTGCCATGAAAGGGTCATGGAGCCCGAAACTGATTGATCGCCACGTTTTCAGTCGCCATGCCCGTGCCATGAGCCCTGAAACCGAGTGAGCGCCGCCCGTTCGGTCGCCATGAAAGGGTCATGGAGCCCGAAACCGATTGATCGCCACGTTTTCGGTCGCCATGCCCGTGCCATGAGCCCCGAAAGCGTTTAAGCGCCGCCTGTTCGGTCGCCATGAACAGCCATCGAACCCTCAACCGCTGAATCATCGTCCTGCCTCACACCGTTCATCCTTAATTTTTTGCCCTCTCTGATTTCTATTCGACTCCTTGTCCGCATAAGTTGGTGAGAGTCAGGGGGTCCGCCTATGGCCGAATCGATCAGTATGTTAGCATTGGCAATTGTATTGGGGATGGATGCGTTTTCAATGGCGATGGCACTTGGTTTTCAAGCCTTTCGTATTCATGCTGTTAAAGCTGGCATTACGGTAGGTTTGTTTCACGTGCTCATGCCCATTGCCGGCATCGGAATTGGGCATTGGATGGCAAATGTTTATAGCCTCGATGTTGTTTATTTTATCGCAGGGGTTATCCTTGTGTGGATTGGGCTGCAAATGATGATTTCAAGTCGTAACAGTAAAGAAAATCCAATCTTACAATTACATGGCACTGGCTTATTTTTATTTGCCTTCATCGTCAGCATGGACAGTTTTTCCATCGGCATCTCACTCGGGATTTTCGGTGCTAAAACTTTTGCGGTCGTTTTCGCGTTTGGTTTATCGAGTGCCGTCTTAACATGGACAGGGCTGATCCTTGCAAGGTTGACGCGCAGCCATATCGGCAATTGGGGAGAATTATTGGGTGGCATTATTCTTTTATTGTATGGATTAAACACGATTCGTCCTTTGTTTATGTGAAACACGGCATGGGTCATCCATCTATGTTAAAATAAACAAAAAGAGAGAGATTGAGGAGGAAAAAGAATGGCCGTAAAACGGGTCTTGCTCGTTTGTACGGGCAATACGTGCCGCAGTCCGATGGCCGAGGCGCTATTAGCCGCAAAAGAGACAGGCGTGGAAGTGAAATCGGCCGGCATGCAGGCATTGGCAGGTGGCCCTGCTGCTCCCCACGCGCGCATCGTTGTCCGTGAACATGGAGCCACTTTGGATGAGCACCATGCCGAACGATTAACAGGGGCGTTGCTGGCCTGGGCGGACCGAGTATGGACAATGACACAGGCGCAAGCTTTACAGATAAAGCAACAATATCCCGCCCATGAAAATAAAATTACAACGTTGGCAAGTGCCGGCGGCTCCCATGAAGATATAGCGGATCCGGTCGGCGGTGACCTTGATGAGTATCGCCGGACCGCCGGGCAAATCAATCAAATGCTGGAACGTATCGAGTGGCGAAAGGGGCTTTAAAAAATGAAAGTGATTATTGGATCAGACCATGCCGGCTGGGCATTAAAAAAAGAAATTTTCCCCATACTTGAACAGTTAGGATTTGAGTATAAAGATGTTGGTACCAACAGTTCGGAAAGTGTGGATTATCCGGATTTCGCCAAACCTGTGTCTGAACAGGTAGCGGCAGGGGATTACGATCTCGGAATCCTCATTTGCGGCACCGGCATTGGGATGTCGATGACGGCGAACAAAGTTCCCGGTGTCCGTTGCGCGCTCGTAAACGACGTATTCAGCGCAGAAATGTCCAGGCTTCATAACAATGCAAACGTACTCGCGATGGGCGAGAGGGTCATCGGTCCCGGCCTGGCAAAAGCAATTGTGGAAAAATGGATTTCCACCGAGTTTGAAGGTGGGCGTCATGCGAACAGAGTGGAAAAAGTGATGGAGACGGAAAAATAACGTCGAGGGGGTGAACGCATGGGCAGGGAAGCGCCCGGAAATGTTTTGGAAAAACTTCTGCACGAATTGAATGCTCAAGCACAATTGTGTCCGAAATCCTTGCTCGTCGTTGGTGCAAGTACGAGCGAGATCGCAGGCGAACGTATCGGCAGCGCAGGTTCGGAAGCAATCGCGGCAGATGTTTTTAACGCCATTGAACGCTTTCGAAAACACATCGGATGCACCGTTGCTTATCAAGGGTGTGAACACATTAACCGTTCCCTCGTTGTCCCCTGTGAGTATGCAGAAGATTATGATTTAGAGATTGTGTCGGTCGTTCCCTGCCGCAGCGCAGGCGGATCGCTCGCGACGTATGCATATGCTCAGGAGGATGACGCGGTTGTTGTGGAAGCTGTTCGTGCCGATGCCGGCATTGACATCGGCGCGACATTGATCGGCATGCATTTAAAGCATGTCGCTGTTCCGGTTCGCGGCAGCAAAGCTTTTATCGGCCAAGCTCCCGTGACGATGGCGTGTACACGCCCGAAATATATTGGCGGCCCGCGCGCGAGTTATCCTGAATAGAAAACTTATCTGCCCACAAGGCCTTTTCCGTGTTAAAATGAAGTGAAAAACATACATCATTTTCAGTTTGAAAGGGGCAGACAACGAATCATGAAAAATGTTCAGCAACAAGATCCGGAAATTTTTGCCGCTATTGAAGATGAACGATCTCGGCAAAAAAATAAAATCGAATTGATCGCTTCCGAAAACTTTACAAGCGAGGCAGTTATGGAAGCTCAAGGTTCGGTTTTGACGAATAAATACGCAGAGGGGTATCCGGGCCGCCGTTATTATGGCGGCTGTGAATATGTGGACGTGGCGGAGAACTTGGCACGGGACCGGGCAAAAGAGCTTTTCGGTGCTGAACATGTCAATGTCCAACCCCATTCCGGTGCCCAGGCGAACATGGCGGTTTATTCTGCCATTTTAGAACACGGGGACACAGTGCTTGGCATGAATTTATCCCATGGTGGCCATCTTACCCATGGGAGCCCGGTTAATTTTAGCGGCATTCAATACAATTTTATCGAGTACGGCGTGAATGAAGACGATCAGCGCATCAATTATGATAAAGTATTGGAGGCTGCCCGTGAACATTCGCCAAAACTAATTGTCGCCGGTGCTTCTGCATATCCTCGTGGCATTGATTTTAATAAGTTTCGGGAAATCGCAGACGATGTAGGCGCGTATCTCATGGTTGATATGGCCCATATTGCAGGTTTGGTCGCTGCAGGCAAGCATCAGAACCCTGTTCCTTACTCTCACTTCGTTACAACGACGACCCACAAAACATTGCGTGGCCCTCGGGGCGGTATGATTCTTTGTGGAGAAGCATTCGCGAAGAAAATCGACAAGATGGTATTCCCGGGAATGCAGGGCGGGCCGCTCATGCACGTAATTGCTGCCAAGGCGGTTTCTTTTAAAGAAGCGCTCGAGCCTTCTTTTGCCGCGTATGCAGGTCAAGTTATAAAAAACGCCAAACGCTTAGGCGTTGCTTTGCAAAACGAAGGCATCAACCTTGTTTCCGGCGGTACCGATAATCACTTGTTGCTTTTGGACTTGCAAAGCTTGAATTTGACCGGAAAAGCAGCTGAAAAAGCATTGGATGATGTAGGTTTGACCGCGAATAAGAACGGGGTGCCTTTCGATCCTGAAAGTCCGTTTGTCACGAGCGGCATTCGACTCGGCACGGCAGCGGTCACGACACGTGGCTTTCAAGAAGAGGATATGGATGAAATCGGCGCGCTGTTTGGCTTAGTGTTGAAAAATATGGATGATGAAGCGAAACAAAAAGAAGCGCGTGACCGCGTGAGCGCCTTGACGAATAAGTATCCATTGTATGCATAATGTGTAGATGTAAGCGACCTGTCCATCAAAATGGCAGGTCGCTACTTGATGCTGCTTCTTTTTTTCTGTACAATTTTGAAGGATAAAAGATGCGGGATACGTAAAGGAGAGTGAATCGCTTGGGAAAAATTTATGTTTTTGATCACCCCCTCATCCAACATAAACTCACATATATCCGAGATGTATCGACCGGGACGAAGCAGTTTCGCGAATTGGTGGATGAAGTCGGCTCCTTGATGGCTTTTGAGATTACAAGGGATTTGTCCCTTGAAGAAGTGACCGTTAATACACCGGTCGGGCCGTCCACATCGAAAGTGATCGCGGGCAAAAAACTGGGGCTTATCCCCATCTTGCGGGCAGGATTGGGAATGATGGACGGAATACTTAAATTAATGCCGAACGTTAGGGTGGGTCATGTTGGGTTGTATCGCGACCCGGACACATTTGAGCCTCACGAATATTATATTAAGCTCCCGAAAGATATTGAAGACCGCGACCTCATTGTTATTGACCCTATGCTCGCCACCGGGGGTTCCGCCGTGGCAGCAATCGATGCGCTGAAACAACGAGGCGCCAGCAACATGAAATTGATGTGCCTAATCGCGGCTCCCGAAGGAGTCGGGGAAGTTCAAAAAGCGCATCCGGACGTTGATATTTATCTCGCGGCATTGGATGAAAAGCTCGATGAAAAAGGTTACATCGTTCCCGGTTTAGGGGATGCAGGCGATCGTCTCTTCGGAACAAAATAAGAAAGTTGAAGACCGCCATACATAGTGGCGGTTTTTTTGGTGTGCGGGTGTCGGTCATGGCGCCCGGAAGCGGGGGTAGCTCGCAATTTCGGGCGTCATGAGGCAGGCATGGCGCCCGGAA
Source organism: Salicibibacter cibarius (assembly GCF_016495725.1). Classification (NCBI taxonomy): domain Bacteria; kingdom Bacillati; phylum Bacillota; class Bacilli; order Caryophanales; family Bacillaceae; genus Salicibibacter; species Salicibibacter cibarius. Next base: position 4,366,069 of record NZ_CP054705.1, on the reverse strand, counting down.
ATGAAAACCCGGCGCCATTACGGTCGCTATGAGACAGTCATGACGCCCGAACTCGAGTGAAGTTGGGTATTTCGGTCACCATGAAGCGGCCATGGCGTCCGAACTAGAGCGAAGTTGGGTATTTCAGTCGCCATGAAGCGGCCAGGCGCCCGAACTAGAACGAAGCGGGGCATTCCGGTCGTCATGAAGGGGTCACATGGTGTCCGAACTGGAACGAAACAGCTTTCATAAATAGCCCATGACGCCCGAACTCGAGCGAAGCAGGGGGTAACGGTCTTCATGAAGCGGCCATGACGCCCGAACTCGAGCGAAGCAGGGGGTAACGGTCTTCATGAAGCGGCCATGACGCCCGAACTCGAGCGAAGCAGGGGGTAACGGTCTTCATGAAGCGGCCATGACGCCCGAACTCGAGCGAAGCAGGGGGTAACGGTCTTCATGAAGCGGCCATGACGCCCGAACTCGAGCGAAGCAGGGGGTAACGGTCTTCATGAAGCGGCCAGGCGCCCGAACTAGAACGAAGCGGGGCATTCCGGTCGTCATGAAGGGGTCACATGGTGTCCGAACTGGAACGAAACAGCTTTCATAAATAGCCCATGACGCCCGAACTCGAGCGAAGCAGGGGGTAACGGTCTTCATGAAGCGGCCATGACGCCCGAACTCGAGCGAAGCAGGGGGTAACGGTCTTCATGAAGCGGCCATGGCGTCCGAACTAGAGCGAAACAGCGCATAACGGTCACTATGAAGCGGCCGTGACGCCCGAATTTGAACGAAGCCGAGCATTTCGGTCTTCATGAAGCGATCATGGCGCCCGAACTGGATCGAAACGGCGCATTACGGTCACTATGAAGCGGTCATGACGCCCGAACTGGATCGAAACGACACATTACGGTCACCATGATTAGCCCATGGTGACCGAGCTTGAACGAAGCCGAGCACTTCGGTCGTCATAAACAGCTCTCCATTACATCTGCATGAATTTTGCTAGGAACGAACAAACTATGAGGGTCCGGCATTCTTTAGCAGTTAGAGGCAGCGGATGACGAGGATGGATCCTCCCGCCTCTAACCCACACTAGGAGGGCTCACATGGAATTTCTTTGGCGTTTATTATTTATTCTGGCTTTCGCTGGCCTGGCCCTAGGCGTAGGCAGTAATGTTCAGGGCCAAGGAGAAGCGAAAACAGTGATCGTACACGTCGACGATGATCCGGAAATCGTCCAAGAAGAGATTCAAGAACGTACCGATTACGAGCCGGACTACATATTTTCATCTGCTTTTCTTGGCATGGCATACACGCTTCCCGAGACAAGTGCAGATCAATTGGAAAACGTCCCGGGCGTAAGCCGTGTCGACGATAGTGTTCAATATGATCATGCCTTAAGGGAAAGTGTGCCCTTTATCGGCGCTGAAGATATCCGCACACAACTTGACGACTTAGGCATTCGGCTTAGCGGCCACGGGGTAAAGGTCGGTGTCATCGACACGGGCATCGATTACAACCATCCCGATTTACAAAAAAATTACGCGGGCGGTTATGATGTGATCGATGACGATCACGACCCGATGGAAACAAAAGCAAAGGGGAAAGCGATTACTTTCCACGGGACACACGTCGCGGGGATCATCGCTGCGAATGGAAGTGTGCGGGGAGTCGCTCCTGATGCGGACATCTATGCATACCGCGCACTGGGACCTGAAGGCCAAGGGTCAACGGAACATGTTCTTGAAGCGATTGATCGCGCGGTCGTTGATGGTGTGGACGTTTTGAACCTCTCATTGGGGAATCCTGTAAACGGTCCTGATTGGCCGACGAGCAAAGCTTTGGACGAAGCGGCGGAAGCCGGGATAATCACGGTTACTTCAAGCGGCAACAGCGGTCCTGACATGTGGAGCGTAGGGTCACCCGGAACATCGGAAAAATCGATTTCCGTCGGTGCTTCAACCCCACCGTTAAAAGTCCCGCAGTTAACGGTACCCGAGATTCATGAAGAAGACCGTGAATTGGACTTGCAACCGATACAGGGGACCGCTCCTTGGAATATGAAAAGAAGAATAAATATCGTGGATGGCGGCCTTGGCTTGCCGGAAGACTTGGCAGATGTACGTGGCCGCGCGGTATTGATCGAACGCGGGGGCATTCCGATCCAAGCTAAAATGGAAAATGCAAATGATGCCGGGGCTGACGCGGTTTTGCTTATGAATAACATACCGGGACCGTTTATGGCCGGGATGGAAGAAGAGATGGACGTCATAGCTGCGTCTATTGACAATAAAGCAGGCAATCAATTAAAAAAAGTGATCAACGACAATGAAAATAAGGAAGTCGTCATCGAGACCAATTACGTAGAAGAAACTGATCATATGGCCATATTCAGTTCCCGCGGACCGGTGACGCAAACGTGGGATATTAAACCGGATGTTGTTGCGCCCGGTGTAGATATCGATAGCACGGTTCCGGAAGGATACCAAGGATTAAACGGCACAAGTATGGCAGCGCCACATATTGCAGGGGCGGCGGCACTGGTAAAACAAGCGCATCCGGATTGGGAGCCGGAACAGGTGAAAGCGACGCTAATGAATACGGCTGTTTCCCTCTCTAACGATGAAGGAGAGACTTATCCGCCGTTTGTCCAAGGGGCAGGACGTGTGGACATTGGCGCCGCGATTGAAAATGATACGCTTGTTTACCCAGGGGCCTTGTCTTTTGGTGTATGGGAAGCGGAAGAATCAAATCAGCGTTTGGAAAGGGAGATTACGATTGAGAATCAAAGCGCGCACCAACGCACGTATTCTTTCGATGTTCCAACTTCTTTAGGGACCGGATTGAATTGGAAAATGCCGATGCCGATCACATTGGATCCGGGGGAAAAACAGACAGCAACCGTTAACGTTGAAATCCAACCAGATATCATCGACTTTAAACGCATTGATGGAGAAATCAACGTGAGTGGTGGCAGGCAAGACATCTCCCTTCCATTTCTTCTCTTTAGTGATGAGCCGGATTATCCTCGGCTCAGCGGATTTCAATTTGCCAAAGTGCCCGACCGCGATTATTGGATGTATGAAGTTTTCTTGCCCGGAGGGGCGGAAGAGCTGGAAATCACCCTTTATGAGCCGGATACATTCGCATATGTCGGCACCCTTGACAGCCAAAAAAATCTTCCCGAAGGACCATTTGAAAAAGAATTCCATGCAGATGAGCTTCATTTGGACCCGGGAATCTACCATGTCATCGTTTATGCGAAATATAAAGATCGTGAGGACACGCTGGAAACGCAAATTGCGGTTGTCGAAAAATAGCGGCGTCTAGAGGGGTGATTGCAATTGTCATCGTTTTGACACATTGGAACACACCGAAATCCTTGCTGCTCCCGCTTTTATACGAATTGAGCCGTTGACAGGAGGTAGTCCCTATTGTACGATTACAAAGGATAATCTGATTGGTGGTTCATTTCAGTTGTGATGGAAAGACGGCCGAAGGGAGAGACTTCATGGCCAAAGGTAACGGGAAACGTAGTCCCTTGCGTAGTTCAGTGCTCGTATCCGCCATTTTGTCGTCCATTGTCGGATCGGTGGTGGGCGGGGTAATGCTTGGGTATTGGCTCGACAGTAACTTCGACACATCACCTGTCTTTGTCATTATAGGCATGTTACTGGGTATATCGGCCGGGTTCTATGGAGTGGTACGTGCGGTCAAACCCTTTTTGGGAGACGATGATTAATGCCATTTCTCCAACATAGGATGAAGCTTTACTGCTTGGTTACGATGGTTGCCGCTCTTATAAGTATTCTCGTTTTCATCCTGACACCGTACTATTCTCTTTCATTAGGTTTTTTGCTCGGTGTTGTTTCCTGCTTGCTGAGCTTTGCTTCTATTTATATTAAAGCATTTGTCTTTGATAAAGTTGCCGAAAGGGAATCGCCCGGTATACTTTCATACTTGGTTACAGCATTTGGACTTGTCATTCGGTACGGTTTGATCGCGGTCGCGGTTGCCCTTGCCATTGTCTTTTCCGAAACATTTCACCTTGCTACCGTATTGGCAGGATACGCGGGTCTTTATCTCTACATTATGGTGGATATGTTCCTACAATTACAAAAAGAGAGGTGAACAAAGTGCATGAGGATTTAACCTTGACCTGGGAGATCGGCGGTTTTGATCTGCATTTTAGTTTTTCCGTGATATTCATGTCGACCGTCGCCGCGCTTATCGTAGCGATTTTCAGCATTGTCGGCGCGAGAAAGCTCGCCATGCGGCCGACCGGCTTGCAAAACTTCATTGAGTGGGTCATGGATTTCACAAAATACATCATCACATCGAACATGGCCTGGGAAAAAGGTGGAAGATTTATTGCATTGGCTTACACGCTCTTGTTTTATATATTCGTGGCCAATATGCTCGGTATCCCCTTTGAGTTGGCAACCGAAACAGACCACTACGCATTATGGAATTCACCAACGTCGGATCCTGTCCTGACGCTTACGATGGCTGCATTTGTGATTATTCTCACACACATCTATGGATTTAAGCTCAGGGGAGCGAAGGAGTATTTTGCCGATTACTTTCGCCCGTCGCCGATTTTATTTCCGTTTAAGATCATCGAGGAATTTTCGAACTTCTTGACACTCGGTTTGCGTTTGTTTGGAAACATTTTCGCAAAAGAGCTCGTCACGATATTGATCATTTCTCTTGCGGGTTTAGGGACGTTAGGTGCCTTGCTGGCATGGATTCCGTTAGCCCCATGGCTGGCGTTCGGCATTTTCATCGGTGCCTTGCAAGCGTTTATTTTTGCCATGCTTTCGATGGTTTATATGGCACATAAAGTTGAATCGCACTAAGGATATGAATAACGCTTGCCCATTTCGGAAGTCAGACATTGGAAGCCGGAAGTCGGCCAAAAGCATCTGGCCTCTGAACTCTGACTTCTGTAACAGGGTATGTTATCAATAATATTTTTTTATTACATTAAAGGAGGATTTATCCAATGGCTCAACTGGCAGCAGGGATTGCAGCAGGACTCGCAGCGATCGGCGGGGGTATTGCCGTCGCGATTATCGTAAAAGGTGTTTTAGAAGGGGTTTCCCGTCAGCCGGAACTAAGGGGAACATTACAGACGCTTATGTTCATTGGTATTCCGCTTGCGGAAGCCGTGCCGATTATCGCTATCGCGATTTCGTTCATGTTGGTATTCGGCATCGGCGGATAACAGATAAGGTTATAGGAATGGCGATGACGTTTCCTGTGGGAACCTTCGCCATTCCTTATGTATCGCTGGAAGGAGTGAGATAGGGTATGGATATGATGGATTTTATAGCGGATATTCAGTGGGGCAATGCATTGTATCAGTTGGTTATCTTTTCATTGCTCATTTGGGTTGTCAGCCGCTGGGCGTTAAAACCGCTTCTCGGCGTGATGAAAAAACGGGAACAGCAAGTCAACGATAACTTGGATAATGCCGAAAAAAGCCGCGCAGAAGCGGAACAATATCTTGAACAACAACGCGAGGAATTGAAAAAAGCGCGCGAAGATACGCAAGCGATGATTGATAACGCGAATAAAATGAGCGAGCAACAAGCAAAAGAAATTCTCGATAATGCGAAGGCCGAAGGAGAGCGTTTAAAAGAAGCGGCGGCTGCCGATATCAATCGGGAAAAAGAACAAGCGTTGGAATCCGTCCGGGATCAAGTCGCCAGCCTCTCGGTAGCGATTGCTACGAAGGTGATTGAAAAGGAACTGGATGAAGACGAACAAGAGAAGCTCATTGACAGCTATCTAAAAGAAGTTGGTAATGAATGAGTACACCGGCAGTAGCAAATCGTTATGCGAAGGCGCTTTTTGAACTGGCGAATGAAAAAGGTGCCGTAGAGCAGATCAATGAAGAACTGCACCGCGTTCAAACCGTTTTTCATTCCGTGCCGGCACTGTATAAAGTTATGGCGCATCCGAAGATGTCAAAGAAAGACCAGCAAGCGTTGCTGGAAAAAGGTTTTTCCGATAGCCATCCTTTCATCATGAATATGCTTTTCGTATTGGTGGATCGCGGGCGTATCCATATCATTGATTCCCTCGTGGATGCATTTCAAAACCTAACGGACGATGCCTTTCAGATTTCGCGAGCAGACGTGCGCGCGGTTCGGCCGCTTTCCGATAAGGAAAAAGAAGCGATTGCACATCAGTTTGCCAAAAAAGTAAACAATCGACAAGTCGTCGTCACGGAACATCAGGACGAAGAGCTGATCGGCGGTTTGATCGTTCGAATCGGAGATACCGTTTATGATGGCAGTGTGCAAGGCATGTTGCGACGAATGGAACGGAAAATCGTCTCTACAAATCGGTAACTGAAGGGGTGAAGTAAATGAGCATCAAACCTGATGAAATCAGTTCGCTGCTCAAGGATCAGATTGAAGACTTTCAATCGCACGTTGAAGTCAGCGAAGTAGGTACTATTATAGAGATCGGCGACGGGATTGCCCGTGTATATGGCTTAAGCAACGCCATGTCCGGAGAGTTGCTTGAATTCTCAAATGGTGTTATGGGTTTGGCGCAAAACCTTGAAGAAAACAACGTTGGGGTCGTTATCCTCGGACCTTACGATGATATACGCGAAGGAGAAGAGGTAAAGCGTACGGGACGTATCATGGAGGTTCCTGTCGGCGAGGAACTTCTCGGTCGGGTCGTAAATCCGCTTGGACAGCCTTTGGACGGAGAAGGGAATGTGGCGACGAACAAAACACGCCCTATTGAGAGCCCGGCTCCTTCGGTCATGGATCGTAAATCGGTCGAGGAACCATTGCAAACCGGGATTAAATCGATTGACGCGATGGTCCCCATTGGCCGCGGCCAAAGAGAGCTGATCATCGGAGACCGTCAAACCGGGAAAACATCGTTGGCGATCGACACGATATTGAATCAAAAAGAAGAAGATGTTATTTGCATTTACGTCGCTATCGGACAAAAGAAATCGACGGTTGCTCAACTCGTGGAGACATTTCGTCAAAAAGGCGCATTGGACTATACAATTGTTGTCGCGGCAAACGCCTCCGATCCGGCTCCGCTATTGTATTTGGCTCCGTATGCAGGCGCATCCATGGGCGAAGAATTTATGCATAACGGCAAGCATGTCCTCGTCGTCTATGATGACTTGACAAAGCAAGCGTCTGCTTATCGTGAGCTTTCCCTATTGCTGCGCCGGCCACCGGGGCGTGAAGCGTATCCCGGGGATGTTTTCTATTTGCACTCTCGTCTCCTGGAGAGAGCGGCGAAGTTAAATGATGAGAAAGGCGGCGGTTCATTGACCGCGTTGCCGTTTATTGAAACGCAAGCGGGTGATATCTCCGCATATATTCCCACAAACGTTATTTCCATTACCGACGGACAAATTTTCTTGGAGTCCGGGCTATTTAACTCCGGTCAGCGGCCAGCGGTGAACGCCGGGGCGTCCGTATCCCGTGTTGGCGGTTCGGCACAGCTGAAAGCAATGAAAAAAGTCGCTGGTACATTGCGCCTCGATTTGGCGTCTTACCGTGAATTGGCGTCATTTGCCCAATTTGGATCCGAACTGGATAAATCGACCCAAGCCAAGTTAAACCGGGGCGAGCGGACGATGGAATTGTTGAAACAAGACTTAAATCAACCGTTACCCGTTGAATATCAAGTATCCATCATCTACGCACTCGTGAACGGTTTTGTGGATGACATTCCGGTAGAAGATGTTCGCCGTTTTGAAAAAGAACTGTATACGCATATGCAACAAAACAATAAACAAGTGCTCGATCACATTCGCCAGAAGGGTACATTGCCGGAAAAAGAAGACTTCGATAAGGCGATCACAGACTTTAAGCAAATCTTCCACCCTTCTGATGAATAAAGACCGACGTGAAAAGGTGGTGATTCGAGATTGGCTTCACTCCGTGAAATAAAAAATCGAATTGGCTCTACAAAAAATATGAAGCAGATCACGGGCGCGATGCAAATGGTCGCTGCTTCAAAACAATCAAGGGCACAAGCGAAATCGCAAGCCTATGAGCCTTATATGAACAAAATCCAGGAAGTTGTGGCCAGTATCGCCATGGGCGATTCTGATGCCAGCCACCCGATGATGGAACAGCGTGAGGTTAAAAAAACCGGCTACATCGTTGTCACATCGGATCAAGGATTGGCAGGCGGTTATAACTCCAATCTGATGCGGTCTTTGCGGCAAACAATCGCGGAGCGCCATCAATCTGCGGATGAATACACGGTTATCATTATCGGTAAAATTGGCCGTGACCTCGTGAAACGACTGCAACTTCCGACTGAAATGGAATACACGGGCTTGTCGGATAATCCGTCCTTTGATGAGGTTAAAACGATTACCCGCAAGGCTGTCGGTATGTTTGAAGAGGAGAGCATTGATGAGCTCTACATCTGGTATAACCACTTCGTCAACACGATGCGTCAGGATGTGACGGAGACAAAGCTTTTGCCTTTAACGGACTTAGCCGAGCAACTTGAAGAAACCGTAGGGGCGACGACCAACTATGAATATGAGCCATCGGAAAACGCGATCCTTGAGCGATTGCTCCCTCAGTATTCCGAAACCTTAATTTACGGTGCGTTGCTGGACGCAAAAGCGGCAGAGTTCGCAGCAAGGATGACGGCGATGAAAGCAGCCTCCGACAACGCGGATAACCTCTTGGATGAGCTGCAATTGTCTTACAATCGCGCTCGCCAAGCCGCTATTACACAAGAAATCAATGAAATCGTCGGTGGAGCTTCAGCATTGGAGTAACCATCGGGACAACCAGATAAGCAAGGAGGTAAAAAGATGAGTGAAGGATATATCACCCAAGTGCTGGGGCCGGTCATTGACGTTCACTTTGAGAGCGGTGAGCTTCCTGAATTGAATAGCGCCCTCAACGTATACCAAAGCGATAAAGAAACGCCGGATGTAACGCTCGAAGTTGCTCTTCACTTAGGGGATAATAACGTGCGTACGGTCGTCATGGGTGCGAGTGAAGGCCTACAGCGCGGAGCGCTTGTCCGTAACACGGGTGCACCCATTTCCGTACCGGTCGGTAACGCTACCCTAAGCCGTGTCTTTAATGTTTTAGGGGAAAATATCGATCTGGATGAGCCGATTGGCGACGAAGTGGAACGAAAGCCTATCCACCGTGAAGCTCCGGAGTTTACGGAACTTACAACAGGCACGGAAGTCCTTGAGACCGGCATAAAGGTTGTCGATTTGCTTGCACCTTACGTTAGAGGTGGGAAAATCGGTCTCTTTGGCGGTGCCGGAGTTGGAAAAACCGTATTAATCCAGGAACTAATCAATAACATTGCCCAGGAGCACGGCGGGATTTCCGTTTTTGCCGGCGTTGGTGAACGTACCCGTGAAGGAAATGACCTTTATTATGAAATGAAAGACTCCGGCGTTATTGAAAAAACAGCGATGGTTTTCGGACAAATGAATGAGCCGCCGGGGGCCCGTATGCGTGTGGCGTTGACCGGCCTTACGATGGCTGAGCATTTCCGTGACGAAGAAGGCCAGGACGTTCTTCTTTTCATCGATAATATTTTCCGTTTTACGCAAGCAGGGCAAGAGGTTTCCGCCCTACTCGGACGTATGCCCTCTGCTGTTGGGTATCAGCCAACATTGGCAACGGAAATGGGGCAACTTCAAGAACGGATCACGACGACGAAAAAAGGATCCGTTACATCGATCCAAGCGATTTATGTCCCTGCCGATGACTATACGGATCCGGCACCGGCAACAACGTTTGCCCACCTGGATGCAACGACAAACCTCGAGCGTAGCCTCTCGGATATGGGGATCTACCCTGCCGTGGACCCATTGGATTCAACGTCCAGAGCACTTGCTCCGGAAATCGTCGGGGAAGAGCATTACGAAGTGGCGCAAGAAGTGCAGCAAACCTTGCAAAAATATCGTGAACTTCAAGACATCATCGCGATACTCGGGATGGACGAGTTATCCGAAGATGATAAGTTGACCGTGTCCCGCGCACGCCGCATTCAGTTTTTCCTTTCCCAGAATTTCCACGTGGCCGAACAATTTACTGGTCAAAAGGGATCGTACGTGCCGGTGAAAGAAACCATCCGTGGCTTTAGGGAAATTCTTGACGGAAAACATGACGATGTTCCGGAAGACGCTTTCCGCCTTGTCGGCCCGATTGAAGATGTGACGAAAAAAGCGGAAGAAATGGCCTAAACCCGTGGGTAAAGGAGAAGGAGGACGATTACGTTGAAAACGAGTGTGAACGTCGTTACCCCAAACGGGAACGTATATGATAATGATGCCGATATCGTCTCGGCGAAAACTGAATCAGGTGAAATCGGCGTCTTGCCTCGCCATGTTCCTTTAGTTGCGCCGCTTGTGACCAGTGCCGTGCGTGTGAAAAATGAAGGTGCGGAAGATAGCATTTCGGTGAGCGGAGGATTTTTGGAAGTCCGGCCCGATCAAGTCACTATTCTTGCCGAGACAGCGGAACTCCCGGCAGACATTGATGTTGACCGTGCCCAAAAGGCAAAAGAACGAGCGGAAAATCGTCTTAATCAAGACGATGAAGAGATCGATCAAAAACGAGCACAACAAGCATTGTTACGCGCGGAAATCCGCTTAAAAGTAGCGGAGCGCAAATAAAAAGAACCGGCAGAGTGAGGAGAATCACTCTGCCGGTTCTTTTTAATGCATTATCGCTAGGAAATATGGGAATATCCGCAGGAAATATGTAAATACCCACGGGAAATATATGAATACCCGCGAGAAGCCTATCTCAAAGTGAATTTCATTTTTTACACTTTAAGAATGTTTAACTTTGTTAAAGGATTAAAGTATAAGTAAAACTAAGGCTTCCGCTATAAGGACTTGGCGGAAGCCAAGTTTTTCTAAACATGCCCGCATAAACACGAAATGTCCGAATACATTCAGATGGATACAGATTTGTAACAAATAGCTCAAAGACGTTGTCGACAGAGCATATCAGATTTGGTATAATTTTATTGCTGTACAAATGAAGTGAAACTTCCAACAGAGTCCCTCTGATGGTTAGTTGAACGAATCGGGGCACTTATCACCGGGAGAATCGTACAGGGGGTCAATTAACGAGCGTGTAGTAGAAAAAAAGAAGCACGTAAGAAAGGAACGTTGAAACGAATGCCGGGTGAAATTGAATTCGGACAACAAGCTTTGCTACATATTTTCTTTAACCTGTTCGTGTTGGTTATCGTTTGGTGGAGCTTACAGGCGTTTAAATTTGATGTCCTTGTTCGTCATCCGCAAGGGGCAAAAGGAACCATGCTTTTTTTTCTGGTGGCTATTTCGATCACCCATTTAGTTAGCAGCTTTTTCCTTGATTACTTAAACCAGGCGTTAAATCTTCGTTATTTTTTCTAACGGCATGAAGTATGCCACGAGCACGACCTGCAAACAATAACGATAAATCAACGGAAATCGACACAATGTTTAACCGCGCAATGGACTGGGAAGAGATTGACAAGGGAAGAAGATTTTGAAAATGGGCTGTAACCTTTAGTGGACAATGTCGTCAAATAAAACGGAGACACTCAATATTACTTATTGGTTCGTTTTTGTCGAACTGCTTCGAAACGGGTAGAATGGGCATGTTTTCTCTCCTCGGCAAAGGGAACGCCTAATTAAGCAAATGAATAGGATAAACCAAATGAATGGTTGCCTAGCGATCCAAACGGTTTGTTCGTCAACGACCGATAAGCACATGCGGAAAAATGATTACTGGACGCGGAGGGGAATACGTTGGAAGAAAAAATTATTGTTCGAGGAGGAAAGAAGCTAAAAGGGACAGTGCGAACGGAAGGTGCGAAAAATGCTGTTCTCCCTGTACTTGCGGCTTCATTGTTGGCCGAAAAAGGAACCAGCACCATCTATGATGTGCCTCCTTTAGCAGATGTATACACGATGAAAAATGTATTGAATCACTTGCAAATGGATGTATCATATGAAGACGGTGTTTTTAAAGCGAATGCGGAGCGAAATACGTTACGCCCGAATGCCCCGTTTGAGTATGTCCGAAAAATGCGTGCGTCATTCCTGGTCATGGGTCCGTTGCTTGCGCGCACCGGACGCGCAAATGTTGCGCTCCCCGGTGGGTGTGCGATCGGATCACGGCCGATTGATCAGCATTTAAAAGGTTTTGAAGCCATGGGCGCAAAAGTGGAAATCGGTCAAGGCTATATTGAAGCCCGTGTGGAAGATCGTTTAAAAGGGGCAAAAATCTACCTTGATTTCCCGAGTGTGGGTGCAACGGAAAATATTATGATGGCTGCAGCCATGGCCGAAGGAACGACGATTATTGAAAATGTGGCTGAAGAGCCCGAAATCGTGTGTCTCGCCAATTACTTGAACGCCATGGGCGGCATTGTTCGTGGTGCCGGAACAGACACGATTCGCATCGACGGGGTTGATCACATGGAAGCTGCTGATCACACCATCATTCCCGATCGAGTAGAAGCCGGTACATTTATGGTAGCGGCAGCCATTACAGGCGGAGATGTGTTTGTGGAAGGCGCGCTTATCGAACATTTGCGTCCGCTCGTCGCAAAAATGCGCGAGATGGGTGTTATTATTGAAGAAAAGGACCACGGCATGCGCATCATCGGTCCGGATATTTTACGGCCGGTGGATATTAAAACCTTGCCGCATCCTGGCTTCCCGACAGATATGCAGGCACAGTTTATGACTTTGCTTACGCAAGCAAAAGGAACTGGCGTCGTCACCGAAACGGTTTTTGAAAATCGATTCATGCACGTGGAAGAATTTCGGCGAATGAACGCATCCATTAAAATTGAGGACCGTTCAGCCATCGTCACGGGGCCTACTCGCCTGACGGGCGGAGAAGTTTCCGCAACGGATCTACGGGCAGCCGCGGCCCTTGTCATTGCCGGGCTCGTTTCCGAAGGAGAGACGACGTTAATGGAACTTCGCCATATTGACCGCGGGTATGTCGACTTTCACGAGAAATTGCAACAACTGGGAGCCAAAGTTGAACGTGTCCCCATCGAGGATGAAACGGATGCCGTTGACACAGCACCGGTAGAAATGAACAATGAAGCCATTCACTAAAAAGAAAAAGAACGGAGACCGCTCGCCGGTTTCCGTTTTTTCTTTTTGCATAAATTATCGGCCTCCATACTGCCTAGCAGATGGCAGAGCGATTCTTGAGGGGCGTACTAATCCCCCAAAATGAGGTCGAGTCACTTTGAGAGGAACAAATAAGGCAAAGTAATCCCCCGGACCGAGACAGAATAACTCCGAAAGGAACAAAAGGGGCTAAGTAATTCCTCGGATTGAGGATGAGCTGCGCCGAGAGGAACAACAACGCAAACCTTGTTCCTCAAAGGGAAGGAATGTTGCTCCTAGAGGTACGCCAAACCCGACTTCATCCCTCAGATGGGAATTATCCACTATTTTCCATGATAAACGTCATTTTCCTGAATTTAAATAGGGACTGTTGAATAACGGAAAAAGCCTGGCACATAAGTATTTTCCGTTGATGTTGTCAAAGCTGGATGCATGTGTTAAGACTCCGCAGCGCGCGTTCGTCCGCGGAAAAGCGAAGCCATGGAAGCGGCATCCCGGCTTCAGCTGATATAGGCAAGTTGCTCAGCAATCCCTAAATAATTTTTCTTTTCCATCTCGACATAATCCGCTAAGATAGCAGGAAAGGGAGGGAGCCAATGTGAACGGAAAAAATTATTATGACCCGCGCTTTAAAGTAGCCAATCGCGAAGCGCTTATCGGCGTTGGTCTCGCGTGTTTTAATTTTGTCTGGTGGTATGCGTTTGCTTACGGTTTGGGTTCCCAACCGATTGCGGATTACGATTTTATCTTGGGGATGCCGGCTTGGTTTTTTTATAGCTGTTTGATTGGATCAGTGATTATGATTATTCTCGTCGCCGTGATGGTGAAGCTGTTTTTCAAAGAAGTGGCGCTTGATGACGAGGGGGATGATGCTTCATGAATTGGGAGACCATTATTCCACTGCTCTTTTTCATTGCTGTCGTTTTCCTGATCGGGTTTTGGGCTTCCAAACACGTGTTTAACAAAAGCAATTTTATGCAGGAATATTTTCTTGGCAGCCGTGAACTAGGCGGCTTGATTTTGGCGATGACGATGATTGCTACATACGGAAGCGCGAGCAGTTTTATCGGTGGGCCCGGCGCCGCTTATCATGAAGGGCTTGGCTGGGTGCTTCTTTCCATGTCGCAAGTGGCAACAGGTTATTTTGTCCTTATGATCTTGGGGAAAAAATTTGCTATTATGGCTCGTAAATACGATGCCGTCACTCTGGTTGATTTTTTTAAAAAAAGATATAATAGTACGCTCGTTGTAATCATAAGCGCCGGGAGCATTATCGTTTTCATCTTTTCGGCCATGGCAGCGCAATGGGTGGGCGGCGCACGGCTCATTGAAGTCGTGACCGGATTGTCTTATACATCGGCCCTGTTTATTTTTGCCGTTGCTGTTCTTATCTATGTTATTATCGGCGGATTTCGGGCAATTGCGGTTACCGATGCCGTGCAAGGGTTGATCATGTTCTTCGGGACCCTCGTCCTGCTTGTGGCCACGATTATTGCCGGCGGGGGGATGGGTAATATCATGAGCAGCCTTGCCGCCGAAAACGAACGCCTGATTTCTCCGTTCGGTGCCGAAGGTGATTTGACAGCCCTTTATGTTTCTTCCTTTTGGATTCTTGTCGGTGTCGGTGTTGTCGGTTTGCCGCAAATCGCTGTTCGCGCCATGTCCTACAAAGATTCCCGCTCCATGCACCGGGCCTTGATTATTGGAACAGTTGTCGTTGCGTTCATGATGTTCGGCATGCACTTGGCCGGAACGCTGGCTAGGCCAATCATCCCCGGGCTAGAGGTTGCCGATAACGTTATGCCTACACTGGCGATGACTGTTTTACCCGCGTGGTTGGCAGGCATTGTTCTGGCCGCGCCGTTGGCTGCGATCATGTCTACCGTCGATGCGCTTCTTTTGATGGTTAGTTCTGCTGTCGTAAAAGATGTGTATTACAACTACATTAATCCAAACGCTACGGTAAAAAAAATCAGGAGAGTTAGCATCGGCGTGACTGCATTTTTGGGGATAACGGTCGTTCTTTTTGCCCTCAGTCCACCGGAATTTTTAATCACGTTGAATTTATTTGCATTTGGCGGTTTGGAAGCTGCTTTCGTCTGGCCGCTTGTGTTGGGTTTGTATTGGGCAAAAGGAAACCGTTATGGCGCGTTGGCGTCGATGATTCTTGGGATTGGATCCTACATTGTCATCTATATTTTCATCGGAGAACCATTGGGGCAAATGGGGCCATTCGGGATGCATTCGGTCGTTGTTCCCGTTGTACTCTCATTGATTGGTTATGTCCTTGCAAGTATGGCTACGCAAAACAAAGGATCGGAGACAGTAGCTGCATAACACGTTGCCGTTTTTTGTTCTAGTAATGGCTTTTTCTCCATATATGTAGAATAGAGGTTAACAGCAGGAGAATTGCCGATGCCACCAAGCTAGAAGTCGGAAAAGGTGTGATAGACTTTGCGGATCTCGAAATTACAGGGAAGGGCTACGCCGTTAAAAAAAATGGCAGCAGCGATCTTAATGTTTACAGGCAGTCTCATCGTCCTTCCCGCTTTATTAGTGCTTCTTTTTTCCGGTTCGGAAGGGGAGGAGGCTACTTCCTCTGAGACAATGGAGGATACTGCTCCGGATGCCTCCGGGGAACAGGAAAGCGATCCTGAAAGTGAAGTAGTTGTCCCCGTATATCGTGATGCCCAAGATACAGTCGATCATGTAGAATTGGAAGAATATGTTGCAGGTGTTGTCTCCGCGGAAATGCCGTCGGATTTTGAAATGGAAGCACTAAAAGCACAGGCATTGGTGGCTCGCACCTTTATTGCACAACAAATGGAGTTTGCCGAAGGTGCCGATTTGCCGGGAGACGCGATTGTTTCTGATACGACAGCCCATCAAGTATATAAAAGCTCGGAAGAATTGGAGCAAGAATGGGGAGCAGACGCTGAAGAAACAAAAGAAAAAATTACGGAAGCCGTTGAGGCGACCGCCGGTGAAATTATTACCTATGAAGACACGCCGATTACGGCTTCCTTTTTCTCGACGAGCAATGGGTATACCGAAAACGCGGAGGATTATTGGGAAGCCTCGGTGCCATACTTGCAAAGTGTCGAAAGCCCCTGGGATGTGGATTCCCCGCGCTACGCAAATACGATCAGTTATACCGTCGAAGAAGTTGAACAACAGTTGGGGGTTGAGATTCCCGAGGGGGAAGATTTAAGCGCTAATAAAGAAAAAACAGAAGGGGACCGGGTCGAAACGGTCACCATTGGCGACACGTCGTTTCAAGGAAGAGAAATTCGCGAGGCGCTTGATCTCGATTCCAGTGATTTCGAATGGCAACTCGACGGCGATGAAATCGTTATTCATACAAAAGGTTGGGGGCACGGTGTCGGTATGAGCCAATACGGGGCTGATGGCATGGCGCAAGAAGGCATGAATTATCGTGAAATCGTCGATCACTATTATCACGACGTAGAAATCAGCGAAGACCAGGCCCATACGGAAGCTTTTGTCCATCATCAAGAAGAGGAAGAAAAAGAATCATAGATGATTGAAAGCAAGGTCATGGCGCCCGAATGAGGGTAGAGCGATACGTTACGGTCGCCATGAAAGGATCATGGCGACCGAACGATGAGAAGGCGACGCGTTACGGTCACTATGAAGGGCCCATGAAACCCGAAAACCGGAAAAGTGACTCATTACGGTCGCCATGAAAGGGTCATGGCGCCCGGACGAAGGGAAGTCAGCGCGTTACGGTCGCCATGAATGAAAGCGTCCTGCGGTCTGTTTTCGTCACCACCTCTTCTTAGGGGTGGTTTTTTGTTTTTTTATATGAATTCAGAAAAAAATTTCTAATCGGAGTATATCTTTCTATCATTTTGATCAGACTGGTTGCTGAGGTGGTGATAAGATGAAAGATGAGGAGAAAAGAACCTCTGAATCCCGGGAAGAAAAAGAAAATCCGGGGGGTCAAATAAAACAATGGTCGAAAAAACCTTGGTTCTGGCCTGCGGTTTATTTGACAGTCTGTGCGGTGTTGCTCGGTTCCTTTTTCGCGTTCCAAGGCGGAGATACAGAGTTTGCGGAGGAAAGCGATGATAGTGAAGGGATCGGCTTTGAAAGCGATCAGGAAGAAGAAGCCTTACCGGTTGGTGCCGAAGCCGAAGAAATGCAACTACCCGTAGTTGATGAAGACGTCGTTGATGTTGTCGGTTATTTCTATGACCATGATGCTTCTGCCGAAGAACAGGAAGCTGCACTCGTTTACTACAACCAGATTTACTATCAAAACAAAGGCATTGATCTAGCACATCCGGATAACGAATCGTTTGAAGTTGCCGCATCGCTCAGTGGTGAAGTCGTAAAAGCAGAACAAGATTCATTGCTGGGGAATGTCGTAGAACTTCGTCACGAAGATGAAATCGTGACCGCCTATCATAGTTTGGAGGACTTGGACGTTGAAGAAGGTGATGTCGTTGCAAAAGGAGACGTCATCGGCACAGCCGGAGAAAATACGTATAACCGTGATGCCGGTGTTCACGTTCACTTTGAAGTCCGTCAAGACGGTGTCGCGTTCAATCCGGAAGATATGTTGCATCAAACCATTTCGGAAATGACATTCGATGAGGAAGAAGGACTCGATGCAGCGACGGATCCATCAGAAGGGGACCGTGATGACGAGGAAGATGACCCTGCGGAAGAAGATCCTCCTTCTGCTGAATCAGACGACGATGAAGGCGACGACGAAGAGGACGACTCGGACAACGACGAAGAACAATAGAAGTGCAAACCAATTGGCACGCCCTCGTATGAGGGCTTTTTTTCGTATGGGGAAGGATGGCGGCCCGGCGATGAAACCCTAACTGAAGATTTTGGAGGCCTTTAGGTCGTCAACGGAGCCGGATGAAGTCCTAACTAAGATCCGTGAAGGTCGTTAGGTCGCCAACCGATCGGGATGAAGCCCTAACTGAAGATCGCGAAGAGCGTTAGGTCGTCAATCGAGCAGAATGAAGCTCTCCCCCCATCGTTTCAATCAATATAATAGGAGACTTTCCCATGATTGACACGATTAAAATTTTTTGCCAATACTCTTTGGACTTTTTTCGATGAAACGATGTCCCCGCACCAATCTCGAATCGTATTGGTTGTTATTTTTTGTTCCGGAAAAAGGGCTTTAAATTCTTCCACATGCCGCATAATTGCCGTTTCATTGTCTTCAATGTTGCCGCATTTGTTACATAGCATTTTTCTTTCTCCCGCGATCATCCATGATGCACACCATGCGCACACAATCCCTTTTTTTAATTGTGCATAATTATAATCGAGCAAGCGGGAAAACGGGGAATCCGTACGATGACGTGATGCTAATTGATTGCCGATCTGGATATTATTTTGGGTTATTTTGGAGGAATTGCCGTTTAATTTTTTTATAAAACGGTCAATTTGGGAGGCAAATAGAATGGGCATATCCGGGGTTGCGTTGTATAAAGTGAAATGGGGGTTAACAAACACAAGGTGGGGATGAATCGGGATGGATATTTTGAGGTGTCTATGGAGCAGTTGTCTAAACAGAGATTCGCTCCTTTTCAGTTGGAGCAGGGGGTTTTTAATTTCCTCTCCTGAAAGCAAAGACCAATGATCCGCTTTGATGTCAAAATCCCCTTCGAAATTTTTAATTTCAAAAAGATGGATGTTTTTCTTAAAAAGAACTAGCGTGTCAATTTGAAACAGTGAAAAATTCTGTTCAAGTAGCAAGTCGGCTAAAATGAGGCATTCCGGCTTTAACTCTACTAACTTTGCGTCAAATGCGACTTCCCCGTCAAACCCCTTTTCTAGGTTTAGGTAGTACCGTTTGTCTTCTGGCAGTAAGCGCATTCGCATATCCAAAGACCTGAGCTTTTGTAATTCCTGCGGCACATCACGAGGTTTCAAAAACACCGCATACGCTCCTTTCAGATAGAATATCTTTTATTCTACCACATCAGTGGGAATTTGTACTCATCGAATTGCAAGCACTATCATTAATACGCCCCAAGCGACTTGTAGGAAAAACATGATAGTCTACGCGTGACGAAGGGAAATGGTGCCCTAACTGAAGATAGCGGAAGGCGTTAGGTCGTCAACAGAGCAGAATGAAGCCCTAACTCATGAACTAGGGAGCACTTAGGTCATCAACCGGTCCCGTTGCAGCCCTAACTAAGATCCACGGAGGGCGTTAGGTCGTCAACCGAGTAGAATGGAGTCCTAACTCATGTCATAGAAGCATTCCAGTCCCTAACTCCCCCCTCAAACTTCCTTTTCGAGGTAGCCGTAAGCACATTCGCGCATCCAAATGTTATACTCGAATTGTCCATACTCATCAGCAGAAAGGATCAACGACCAATGCAGTTTCCTGCGGAAATCATAGCGCAATGCCAATCCGCCCTCGAAACCCATCAGCTTGAAGGATTCTTAACCGGCGCGGGGAATGAGGACGCTGATATCATGTTTATCGCCGAAGCCCCGGGCGAAAAAGAAGCAGAAACCGGCGAACCGTTCTGTGGCCGGTCAGGGAAAGTGCTCGACAGCTATTTAACAACGTTAGGACTTGCCCGCAAAGACGTATACATCACAAGCGCGGTGCGCAGCCGCCCTTTCAAATGGGGCGAACGCCGTCCAAACGGAACCCCGGTCATGAAAAAAATAAACCGGAAACCGACGGAGAAAGAAATTTTTGCCCACGCGCCCTTGCTTGATTATCAAATTGCAGCTATACGACCAAGGATCATCGTTAGTCTCGGAGGCGTCGCGCTTAAACGCCTGCTCGGAAACTCAGCAAAAATGTCAATGATGCACGGGACGATCCATCATTCACCTGTGCAAAATCGCGTTAAAAACAACTATCAATGGAGTACGGAAACGTACGACGTGTGCGCTCTATATCACCCCGCGGCTGTCTTTTACAATCCGTCGCTTCGTGAGGTGATCGATGAAGATTTACATGCTTTGAAAACAATCACCGAATTATAAAGATAAAAAACGTAATGACTCATCAATTTGTTGGCGAATTTTTTGATTCGACAATGGTCGCGGTCAACGAACTGTGAGCGGGAGTGCCTGTTACATCTGAGTTTACGCTGAAGATTTTCTTCAAACCCTTGTCCTGCCTGAGTTTTTGGTATATATACCGGTCTTGGATAATAAACTGTAACAAACCATCCAGACTGGGAGGCGAGGGGTGTGCATGACTACATCAAAGAACGGACCATCAAGATAGGAAGGTATGTGGTGGAAACCCGGAAAACTGTCCGAACAATCGCTAAAGAGTTCGGCGTTTCGAAAAGTACCGTGCATAAAGATTTGACAGAGCGGCTTCCTGACATTAATCCCGAACTGGCAAATGAAGTAAAAAGCATATTGGATTATCATAAATCGATCCGGCATTTGCGCGGTGGGGAAGCAACAAAAGTAAAATATAATAATAAGGGGGAAAAAATCATTCATTCGTAGTACCTTTACTACTGTCGAAAAATTCGTGTTTTTTCGCCGTTGCAAAACATGAACATATAACGCGATCGAAATAAACCCGCCAAAAAGACGAGTGACGAAGGCTCGCGTTACGTGCTTCGTATTCGTCTTTTTATTTTAGATGATGGCGGTTTTCTGAGCATTTTTCTTTTCTTAAAGGCAATTCCCTTGTATTGTTTTTATTGTATAGGTTCATCCTCATAAAAGGATTAGGAAAGGGTGAAAGGCATGAATGCAGATTTTTCCTTATCCGTATTGGATTTGGCGCCGGTCCATGCAGAACAGACGCCGGCAGATGCATTTGAAAATAGCAAAAAACTGATTCAACATACGGACAAGCTTGGGTATCACCGTTATTGGGTGGCTGAACATCATAATATGAAAGCGATCGCCAGTTCAGCTACTTCTGTGCTTATCGGTTACTTAGCCGGCCATAGTGAGAATATTCGCGTCGGTTCAGGCGGTGTGATGCTCCCGAATCACGCGCCTTTAATCATCGCGGAACAATTTGGGACACTGGAGGCGATGTATCCGAATCGCATTGATTTGGGTTTGGGACGAGCTCCCGGTACGGATCCGATGACGATTCGCGCGTTACGTCGTGATCAAATGAGTAGTGTCAATGACTTTCCCGATAACGTGAATGAACTGCTGAAGTATTTTAGCAACGAAGACGCGCCTGTGAAGGCCATCCCCGGCCATGGTTCTGAAGTGCCGATCTATTTGTTGGGTTCGAGTACCTACAGTGCTCAACTTGCCGCAGCTTTAGGCTTGCCGTTTGCGTTCGCGAGTCATTTTGCGCCGGGTGAATTGTTTAATGCTTTGCGCCTGTATCACGAACGTTTCCAAGCCTCGGAGCATCTAAGCGAGCCGTACGCGATGGTCACGGTCAATGCCGCTCTTGCTGATACGACAGAGGAAGCTGAAAAACTGGCAACGACGAATTATTTGCGGTTTTTAACCATCGTCCGTGGCGGCAAAGCGGAAATCGATACAAAACCGGTCGATAATATGGATGACCATTGGACAGAATTTGAAAAAGCTCAGGTGCTCCAATCATTAAAATACACATTCGTAGGCGATCAGGAAAAAGTGAAAAAAGAACTGGAAGATTTCCACGCCGAAGCTAAGTTCGATGAGCTCATTGTTAGTTCGGACATTTACGATCAGGAAAAAAGAAGGCGCAGTTACGAGTTGTTGGCTAATATATGGGATTAATGAGAAACCGGCAAGGAGAATGTACCTTGCCGGTTTTGTCTATGTAACGTATCATTCCCTTTCCAAGTCACAAAATTTCACAAATATCGATATGAAGATTCATATTTCGATTCGAATGTGGTAAAATTAAGCATTGAGTGTGCATTCATCAGAACGTTTTCTTTTACATAAATTAACATTCACGGAGAGGAAGGTGCAGCATGTTCGGAAGAGATATCGGGATAGATTTGGGGACCGCAAATGTACTTATACACGTCAAAGGTCAAGGCATTGTGTTGGAAGAACCCTCTGTTGTTGCCGTTGATAACACGACCGGCAAAACGATGGCAGTGGGGGAAGAAGCGTTTCGAATGGTTGGCCGCACACCCGGAAATATCGTGGCATTGCGCCCAATGAAAGATGGGGTTATTGCCGACTTTGATTTAACGGAATCGATGTTGCGTCATTTTTTGTCAAAAATTAATGTTCGTTCAGCTTTTATGAAACCGCGAATTTTGATCTGTTGCCCGGCAGACATTACTTCCGTAGAGCAAAAAGCCATTCGCGAAACGGTTGAAAAAAGTGGCGGAAAACATGTGTATTTGGAAGAGGAGCCAAAAGTAGCCGCGATTGGCGCAGGGATGGAGATTTTTCAACCAAGTGGCAACATGGTCATCGATATTGGCGGGGGCACCACGGACGTTGCTGTTTTGTCCATGGGAGGGATCGTCACCTCGAAGTCGATTAAAACGGCAGGTGACCAATTCGACAATGATATTTTCCATTATATCAAGCGACATTATAAATTATTAATTGGAGAGCGCACAGCAGAGGATATAAAAAAAGAGGCCGTAAGTGTTTCGCCGGCCGGACGTACAGGGACATTCGATATCCGTGGACGTGATATGGTCAGCGGGCTACCCCGTACGGTCACGATTCACTCGGAAGAAATAAACAATGCTTTGAAAGAATCAGTGGCTACCATCACCCAGGCAGCCAAGCTTGTATTGGAACAGACGCCCCCGGAGTTGGCAGCTGATATTATTGATAAGGGAGCGTTTATTACAGGCGGCGGTGCACAGTTGCATGGGATGCAGGAACTTTTCGCCGAGGAATTAAAAATCCCTGTCTTTATTGCGGAAGAACCGATGCAGTGTGTAGCGAACGGTACCGGAGTTATGTTGGAGAACTTAGATAAAATGTCCAATAAAATACGCGCTTAAAAAGGAGGGCATCGGAATGATCAGAGGTTTTTACCAAGCGGCTTCCGGCATGATTGCAGAGCAAAGGCAGACGGAAATGCTCGGGGATAATCTCGCGAATATGCACACCCCCGGCCATAAAGGCGATCATGGCCCCACACGGACATTTCCGAACATGTTGATTCAAGCGATGAACAATGGGGATGCCGGAACAAATGGAATTATCGGGGATATTCCGACAGGTGTATACATGCAGGAACGGGCACCGGACGTCCGGCAGGGGGATTTGCGTGAAACCGGCGCAGGAACCGATGTCGCCCTTCTACAAGGGGCACTGGAGCCTGAAGCGGAAACCGGTGAGCCCGGAATGCTGTTATTCGCCGTGCAAGATGAAGACGGGAATGTTCAGTATACACGCAACGGAAATTTTGCCGTTGATGGACAAGGGTTCCTCACAACTGGTGAAGGCCATTACATATTGGGAACGGATAGCGAGCCATTGGACGTAGGAAATGAGTGGTTTACGCTTGAAAGTGACGGGGAAATCACGGCTGACTCGGGTGAATACGTCGGGCAAATGGAAGTTGCCTACGCACCTGACCCCGTGCAATTGGCAAAGACAGGCGCCGGTCTTTTGCAATATGAAGGCGAGGATCCCGAGGGATTGCCGAGTGCAGTGGGCGATGATGCGTATCCTTATGAATTGCAACAACAGTTTTTGGAGCGCTCCAATGTAGATGTTGGTCAAACGATGACAGACATGACACAGGCATACCGACAATTTGAGGCAAATCAATCGGTTCTACAGGCTTACGACCAAAATATGCAACGAACAGTGAATGATATTGGCAGTATCGGCTAATATTTCCCGGGAAATATGTCGAAAATAAGGAGGGCGATTATGTTATCATCGACTGTCACAATGGGCCAATTGCAGCAAAGCATGGATACGATTTCAAATAATATCGCCAACATCAACCGTACCGGCTATCAACGCCGGGAGGATTCATTTTCCGATTTGCTTTTTCAACAGATGGATCATCAACGTGTGCCTCAACCGGAAGGCAATCGTTTGACGCCTGAAGGTATACGTGTCGGAAATGGTGCCGGCGTTTCGCAAACAGCGCTACGTTATGATCAAGGAGCTGTGCAAGAAACGGAACGTGCCCTTGATTTTGCGTTGGCGGAAGCCGGGGTCTTTTTCCCTGTACAAACAGAAGACGGACAAGCGTTTACGAGAGATGGCGCCTTTTATTTAAGTGAAACTGCCCCGGGGGCTGATACGTGGCAACTTGTGACCCGGGAGGGGGATGTGTTGACAAACGGTGACGGGGAACCGTTTGTTGTTCCCGGTCAAGCGAGCGATTTTACGTTGCATCCGGATGGCGCGCTCGTCGCTGATTTAACAGGAGGCGGCACCGCTACATTGGGCGAATTGGAAGTAGCGACCATTGAACGCCCGCAACTGTTGGAAGCGATTGGGGATAATTTGTTTCAACTCCCTGATTTGGCAGCGCTGGGTGTAGACGGAGCCGATGTGCTGGGGTTCGATGCCGCGGGTGTTGAGCAAGTCACCCAAGGTGCATTGGAACAGTCTAATGTGGATATGGCTACGGAAATGACGAATTTGATGGAAATGCAACGCAGTTACGGCATGCATGCGCGGAATATTACGCAACAAGATGAGATGATGGGGCTCGTGAACAGCCTTCGATAAGGGGTTATTCATGATCATGCGTAACGAAGGCGAGGAAGGGAAAAATGAAAAGCGTAGCGAAAAAAGGCACAACAACACGCATTAAAGGTGTGTCTTGTCCCTATTTGGCTGCGCTTTCTCATTGTTCTTTTTTGCTTTTCGCAAGCGTGATGGTCGGTTTGGTCCCCGGCTACTCGATCGTTGGTGACGGGGAAGGGCTCCGGATATTACGCGTAGAGACGTGGCAAGACCTTTATCAATATATTTCAGGGGGTACATAAATTGTTGACGACAGAAGAAATACAAGCGATTATTCCCCATCGCCATCCGTTTTTATTGATTGACCGTGTGGCGGAACTCGAAGTGGGAAAGCGATGCCTCGCGCTTAAAAATGTGACCGCCAATGAGGATTATTTTAACGGTCATTTTCCGGGTTATCCGGTTATGCCGGGAGTGCTCATCGTTGAAGCGCTGGCGCAAACGGGGGCGGTTGCGTTGTTAAAAGATGAAAAAAACCGGGGTAAATTAGCTGTCTTTGCCGGTATTGACAACTGTCGATTCAAAGGGCAGGTAACACCGGGAGACCAACTCAAGTTGGAAACGACACTGACGCGCGTACGCGGTTCGGTCGGAAAAGGTCATGGTACGGCAACGGTCAACGGTGAAGTGGTCGCGGAAATGGACTTGATGTTTGGGCTTGTGGAACGTGAAAAAGGGAAGGATTGATGAAAAAACCGGCTCTCGCGATGGTGTGAGAATATAAGAGAATATGAAATAATGTATAAAGACATTCAAAAACAACCGCAACCCATAGACGAGAGTCCAACACGTTGTTATGATAAGCACAGTTAACAGGAAGCGCTGTTAACAACTAACTCTTACAATTAATGGGGGAAGTTAATCATGAATAAGAAACTACTTTATGGAGTACTTTCAGGAATCCTTTCCGTCGGTATGCTAGCTGCATGCAACGGCGAAGAAGAAAATGGCGATGATCCTGCTGGCGACGATCCTGCTGGCGACGAAGAAGAAGAAGATCTAGGTGAAGAAGATGACGGTCTAGAAGATGACGGCCTAGATGATGATGGTCTAGATGACGAAGAAGAAGACGACGATCTAGGTGCTGACGACGAAGAAGAAGACGAAGACGGCCTAGACGATGAAGAAGATGACGAAGAAGAAGACGATGAGCTTGATCTTTAATTAAAGATCAATAGCAAGGCGCCCACGGGCGCCTTTTTTCATGTTCCAAAAATTAAACAAACGTTTATTTAGGCTGCTCTTGTCGCTTATGACTAAGGCTTTGCCAATTCATCGCGGTCTGGCGCTTGCGGTGGATTCTCCATCCATCTGTTGTCAATCATGAGTTTTGCGCCGTCACCGGCGTATTTCATAATTTCCGCGCTAAGACGGATATAATGCGTCTGTATGTCACTCCTCACGGTGCCGGCCATGCTTGTTCCGTAGTAGCCCATACCAATGCCTATGAGTGCTGTCGTCATGAACATCATCAGTTTTTCTGAAAATGGCGCAGTCGTAGAGGCTGTGACTTCCGTATCCCAGGTGACGGGCGCGGGAATGTCATCTTTGCTCAATACGGAGCCGAATATTTCCACGTGTTTGGCCGCCATGTCTTTGCCCCTGAGTAAATATTGGACAACCTCCTTCGTTTTGGCCACTTGACTGAACCCCATTAACATTGCCATGCCTAACATATTCCGCTGAATATTTTCATGCAGATTCGTAATTTCCAGTGATACTAATGGGCGATGTTCTCCGAACCAACCGCTGAGAAAGCTTTTTTTGTGTACAAACGCCACCTTTTCCGGATACGGCATGTACGGCGGGCGAATAAAAAGACCTTTTGATAGCAAAAGATTATTTGCCTTTTCATGAATGTCGCCGTATTGTTTTAGACATGCAAAAAAATAGTCGTGCATGTCCGGTCGGGCCGATAACGCGGTACTCATACTATGCGCGTTCATTCCTAATGCTCCCATTTGCTGCAAATAGTACAGCATAAATGTGTCAGAATACAGGCGCGGGGCATTCACATTGACATCGTCCTCTGTGAATCCAACAGGAATCGGAAATTGCTCATCATTAAAGAAAGACGTCAATGATTGGATATGCCCATCGGATATCGCTAAAGCATCGGCCAATAATGCATGAATGTCGCTATCTTCCACATGTGCCAAAAAATAACGAAGGATGCAAACGGACAATGTGTCATTAAGGTAAGAGCCCCACAGCTGAGAGATTTCTGCTGCTGTCAATCGAGCATTAGACATCGGATGTCACCTCTGGTAAAGGATATATTTCTATGGTTACCAGTTCGTATATAATTATGTTCTGGTGTTGCAATTGGACTCCTTTGTGACAGTAAGGCAAAACGCAGATTTGGTGGTAATCCCTCAAATGGAGGTCGAGCTGCTCCGAGAGGAACAAGAGGAGCTAAGTAATCCCTCAAACGGAGGCCGAGTTGCTCCGAGAGGAACAAGAGGAGCCAAGTAATCCCTCAAACGAAGGCCGAGCTGCTCCGAGAGGAACAAGAGGAGCTAAGTAATCCCTCAAATGGAGGCCGAGTTGCTCCGAGAGGAACAAGGGAAGCCAAGTAATCCCTCAAATGGAGGTCGAGCTGCCCCGAAAGGAACAAGGGAAGCTAAGTAATCCCTCAAACGGAGGCCGAGTTGCTCCGAGAGGAACAAGGGAAGTAAATAATTTGGGTTACGAGTCCAAAGCACCGGATCCGGAGGTGTGAGAACGCTCCATGGCGCCTGAAAAGCCTGCTTCAACCGAATTCAGGTGTCAAGACCTCTTCATGGCAACCGAAAGACCGATCTGCTCTTGCATTCAGGCTTCATGAACGCTCCATGGCGCCTGAAAAGTCCTGCTTCAACCGAATACAGGCGTCATGACCTCTTCATGGCGACCGAAAGACCAATCTGCTCTTGTATTCGGGCATCATGAACGCTCCATGTCGCCTGAACAGCCCAGCTTCAACCGAATTCGAGCACCCAATGTACCCCTGCATAGCAGAAGCTTCGAATCCGGGGTGCGATGAAGCGTCCAACGCACCTCTGCAAGGCAGAAAACGCGAATCCGGGGTGCCATGAAAACAAACAGCCGCCTGATAGTGCCAAATATAAGGCTTATCGCCATTATTTGGTATCACAGTTGCTCCATTATGCGCTTCTTAATTCTTTTTCTTGATGATTTGCTCACGATCGACCGTTCGCGGCGGTTCTTCCAACCATTCGTGTTGGATCATTAGATCGGCACCGTCTTCTGCATACGCGGAAATTTCCGCGGTCAGGCGCGTGTACATCGTAACAAGGTCATTTCGTAAGCTGGAGCCTGCAGCGACACCATAACGGCCAATACTCGCTTGGATAAGTAAGTTAGTGTGAACCATCATGAGTTTATCCGAAAAGGGAGGGTCTGTCGAGTTCAGTACGGACGCATCCCAAGTCATTGGCGCTTGAATGTCACTTTTGACGAGTGAGTCGCTAAATAATTTCACGTGTTTTTTCGAAATATCTCTCCCCCGCAACATATAGTCTCTTACCTTTTGGGATTTAGCTGTTTGCCCAAAACCGGTGCATAACATGATACCGAGTGCGTTGGTTTCTAGGTTTCCGTATAAATGTGAGATTTCAATGGCATTAAGGGATCGCTTATCGCCGAAAAGCGAAAAACCTGACTTATAATTTGTTCGGTCAATAAAATCGACCTGTTGAGGGGGACTAATATTCGGGGGACGGATTAACAATCCTTTCTCGAGCATTGTTTCCGTCGTTTGATCGTACAGCTGGCTGGCGTTTGTCAGACAGTGGGCAAAAAATGCGCGAATATCTTTTCGTGTACACATGGCTTGAAACGTCGCATATTGCGTGTTACTTAATTTTCCGACCTTGTTAAGATAGTCCAAAAAGAAGGTATCGTCAAACAAGGCATCGGCCTTCGTGTTCACATCTTGATCTGTAAAGCCGATCGGAATGGCTAAATTCTCCGCATCGAAAATCATACGAATGGTGTCCATGTCCTGAACGGTTTGCTCGTAGCTTCCTTGAATTAACGTGCGTACATCTTCATCTTTAATGATTTGCTGGCTGTAAATATAGACGCATCGTAACATACTTTTTGCAATATACGTCGTCCAAAGGCAACCGATTTCAGAGGCTGTCAATAGTTTATGACTCGTTTCGCTCATCATCACCGCTCCCAATTTTAGCTTTATTGTTTGGGAAAAGGTAACGTTCTATGCATGAAACTCCCTACCTTGCGCCCGTGTCCACGCGACGAATGTTGCTGCTTACGTCGACGTTGACATCAATGTCTTGGAAGACTTCCTGCCATTTCTCCTTCGTGCCGATTGCCTGATTCCAGTAGCCGGGATGTTTGGCGCGAATATATTCTCCGAACCCGAATATATCTGATTTTTCCGCTTGCATCTCGTTAATGAATCGTTTGGCCGCCTCATTATTGTCTTTTTTCGCTCTTTCTTCTATATCCTTAATGATTTGTGAATCATCTATTGCGTTTCTACCAGCCTTTTCCGTGATGACCAGTTCGTAACGAATACTAACGTTCACACGGGGTTTTCCCTCTTTGATCTCGGTTTTCATCTTTGTGTCCCGTGACTCCGTATCAATGAAAACGTCTGCATCGGTTCCGGGAATCGATGCAAAAAATTCATATCCGCCTTGGGTATAATCGATTAATCCCATAAAGGTTCCGATATCGACCGGATCCGTATGGCCCATCATTTGATCCCCTTTAAAATAAGCAAGGCCATTGACCTGGATTTCTTCCGGTCCTTTGATCCGAAGGTAAGGAAGAAATCCATCTTGGCCTTTGCTTGATATCATACGCCAGAATAAACCCATGTAATCTTCGGGAAACTTCCCTAAACTGATTGCATTATCAACGACGTTTGCCAAGTATAACGTTGGGACATCTTCCAATTCCGGCGCCATATCCATATATTGTGCGGCCTCCTCTTGGGAGACAACCATCCACGCGTTCCTTCTAATTTCCGGGTTGCGCCGTAACGATTCGTTGAATCTGTCCACCCCTTTTTTTGCGACGTCTTCATTGATGACAATCACGCGTAGTTGCCCTAAAAATAACTGGTCGGCGACTTCTTGTTGTAAATTGCTGATTGCATCTCCGAGTGAATGGCCGACAACACTCAACACCCATACCGGTTCTGACTCGCCTTCGTCTCCCATTGGCGGTCCCAGCGGAACTTCTCCGGGTATGGCAATTTGCGCCGTTACTCGGATCATTTCTGTTTTTGGCGCATCCTCGTCATGGCTAATTTTGTATTCTTCTGCTTCAGCCTTGTCTTTCACATCGTCGATGGCAAGCGCGAGGACATTAGCCCGGGTTTCAATATCGTTACTGTCCCAACAACCTGCCAATGTTAAAAAAAGAATCATTAAAGGAAATAAAACGAGTCGTTTGCCACCCACGTGCATTAAAGACCGCCTCCGTCTCTTTCACCAAAACCATTGATCAATCATCCAATTTAAAATCAATAAGGAAACGCCACCGCAAAGATTAATGCTGCCAATGACGGTTGCTGTCTTTTTTTCCTTTTTTTTCTTCTCCCGATCGTAAGCCTTGACATCAAAATACAAGATGAGAATCCCGGTCACAACGAGTAACGTCACCACATAATTCGTATATCCAATTTCCATCATGTGCCCCCATCATCTTGCTTGTGTATCCACACGCCGGATATTGTACTTAGCATCAACATCGACATCGAGATCTTGAAAGTGCTCATGCCAATTCTCTTTCGTTCCAATTTCCCGTTTCCAGTAGCCGGGGTGTTTGGCGCGAATGTATTCGCCGAATCCGAAAATATCCGATTGTTCTTCCTGCATTTGCGAGATGAACTGTTCAGCATTATCAATCAGCCCCTCTCTTCCTTTTGTTTCGATTCTTTTAATCACTTGTGGATCACTTAAATCCACGTCGTCATCCGTTTTTTCAATAATATCAAATTCATAGCGCATCGTTACGGAAAGTCGAGGTTCTCCTTCTTTCATTTCGGTATTTATTTTTGATTGACGCTGAATCGCTTCCGTTAGTACATGAGCGTCTGTTCCGGGGACAGAATCAAAATAATCATACCCGCCTTTTTGAAATCCGATAATTCCCATAAAAGTTCCTATGTCGACCGGCTCTGTACTGTCGACCATTTGATCCCCTTTAAAATAAGCAAGGCCATTCATTTGAATATTGTCACTGGTCATGACTTTGAGATAGGGGAGGTATCCGTCTTGCCCTTTGCTTGAGGTCCTTCGCCAAAATAACCCCATATAATCTTCGGGAAATTTTCCTAAACCGACTGCATTCTCAATCATGTTGGAAAGATAGATCGTAGGTACTTGCTCCAATTCCGGGGCGATATCCATATATTGCGCGGCTTCCTCTGCGGAAACAACCATCCAAGCGCTTCTCCTTATTTCCGGGTTGCGCCGTAAAGACTCGTTGAATCTGTCTACCCCTTTTTTGGCCACGTCTTCATTGAGGACAATCACTCGTATTTGCCCCAAGAATAATTGCTCGGCGATTTCTTGTTGCAAATTGCTGATGGCCTCCTCCAGTGTATGTCCGATAGTACTTAACACCCATACCGGTTCTGACTCGCTTTCCCCACCCATTGGCGGTCCCAAAGGGACTTCACCCGGAACGGCAATTTGCACCGTGACGCGAATCATTTCTGTTTGCGGCGTATCCCCGAGATGGGTAATGTTGTCTTCCTCTTCTTCTGTGTTGGAATCTACCTCATCAATGGCAATCGCAAGCACGTTTGCCCGGTTTTCAATGTCTTCACTGTCCCAACAGCCGGTGATCAATGGAATAAATAAAAATAAGAGACACCGGACACCGATCCGCTTCATTGGGAACGCCTCCCTTGTTTCTTTCGCAATCGCGCGATCACATATAAAAGAACGGGGTAGATGATGGTCAATACAAGACCCGCCCTTCCAATCCTTTCAATAATTTCATACATCTGAATCGTGTTTTGCGGAAGCATAGCTATAACAAAGACGAAAGGGAGTATAAAAAAGGAAAACATCTTATGATCGCGAAGCCGGAAAAGTTGTTTTATGGCATAAATGGTAAACATGTATGTTGCATACATTGTCGTGAAAACGGCTGTAACAAATACGACTAAAAAAAATATATCGAGCCGCTCCACGAATTCCCCGGGGATCGTTGCCGTTCTTGCCAACTCTAACGTCGGCCAAAGTAAATTTTTGATTTCTTCCGGTCCAAACAATGCCAACGTATTGATGACAATCAAGACGTACAAACCGCCCGCGGCCGCAATCGACCATATGGTAGCTTTCATTGCTTTTTCCGGGGCGCGCATAAACGGGATAATCATAGTGATGATAAACGAGCCTTGCAGCAACGCGGCGATAGTAAAAACACCTGTGACCATCCCGCTTGCATCATGTCCCCACAGGGGCTGCAGGTAAAGAGGGTCCGCGTCCCCTAAGGAAAGGGCGATGATCGCGATACTAGGTACAAAGAGGATCGGGAGATAGAACACATGAATATACGCGAATGTCATCATATCGTTGCGAGAAAAGATGGAAGCCAGTACAAGCATGACGATGACCGTGATTTCCAAAGGCGTTTCCGGGAGAATGTTCGTAATGACGACTTCCCCGAATTCCCGCGCGACAAGGCTCGTTAGTGTAATGAAAAAAGCGATGATGAACAAACTGCCAATTCGCCCCAGCCATTTGCCGATGATATCTTCACTATAGTGAATGATTGATTGCTCCGGAAATCGCATCCCCAACATGGTCAGAACCGCAAGTCCGAACAAGGTAACGAGGATGGCCAAAAATGTAACCATTGGTGCCCCTGTATCCCCGGCTCTTACTGCAATTAACGGGAGAGGAAGAAGCCCAACACCGAGCACCGCGTTGATAACGATGGCCGTTGTTTGGTAAACGGTTAAATTTTTTGGAAAATCCATGCCTTTTACCCTCCCGTCGACCCGACGATGCTCCGTTAATCGCGTGTGCTGTTTGATTCATTGGACATCTGCTCGGATTCTTTCCTGTCTACGCGTCTTTGATTCGGTGAACGGAGAAAATCCGGTCGTTTCCATTGCCTCCATATCGGTGCCCGAAACACAACATCCTTCCATCCTTGCGCATCTCCCGGCGAAACCGGGCTCATATAAGGAACCCCGAACGATTTTAACGAAAGCATGTGATTAAAGATAGAGACGATTCCAATGACAATGCCATATAGCCCAAATATGCCGGCAAAAATAATGATGGGAAAACGTAACATACGTAAAGCAAATGCAGCGCTATAGGATGGTGTCGCAAATGAACTGATCGTGGCTAAAGCGATGACGACAACGGTAATCGGGCTGACAAGCCCGGCTTGGACAGCCGCTTCGCCGACGATGAGCACACCGATGATCGAGAGCGCGCCCCCCACTTGGGTCGGCAAACGAATGGTTGCTTCCCGTAAGACCTCCATGGCTATCTCCATAAATAGAACTTCCAGCACGGCCGGATAAGGCACCCCGGCTCTACCGCTCGCAACCGCGACTGCAAAGTCCGTCGGTAATAGTTCCGGATGAAAGGAAATAAAGGCGACGTAGAGAGAAGGGGTCACTAACGCAAACACGAGTGCCAAGGTTCTAATCGTGCGAATAAAGCTCCCCATTAGAAATCGGTTCGAATAATCCTCCGTTGTTTGATAATGTTGGTTCCATACAACCGGCAATAATAAAGCAAACGGCGAACCATCGAGAAGCAGCGCCACTCTTCCTTCCGCCAGATTGGCAATCGTTTTATCCGGTCGTTCTGTCGTTTGGACCTGTGGAAACGGGGAAAATTTGTTGTCTTCAATGAATTGTTCGACGTAGCCGATATCAGGGATGAGATCCATATCAATGTAAGATAGACGTTTTTCCACTTCTTCGATTAACGATGCATCGGTCGTCCCCTCCAGATAACAAATCGCCAATTTTGATTGGCTCAAATGGCCGAGTTTAAGGGTTTTCACCCGAAAAGCAGGGGTAGCCAGACGGTAACGCAATAAGGATAGATTGGTTCCCAATTGTTCAATGAACCCTTCCCGAGGTCCCACAACGACTTGTTCCGTCTTTGGTTCGTCGATCGCTCTTTTCTCACGTTGACTCGTCTCGATGAGAAGCGCCTCATCGAGACCTTCGATGACAACGACCGATTTCCCGCTTAAGAGTTCTTGAACAAGCGTGGTTAGCTGATTTTCCAGCTCTGTATCACTATGGTAGATGGTTTCATTCAGTAATACATCCAGCAACTGTTCTTTTTTAATATTCTTAGCGGTCAAGTGAGGGGGTTCATACATTAATGCTTTGAGAATATCAGTGTTGATCGACATATGATCCACCATGTCCGAGAAGTAGAACATCGCCGCCGAAAAATTCCCGAACACATGAAATCGGCGCGTCACGAAATCCTCGTTCTGTCCCAATGCGTCTTGTATAAAACGAACCGACTCCTCCAGATTTCCGGAGAGCACCTGTGACATTTGTTGTTGATGCTTTTTTTTCATAAAAAGGAACGACATAATGGATCATCCTCTAAGTTACGACCTGCCGGGCGGTTGCCTCGTTTACCTTATCGTGCCATTTAGTAACAGATTTATGCGAAATGTACGCGGAGGCCGACGAAAAATAGACGTAACGTGGCGGTTGTGTGCCGCGAATTAGTCGCCACCGGGCGGTTGTGGCGCCAAAAACAGGGGGTTCGCCCGAAATTAGACGTCACCTGGCGTGTGTGGCGCCAAAAACCAGGAGATCACCAGAAAATAGTCGCCACCCGGTACCTATAGCGCCTGAGATCAGTCCTATGCCTGATCCTTTGAGCGATTGCTATAATACGACGCTATGCCATGTCCAATACGGTAAAAATTTTTTGCGAGAATACGATTAATATTTCTCGTAGACGCGCTCAATCCACACCAATCATAAATCGCGTTCGTTGTGATTTTCCGATCCGGGAACAGAAGTCGATATTCCGCAACGCTGCGCATAACGACTGTTTCGTTGTCTTCCGCCATTCCACATCCGGAACAAAACCATGTTTTTCTGCGGTATTGCATAAACGAATGACATCCCGAACACACAACACCTTTCTTCAACCCGTCATAATCATATTCAGGCAGGCGCGTACGTGGATTCTCATCCTTATGCAACGCGAGCAACTGCTCGGCAATTTTTTCGTGTTTCTGGCCAAGGCGCGACGTCTGGCTGTTCATTTTTTTCAAAAAACGAGGCATTTGCGTTGGAAAAACGGCAGGTAGCTGTGGGGAATCATTGTAAAGGTAAAATTCAGGGTGAGTAAAAACAAGGAAGGATTCAATCGGGATATTAATTCGATGGGATTGAAGCAATTTTCGCAGGAGGGTCATGCTCCGTTTCCTTTGGAGCAGAGGGTCTTGGATTTCGGTGCCGGAGGACGCCTTCCACTTATCGCCGTCGATGTAAAAATCACCGTCATTATGCTTGGCATCCAAAACAGAAATCTTTTCTTGAAAAATAACCAGCGTATCGATTTGAAAAAGATTACGGTTTTGTTCAAGCAAGACGTCGTTGATGACGAGACAATCAATGGATAGGTCTTCCAACCAAGCATCCATGATCAGTTCTCCGGCATAGCCTTGCTCGAGATTGAGGTAACGTTGGTAGTCGGGGGGTTTCATTCGCATTCGAGGATGTAACATTCGCAAAAGCTTCAGCTCGGCAGGGACTTCACGCGGTTTAATGTTCTTCATCGCCACGTCCTTTCTCAGAAT
The DNA here is from genome assembly GCF_016495725.1 of Salicibibacter cibarius. NCBI lineage: Bacteria > Bacillati > Bacillota > Bacilli > Caryophanales > Bacillaceae > Salicibibacter > Salicibibacter cibarius. The sequence goes on along the minus strand of NZ_CP054705.1, from coordinate 4,330,524 downwards.
TCTCACTCAATCACATTATACCAAAACGGAGCGCGTGAGGCGAGCCCGCCTACGCCTCACCCCCCCCTCATTCTCCAATGCGTCCCGATCCGGCGCGGGCGGCGGCTGTTCCAGCCACGCGTTCTCAATCATTAAAACCCCGCCGTCTTGTGCCATCGCTGCGACCTCTGCCATTAAACGGGCATACGTCAGCCCTATGTCACGTCACGGACTACCGGCTGTCGATAATCCGTAGTTGCCGATCCCGATGTCCACCAACGCCGTTGTATGGAAGGTCATTAACTTGTCGGAAAACGGAGATTCGGTGGATGAGGTCATGACGTTATCATCCCACATTCCGACCCCGGCAAATCTTCTTCAGCCAAAAGCGAGCGAAATATTTCAACGTGTTTGTGGGCGATTTCTTTTCCGCGCACCAAATATTTTGTGACCTTTGCATCCTTGGCGACTTGTGCGAACCCCATCATGAGTGCTTTGCCGAGGGCGTTTGTTTGCATATTCATAAAAAGATGTGAGATCTCGACGGCACTCAGCGGCCTTTTTTCCCCTAAGAACCCTCTCAAGAATTTTTGTTTTTCCACAAAATCAATCTGTTTCGGCGCAGGAATCACGGGCGGTCGGCTGTACTGCCCCTTAGCCACTAATGTATCTTTGGCGATATCATGATTCTTCATCGCCAGTTGCAGACCGGATTGACAAATGTTCGTTACATCCGATCGCGTGACGTTAGGAATGGCTGCAATTGTCGCGACCTCCACTTGCCGGACGTACTCCAACATGAACGCATCGCTAAACAGGCGCGGTGCGGAAGGGTCCACATCTTCCTCCGTGAATCCGACCGGGATCGCCATTTGCTCACGTTGACACACATCTTCAATCATAGCCAATGTATCTTGTTCTTGTTTCCTGACCAGTTGTAGCAAGTCACGGATGCCCGTGTCTTCAACTTTTTCTAAGAAATAGGTCATCACACAGACAGAAAGGCTGCTCTTTAGATAAAAACCCCAAAGCGTACCGATTTCTGATGCCGTTAACGGCGAGTGATGGTTCGTTTCCAACGTTTGTCACCTCGGTTATCAATATTTGCTACACTAATCATCATATCGCTTTGACAGCCATCTAAAGACGCTAAGGATCCCGCGGCTTCCCAATAAAGCCATCGTAAGGGCGCATACATTATGAACCCATGACCATTTCTTCCATTTAATTAATTTGGTTTTCTTTTCAATGAAGTATTCGACCGAAGTGTGCGCGCCGCTGTACATAAAGGCTTGTGCGATAATTCCCGGTAACTTAGAGCGAGACGTTGTTTGCATAAACCACACGGACAAGAGAGGCAGGAGTAGGTGCTCGTAAAGGACATTCGTATCAAAATACTTTCGAAGGGGACGCACTGTATAATTCAATTTTTTTTCTCGCACAACATACTGGGCAGCAGAACTGGCGAAATAGCCTGTAGAAAAGAAGACAATAGCTCGTTCTTTGACATTTCGCCCAGCGAATGTGAATGGCAAGCATGCCAAACCAATCACGAGTAATAGCCGTAAAATCAGTCGTTCCACAAAAAGGTGTCTCCTTTCATTGTTGGTCTTCGAGTTTGCCTACACCGAAAGCAAAATGTTCCCATAGTATTTTTTTGACCGCTTCCATTTCTTCTGCCTTGCAATCGATCACGACAATGACCTCGGACTGTTCTCCATTTTTCAATCGTTTTCGTTTATGAAACACTTTCAGCCAAATGAAGTTAATGAGAAACCCGAGCAGAAAGCCGAAAGCAGCACCAATCAGTCCCCAGTAAATAGGTCCCCATTCCCATGCAAATCCTCTGCTTGCGAAAATGACCGAAAACACAACGGCGAGCGCCGCCCCTTTGTCAAATAAGCTGACGCCGTCCGACTGTTGAATCGTATCGAACAGTTTGCGGTCGTTACGATTATCGAGCGGCACGGCTAACATACTGCTTTTTGGAATGCCTGTTTGTTCGATTGCCGCCAAAGCCAGTTCCAGAGATGTCGTCTGTTCAAACGTCGCGAAGATTTGCATTACCCCCCTCCTTCCGGGCGAGGGAAATGGACATGTGTTGCTTGATAGTCTTCCTTCAAAACATTCCGCTGTACGTGTTTATAAAGTTTATTGTTTTCCACCGCATGGACATAAGCATCGTACATCGAGAAGAAGATGAGCGATGGGAAAAACATAAACCATTGCGGGTCTAAGACGTCTGTTGCCTCATTAATCTGCCCCAAAAAAAGATGATGAATGGCGATGAGAACATCCGAAAAAATGACAAAAATAATGAACCAAAGAATACAAATAAAAGCAAGCATTACCCGATGAATGTAAAGTTGTCCTAAACCGGGTGTGAGAAGCGACCATAATGTGGCCATAAATGGTATTTTTTGTTCTAAATGATTGATTTCCAAAGCGTTGATACTGAAAGTGGGAAATGGGGCATTTTCAGTTTCTGCCAATAAAAATTGTTTATTCATATCGACGGTCGACCGATAACTATCCCAAATCGTAAAAATATACACCGGTATGTACATCAAAATCCATTTAGGTTCAATGACCTGTTTTGCCATGTCCATCTCCCCGTTAAAAGAATAAACCATCGCGAGATTAAGCTTTGACATGACATTGATAATGATTTCCCATGCGAATAATATGATACCCCGAAGATGCTTGGACAACAGGATATGCCCAAATCCCGGCATTGCCGCCGACCACCAGGCAACGATGTACGGATTTTGTTTATGGAGTTGTGTCGTGTTGAGGGAACCAACATACGCGGTATAACGACGCTCATTGTTCGTCGGTGAAAAATTCTTCATGATGGTCGATCTCCTTACAGTCATTAGGTGAGCGTCTTAATTATTTTCCTGGCGCCAAATCCAATTCCCAATCCGACAAAAGAGCTGAGTATCGGCAAAAAGATCGGTCCGATAACCACTCCCACGATCGCTTGGGAAGAATAAGCAACGCCAATCGTCGTAATGAATGCAGCCGAGGCAAAAGGGATAGCCATATACGGTTTTCCGTCACCGCCGGCCTCTTTGTAAGCATCCCAAATTGCAAAAAAATATAAGCAAGGATAAAACATAATCCATAAGTAATCCGCTTGTTGAACCGCTTCTTCGGTATATCCTTGAAAACTCAACACGATTAACGTGTTCAAATTGCCTTGCACATTGACGACGATTTCAATCAAAATCAGTAGGATCCCCTTCACATAGGATCGGTTTAACAACTGGGCAAATCCCGGCAAAGCAATGCTCCATATAATGGCTTCGACCTTTTTTTCCATTGGCCTCTCCTACCTTGAGTTAGTGTTAGGAAATTGTGGCGGAACTTCCATCCAACCTTTATCGATGATGAGGAGCAGTCCTTCCTACGTGTATTGAATCACGTCTGATAAATCAATGTTTCAGCGATGTACAATCGCCAAAGGTTTGCCAATTTTGCGGAAGTTAAATGGACGTTCTCTCGGTTTTGCATCGAAGGTCCTCCCTTTTCTGCTTAGTGTGTGCGAACGTTAAAAATCAATGCGTTGATTAATATGGTTGCCGCGGCATCGGTTAACCGCGACAACAGCAACACTCAGGAGATGCTAGTGCCGGCGTTGCCACAGGAGGTGGCGATTTTAGCCGGCGTACCTTTTATTCCAGTGTTCGATTCATGTCATCGACATTGATGGGGTGATCGGGATGTGTGGGGTCGCCTTCTGTAAAAATCCCGTCACCGCCGCAAATCGTGCAAGGATATTGCCATCCTTCATCATCCGCCAAGAGACCTCTCCCATCACAGGACGTACATTCGTTTCTACTCATGTGTTCAACGCCTCCTTCGTTCTTTTTCATCATGATGTCCATGAACTCGAAAAAATAACACGGATATGAGAGGATGGAAGCAATTGCTATTAATCGTAAACAGTTGGAGGGATCGGCTTGAGCAAAACAACGGAAAACACCGGTTTTACATGTGAGCAATGCGGAAAAGAGGTACAACCGCTAACGAACGGCAGTTACCGAAATCATTGCCCGTTTTGCCTTCATTCCAAGCATTTGGATAAGCGCCCCGGTGATCGTGCATCCGTATGCGGAGGGCTTATGAAACCGGTGAACTTGAGCTATCATTCGAAAAAGGGATACCAAATCGTCCACGTCTGCCAACGGTGCGGTCATGAACAGCTGAACAAAACGGCGGAAGACAAGGAACAAAGCGATGATGTCATCGCGCTCATGGATCGGTTGGCGAAGGGATGAGACGTCGCTCCGGAAGCCGGCGAAAATTTTACTAAGTATATAGCTGAAAGTTGGAGGGAGAGTAAAGATAAAATCGGTTTGCCGAGCTTAGGAGGATTTAAAAATGACTACGTCAGACCACCTGTCCATTTCAGCGGCAGAATTAGGATCACTTTGGATGGGCTATGAAAACAAGACGATGAACATGAGGTTTTTGGAACACTACATCGAAAAAGCGGAAAACCCGGAAGCCAAAGCTATTTTAAAGTCCTATTACAAAAAAGAAAGTAAACATGTAGAAACACTGACAAACATATTTCAGGAAGAGGGGGCTGTGTTGCCGGTAGGCTATACGGAGAAAGACGTTGAACCAGGGGGGGATCGTCTGTTCGATGAAATGTTTGATATCATGCACTTGCGTTTGATCACCATCATCAATATGGGGCTTTTCACGGTCCATTTAACGATGGCTTATCGGGATGACTTAAGAAAATTGTACCAGCGCTTTACGGCTGATGCGCAAGATGCTTACGACCAAACAACCGATTTTCTGTTGAAGCATGCGGCGATCCCTCGTCCTCCTTATATCACGATGCCTAAAGATGTTGAATTTGCAAAAAGTAAACAATATATGACTGGGTTTAATCTGTTCTCACACAAAAGATCATTAAATGCGGTTGAAATTGGCAACCTTTATCTATCCCTAGAGGCAAACACAATAGGGATGACACTCATGACCGGATTTGCCCAATCAGCGCGAAATAAAGACGCTGCAAAAATTTTCTTTGATGGAAAGGATCTTGCAAAACAAATCGTCACTAAATTAAGCGATCTATTGCGTCAGAGTGATGTGCATACCCCTTCCATGTGGGCAGGCATCGCAACCGATTCGACCAATGCGCCATTTTCAGACAAGATGATGATGTATCAAACGAGCGTATTCGCCAATTTTGGTCTGACAAGCAATGCCATCGGTTCAGCCTTTAGTTTACGAAGCGATTTACCTGCGAAATTGGCAAAAACCGCAACGGACATATTCTCTTTTGCTAAAAATAGCGGTCAAGTCATGGTCGAAAATGGATGGTTGGAAGAACCCCCACAAGCGGAGGACAGAACACAATTGGCAAAGGGACAAAGTAACAAACAATGAGTCGAAGGCTGGGGGATGTTTTAGAAGGATCGGCGGAAATATGCCCGTAAGGATAACAAACATCGGATACTTTTGCGGGGGAAATGGGTGAAAGTGTCCGAACAAGGAGCCAGATCGGACAGTTTTGTGAGGAAAAACTTTTAAATTGTCCGAATGAATGACGATAAAAAAGGAATCCACATTGAGATCATCCCAATGGACATGGATTCCATAAAAAAAGTTCTTTCTTTTGCGAAAAATATGTTTAAATCTTAGTCGGAATCGCGGAACCGTGGTAAAATCTTACTGGGACCCCAAAGGCAAGCAGTGTCACCCCCTAAATTTTCACCTTTGTGATCAGGGGAGGTGATAAGTATTAGCCGCTACAACAAAAAACTAGAGATACGCAACAAGAAATGGAGCATCCGGGCGAACCTTGCGAAAGTATTCGCATCAATAGCCCGGATTGCGTCCAACATCAAAGACATGTTTAACGGGTAAAAGGGTATAAAAGGGGTTGTCGGAACCGTATAGCTTGAGATCCCACAATCTCATGTTATGGCACTGGGTTCCATGGGGTTCGGTGAACACAGTCCCTTTTTACCTTATTCCCGTTCATGAAAAAGTTTATTCAAAAAGAAATGTAAATATACAAAGAAAACACCCGGTTCCCACAAACCGGGCACTTTCTGGTTCAATAATGAACTCAGACGATCAAGTTTAGCCGCTACATCCTTGAGACTAGAGGACTCAAGGTAACGATGGTACACCTTTATCGTAATACCTTTTTTTATGATTATCAAGAGTAATCGAAAAAACATTATTACGCACTTGAGAACTCGCCAGTGGTTTTTGACGACCTAACTTCTCTTTTCGGAAGCCATTAGGGTGCCAACAACGTATTATGATGACCTAACTCGGGGTCGCGCCAGGACTTAGGTCGTCAACATCCGTTTATGGCGACCTAACTCGGATTCGATCCGGTACCCCGGTCGTCAATACCAATTTATCCTCGTTACTCTATCGAACGATCGAACGTAAATACAAATCTAACGAATCCTCTGCGTCCTTTGCAATTAACCGAATAAAATCACCATAATCCTTTTGGGTATGGGCTTTATCTAATGCATTGTAATAATCCAATCGATTCTCTACTTTAATGACGATTGGCGGGAAGCCATCTTTCATTAGCTCTAAGTTTAATAACAAACGTGACACGCAACCATTTCCGTCGATGAAAGGATGAATCCCGACAAAAATAGCATGTAACATTGATCCGCGGGTGATTGGATGCAATTCTCCCGTTTCGTATTCATACCAGTTCATTAGCTGTTCCATTTCTTCCTGAATGTGGAATGGAGCCGGTGGTATATGTTCGGCACCTGAGATAAAAACTTGTTGATCTCGGTAAACACCGGCATAATCATCATTTATTTCTTTTAGTACAAGCCGATGCAGGTTTTTAATTTGCCACTCTGGTAAACGTTCTTTACGCTGGACAATTCCCTCTACATACGTAATTGCGTCACGATGATTAATAACCTCTAAATGTTCGCGCATCGCTTTCCCGCCAACTGTAATACCTTCCAGGACGACCTTCGTTTCATTTAAGCTTAATGTATTTCCTTCGATTGCGTTTGAGTGGTATGTCCATTCAAGCAGCAACTTTTCACGTAAACTTTTTAATGTATACTTTGGCAGAGGCCGGTTGGCATCAAGACGAGCTTTTTTCTGATCAATTTGCGCAAAAATTTCATTTCACCTCTTAAGTATGCCGTGACAAACGATCATTTCTATTAATGTAACATAATCCTTTCCGCTCCGTCGTCCTCCCCGAAACCGGGCGCAAATTTTGCTTAATATTTTGATAATGTAAGCGAAATGTGCTATTCTTAGGTATATTTACAAATGGGAGGATACACGATGATTGTTTGTTTGACCTTTTACGAAGAAACAGAAGCGCAACAGCGGTTAACTGAACTGTATAAGTTTCATAAAGATATGTATTTCGACCCGGATCGAAAAAGGATTATCCTCGAACGGGATCAAATTCATGTTGTCAATGGAAAAAAGGCAAGTCTTGAACAACTAAGAGAACGTCCTTTACATAAATATGTTGCCTTAATTAATCCCGGAGATCGACAATCGTTTGAGAAGGTTCTGAATGCGGGAGTTTCGCATGTTATCGCCGGCTCACATTCCATCCCAACGTTAGCATATCAGATTAAAAACAGAACATCGGGCCTTTCGTATATCGATCCGGTGTTGAATATTGATTTTCTAAAGGTGTTTGATAAGGCGACCACCCGCGAGACTGGTTTACAAAGGCATTTTCAGCTCGATTTTGAAAGAGCCTCTTCGAAACTCAGCTTCGCCGAATGCCGTATTTTGCAAGGAATTTTAGAAGGGAAAAGCAATCTAAAAATTGCAGAGAGTGCTTATCTTGCCAAATCAACCGTCAACAATCATGTAAGTCAAATCATAAGAAAAATCAATGCCAAAGACCGTACGCATGCAATCAAAAGAGCAATTGAATTAGATTGGATCACAGGTGCGCTCCACGATCGGTCCAGCGACCGCGCGGCTCACAAAGCATAGAATGATAACACCGGGCGCCCGATTCCATCCCCAGGGCGCTTTTTTCACGGCCGAAATAAAGGATTTTGCCCGTTCCATCGAGAAACTACACACAGGGAGGAGGTCTGTGCATGACATCGATTAAAGTTGGCGTTGACATTGGCGGTACGTTCACCGATTTTGTTTTTCTCGAGAGCCAAGGAAATCGCTCGTTTGGAAAAACGTTGACGACGTACCCGGACCCTTCGGACGGGTTTATCAACGGATTGGAAGAAAATTTACAAAAATTTGAGTATCGTTATGAAGACATTGATACGATTATTCATGGCACAACGCTTGTTGTGAATGCTTTGATTGAACGGAAGGGGGCGAAAACGGCATTAATCACAACCGAAGGCTTTCGGGACCAGCTGGAAATCGCTACCGAGAGCCGTTATGATCTCTATGATCTTTTTGTAGACAATCCGCTTCCCCTCGTTCCGCGGGAATTGCGGTATACTGTCAAAGAGCGAATGTTAAATGATGGAACGGTACTGGAACCGCTCGATGAAACCGGGGTAAAAGAAACCTTTCGTCGACTTCGAGAAGATGGTGTGGAAGCCGTGGCCGTTTGTTTTTTACATAGTTACCGGAATATGGCGCATGAAACGCGTGTGCGTGAAATTGCCGAGGAAGTAGCGCCGGAGCTGTACATCTCCCTTTCCGGTGAAGTTTCGCCTGAAATCCGCGAGTATCCGCGCACGTCAACAACGGTGGCGAATGTATTTGTGCAGCCCCTCGTGCAACGCTATTTGAGTAATTTGGAAACTGCATTGCAAGCGAGAGGGTTTTCCGGAAATTTTCTCATGATGCTCTCGGGCGGGGGCACGTGTACGGTTGAAACGGCGATGCGTTTTCCCATTCGCATTCTTGAATCCGGGCCTGTCGGCGGGACGATTGCCGGAGCTTATTACTCCGAGCGTAGTCGCCTCGGTCAATTGCTCGTGTTTGATATGGGCGGAACGACGGCGAAAGCGAGCCTCGTCGATGATGGGAAACCGCTCACGACGAATGAATTTGAAGTTGGCCGAGCGGAACGGTTCATGAAAGGGAGCGGCATGCCGGTGAAAGTGCCAGTCGTAGAAATGATTGAAATCGGCGCCGGAGGCGGGAGTATTGCGCATGTCAATCGCCTCGGTCTTTTGAAGGTGGGGCCTGAGAGTGCCGGTTCCAATCCGGGGCCGGCCAGTTATGATTTGGGAGGCACGCGGCCGACAGTGACCGACGCCGATCTTATCCTTGGCTATTTAAATCCGGATTATTTTCTCGGCGGGGATATGCCGTTGAATAAAAAACGGGCGTATGCGGCCATTGAAAAGGAGGTTGCCAAGCCGCTCGGACTGGACGTGGTGGAAGCGGCATGGGGTATTCACGAAGTCGTGAATGAAAATATGGCGAGTGCAAGTCGCATTCATGCCGTTGAAAAAGGTAAGGATATTCGTGATTACCCGCTTTTTGCCTCCGGCGGAGCCGGTCCGGTGCACATCAGTCACGTGGCGGAGATTTTGGGTGTAGAAACGGTGTTGTTGCCGGTTGGCGCCGGTGTGAATTCGGCTTTTGGTTTTCTCGCGGCACCGCTCGCGTTTGATTTTGTCCGTAGTTTTTATGGGAGGTTGAAAACACTCGAATGGAATGATGTCACGGCTTTGTATGAGGAAATGGAGCAGGAAGGAAAGGTACTGCTCGCGCAAGCGGGTGTGACAGAAGAGATTGAAACCTTGCGGTATGCGGAAATGAAATACGCCGGGCAAACGCACGAGATTGCCGTGCCGATTCCCGCGGGAGCACTTACCGTCCAAAGCATTCCCGAAGTTATGGCAAACTTTAAAATGGAATACGCGAAACGCTACGCTGAAGCGAATGAGGATATGGTGATTGAAGCATTGAATTGGCGGGTCGTCGTGCGCGGTCCCGAACCGCACATTTATCTCCGGGCGTCTGAAAATCAAGCGACGGCGGCTGCCAGTCCGAAGGCGCACCGCGACGTTTATTTTCGCGCTTATAAATCTTTTCAGCAGACGCCTGTCTACGAACGATCAACCCTAGCCCCGGGCACGGCGTTCCAAGGGCCGGCAATCGTGGAGGAGCGGGAATCGACGCTTGTCGTCAACCCCGGTTTTCTTTTAAAAGTAGATGAATTATCCAATTTATGGATGACAAAGGAGGGAGCGCATGGTTGACCCGATTCAATTGGAGGTGCTTTGGAACCGTCTCGTCACGTTGCTTGAAGAGCAGGCGAAAACATTGATCCGGACTTCCTTTACGAGTATTTTGTCCGATGCAAATGATTTGTCGGCCGGCTTGTTCAACAAAAATGGGGATATGATCGCGCAAGCGCAAACGGGCACGCCGGGGCATATCAATTCCATGGCCACCGGTGTCCGGTATTTTTTAAAAAATATACCGACAGAAACATTAAGAGAAGGGGATGTCCTCATCGGAAATAATCCTTATGAAATATCGGGTCATCTGTTGGATATAACAATCGTAACGCCTGTATTCTTAAAAGGGCAGTTTATCGGTTATGTTGCCTCCACATGTCACGTAGCCGATGTTGGCGGGCTCGGTTTCAGTCCGGAGGGAGAAAGCATTTACGAAGAGGGCGTCCTCATTCCTTATATGAAGTTCTATGAGGAAGGAGTGATCGATGAGACGCTCGTGGCGTTGCTTCGCGCCAATGTACGCGCGCCCGATCAAGTGCTCGGCGATTTGCGTGCCCAAGTGGTCGCGCAGGAAGTGGCTATCGCGCGTTTACGGGAGACGCTTGCGGAATTCGGCCTTGAGGATTTGGAAGCGGTCGGTGCCAAAATCATGCATTTGTCGGAAACGGCTATGCGCAAGGCGATCGCCGAATTGCCCGACGGAACGTATGCAAATGAATTGTATAGCGATGGCAGTGAGAAACCGGTGCGGTTGAAATGCGCGCTCACCGTCCGGGGCGATGAGGTACATGTTGACTTCAGCGGAACGTCGGATGGCAGCACGAAAGCGATTAACGTCTGCCTTAATTACACGCTTGCCTATGTGAATTATGTATTGAAAGCAACCCTTGCGCCGGACATCCCGAGCAATGAGGGGAGTTTTCGCCCGGTGAGTGTTAGTGCACCCGAAGGCAGTGTGCTGAACGCAGTTCATCCGATGCCAACGGCAGCACGCCATATCATCGGCCATTTTGCTCCGATGTGCGTGCTCGGTGCCCTTTATCCACTGATGCCGGAAAAAATACCGGCTGAAGGGGCTGCTGCCATTTTTGCATTGCAAGTGCATGGGGTGGATTTGGCAGACGAGGCCTTCTCATATGTCGTATTCAATGCCGGCGGGACGGGCGCCCGCCCGGGTAAAGATGGCCTTTCGGCAACGACGTTTCCATCGGGTGTTAAAGGCACGCCGGTGGAAATCATCGAAAATATGTCCCCGTTGTTGCTGCATCAAAAAGAACTTCGTCCTGATTCAGGGGGAGTTGGGGAATTTCGGGGAGGGCTCGGACAGACCATTCGTTTCGGCGTACGGACTAATCGACCTTATCACTTGCCTTTAATGTTCGATCGTACACAATTTGCGCCTAAAGGATTGGATGGCGGGGATGAAGGGGCAAAGGCGGAAGTGAGCATCAATGATGAGCCCGTGAGCGCTTCAAAAAAATTGTACACGTTAGCGCCGGAAGACATTGTTACGATGCATTTACCCGGTGGAGGCGGCATCGGGAATGACACGGATCGCGACCCGGAAGCAAGAAAAGATGATCTTCGCAAAGGTTATGTCACGCGCGAAAAAGGGTATTAGGTATTAAAAAGGGGGAAGCTTATGCGTTTACAAGATAAAGTAGCTGTCGTGACCGGTGGTGGCCAAGGCATTGGCAAAGGCATTGCCGAGACGTTCGGAAAGGAAGGAGCAAAGGTTGTTGTCGCCGATGTCGATGAAGAAATAGGCCGTGAAACCGTTCAGCAATTGCAAAACCAGCAAACGGACGCTTTTTTTCAGCCGACCGACGTTAGCGATGACGCGAGCGTGATGGATCTCGTGAAAACGGTGGTGGACAACTATGGCGGAATTGATATTTTGGTAAATAATGCCGCGATCAATTTTCGCAAACCCGTGCACGAGACGTCTTTGGACGAGTGGAACCAACTCTTGGGGATCAACCTGACCGGTCCTTTTCTATGCTCCAAATATGTGTTGCCGGAAATGCAAAAAAGGGGCGGCGGCTCAATCATCAACATTGCATCCTGGCACGCGGAAAAGACAATCACCCGTCTTGCCGCTTACGCTACCGCGAAAGGTGGATTGACGGCACTTACGCGGCAAATGGCTCTCGATTACGGCCCTGATCAAATCCGTGTGAACGCTGTCGGACCGAGTACCGTTGATACGCCTCTGTTGCAAAAAACATTCGAAAGTCTCGAAGACCCTGATGAAGCTTTTCGGCAAACGCTTGATTTTCAACCGATGGGACGCATCGGCTCGACGGAAGATATCGCGAACGCTTGTTTATTCCTTGCTTCGGATGAATCCACGTACGTAAGCGGGCAGACGCTCATGGTTGATGGCGGTGCCATCAACAAAATCGCCCGTCCGTTGATGTTTGACTAGAAATCCTCATGCTAATCGATGCTTTCGTGACGAAGGGGCGCGTTGAATCGGTTATCAGCCAAAAACACGTCGGTATCAGCTGGAAACTGCAATGTATCAGCTGAAATCAGTAATATATCAGCGAAAACAAACGATTTATCAGCTATGGCATCCGTATTGGGAGTGACTAACGGTAAACGGTCGCCATGGGCGCTTCATGACGCTGTTTTTTTGGGGTGACCACCCGATAACGGTCTTCATGAAGGGCCCATGGAGCCCCTGTGGAAAAGCCTTATCGAATTTCGGTCTTTATAAACGCTTCATGATACCCTTTTTGACCGCAAGCAACAAGTTGCGGTCCTTGAACCGTCATTCTTTTCATGGTAACATGAACATATGATCATATAAAGGGTGATAATATGGAGGCGTCTATGCACGATCTCGACGAAGAAACACTGTTCACTGTTTCACAAACATTTAAAGCTTTATCCGACCCGACAAGAATCCGTATTTTACACTTGCTTTCAATCAAAGAATGTTCGGTGAACACGATTGCCGAACGCTTGTCATTAAGCCAGTCCACGGTTTCTCACCAGTTACGTTTGTTAAAAAATATCCGGCTCGTCACATCGCGAAGAGAAGGAACATCGGTTTATTATTCCCCTGATGACCGGCATGTGCTCGAAGTTCTGGAACAAACGATTCATCATTCTTTGCATGATTAGGAGGTGTTCAAATGTCTCATAACCACCATCACCATCATCATACCGATAATAAAAAAGCACTCTTGTTAGCCTTATTGTTGATATTTATCCTCGTCATCGCGGAAGTGATCGGAGGTTTGTTAACGAACAGCTTGGCCCTAATGGCAGACGCCGGCCATATGCTGAGCGATTTTTTTGCCATTGGACTCGCCTTGATAGCGTTTAAAGTCGGGGAACGGGCAGCAAGCAAAAGCAAAACGTTTGGCTACCGGCGATTCGAGATTCTTGCGGCACTAATCAACGGAGTTGTGTTGATCGGCATCTCCGTATTTGTGTTCTGGCAGGCAATTCAACGTTTTCAAGCACCTCCCGAAGTCGCCGGGGGAGGAATGTTGGCGTTTGCAAGCTTTGCCCTTTTCATCAATTTGCTCGTCGCGTGGATATTTTTGCGCGGAGGTGATGTGAAAGGAAACCTGAACTTGCGCGGCGCTTTTTTCCACGTGCTCGGAGATATTGTCAGTACGATCGGGGTGCTTGTTGCCGGATTGCTGATTTTATTTTTCAATTGGACATTTGCCGATCCGATTATTAGCATAGTAGTGGCGCTGTTAATTTTAACGGCTGGATTTCGCATTGCAAGTGAGTCGGTGCATGTCTTGATGGAGGGAAAACCAGCGAGCATATCCTTGCAAAAGATTGAAAAACATTTAAAAGAATTGCCGCATGTCCATTCGTTGCATGATTTGCATTTGTGGTCGATCACTTCAGACTTCCCGGCGTTAAGTTGCCACCTTGTTGTGGAAGAGGGGGCGGACCGCGACGCATTGCTTCGGCAAGCGACCCACATGTTAAAAGAAGAATTTCGTATCTCGCACGCGGTCATTCAAATGGAAGGCGAAGGGATAGAATGTACATCCATGTGTTCAAGTCCGCGACCATCCACGTAACATTGGGCGCGGGAATATGTCGATACGATTTATTAAACAAATGTTTGATGAAGAATGTGTGGACAACCGCTCCGTATCGGGTGACGATCGTCTAGCTACTGTAATCATTGGCTATGGATATATAAGAAAAAGGGAGCTGATAGCGTATGACGATGCCGGGTCGCCAAGACAGCTACAAGTATCCTGAATGGAGAAACTGGCGGGGGACGCTGGGAGATTATTCACGGACGGCCATATGATATGATGCCAGCCCCAAGGCCTGAACACATATTGAGTGAACTACACATTGCATTGAAAGAACACTTTCGAAATCACTGTCATGTTTTCCTCGCCCCATTTGATGTGTTTCTCGACCGCGAGTAAACTTATGAAGAAGCGGACACAATTGTACAACTTGATTTGTCGGTCATATGTGATTTTGCTTCGCTTACCGAAAAAGGTTTTAAAGGACCGCCTAGTCTTGTAGCGGAAGCTCTGTCCCCATCTACAGCCATGAAGGATTTCAATGAAAAATTTAACGTCTATGAACAAGCAGGCGTGGAGGAATATTAGATTGTGGACACAGAGCATAACCTCGTCCACCTGCATCCATTGGTTAATGGGAAGTATTCGGAAAGAAACACGTATGGCCCTTCAGACGTTCTTCACTCGGTTATTTTCACAGATTTAAAAATAGATCTAAATGGCGTGTTCACTGAAATCGAGTAGGTGAACGCGTTTTTTCACGATTTTCTCGCTTGATTAACGGGTATATATATCATGCATACTACGAGCGGAGGGATTTATATGAAAAAATTAATGAATGACCCTGAACAGATTGTGTCTGCTTTTCTGGACGGGCTTGTCGCGGCAAACGACACCTTGATTGATCGTTTGGAAGGAACGGATGTCATTGTCCGACGCTCGCTTACTCCGCAAAAAGTCGGCCTCGTTAGCGGAGGCGGAAGTGGCCATGAGCCCGCTCATGCCGGTTACGTTGGGAAAGGGATGCTTGATGCTGCTGTCGCCGGAGAGGTGTTCACGTCACCGGGCGCAGACCAGTTTTTCGCAGCTATCCAGGCAGTTGATCAAGGAGAAGGCGTATTGCTTCTCATAAAAAATTACAATGGGGACGTTATGAACGGTGAAATGGCTCAGGAAATGGCGGAGGCAGAAGGGATCAAAACAGAGATGGTTATCATTAATGACGATGTTGCCGTTAACGATTCTGAACAACGGCGGGGTATTGCCGGGACGGTGCTCGTTCAAAAAATTACGGGGGCGTTTGCGGAAACAGGGGCGTCCTTGTCCGACGTGAAGCGTGTCGCAGAAAAGGCGGTGAGCAGGATTCGAAGCATGAGTGTTGCACTCAAGCCCTGTACATTACCGGCGGTTGCGCAGCCGAGTTTCGATCTTTCCGAAGACGAAATGGAAGTTGGCATTGGGATTCACGGGGAACGGGGCATGGAACGCCGGGACGTGGCGACGTCCGAAAAGACAGCGCAACTTTTACTGAAATCTATTTTAAAAGAAATCCCTGAGGAAGCGCCGTTAGCGCTGTTGATCAATGGCATGGGTAGCACTTCGCTTATGGAGCAGCATGTGTTTGCCAACGATGTGATGAAGCAATTGAATCGGGATATCCAACACACATTTGTCGGGGATTATATGACAAGCCTGGATATGGCAGGCGTGTCACTGACGTTGCTGGCACTCGATGAAGAATTGTCGAAGTACTTGGAGGCGCCTGTGCATACGGTTCAATGGACGCAGTATTAGGAGGTAGAGAAAATGAATAATGAACAGGCAGCGCAATGGATGCGGCAAACAGCGGAAAAGTTGGTCGAACATAAAGATGAATTATCCAAGCTCGATCAATTCGTCGGCGACGGCGATCATGGTGTGAATATGGAACGGGGCTTTCGGGCAGTTGTTGAAAACCTGGATGATTGGAAAGATTTATCGTTGTCACAACTGATGCAAAAAATAGGGAGTGCACTCGTCTCTAACGTGGGTGGCGCTGCCGGTCCGTTATACGGCACAGCTTTTATGCGTTTGGGCACGGCTTGGACGGACGTGGACCAGGTGGACGGCCCGGCGTGGATGTCAGGGATGGCAAAAGCGGTGGAAGGGATTGCCCAGCGAGGGAAAGCCCAAGCCGGTGACGGCACGCTCTTGGACGTATGGTCCCCGGTAGCAGCGATCCTTGATGAAAATGAACCGGACTGGAAGAAAATCGAGGATGCTGCGCAAACAGGGATGGAGGAAACCGAAAGTATGGTCGTGAAAAAAGGGCGTGGAGCACTCCTCGGCGAAAAATCGGTGGGGCATCTCGACCCGGGAGCAGTATCCAGCTTTTATTTATTTCAAGCACTGGCGAAGACAATGGATGAGGGGGAAGGATAATGGCAGGAAATCAAGTGGCGATCCTTTTAATCTCCCACGTAGAAACGTTGGCGGAAGGTGCCAGGGAGCTGTTGCAACAAGCGAATCCGGAGGTAGGCGTCTATGCTTGCGGCGGGCTTGACGGAGGCGAAATCGGCACAAGCGTGGACCGTATTGAAGCGATCGTAAAAGAAATTGATCCGGAAGATGCTATTCTTATTTTTTATGACATTGGAAGCGCGAAAATGAACGCGGAAATGGTACAGGAAATGTATGAAGGCCGAAACATCGCGATTTGCAATGCTCCGTTAATTGAAGGGGGATACGTGGCGACAGTGACCGCCGGGCTTGGCACGTCATCGCTTGCGAAAGTGAAACGGGAAGCGGAAGAAGGATATAGCAAGGAAGGGTAGAATAGTGCCCGGTCATAGAAAGCAAATTGGCCACACCCATCCCAAGTAACAGGAATATAAGTTTGTTTCATGGCCTAAAAAATTGCTGGCGTTTTCTTGCTGATTCTATCGCTCCCAATTTATTTATTCTAAAGAGGATTTTATGCACGTTTTTATACGCTGCTTGACAATGCGTAAACCGCTCACTGCACCGAACCATATTTTTGTGAGTGTTTTCCCCCTTCATAACTTGTTTAATAAAATCAGCCTTCTTCACATGTATATTGTATAAGACCTCCAGTAAACCAAGCACAACTGATAATGACAATAAAACCAATTCCTGTTCCTATTGATGCCAAACCACATATCGTAGCTCCACCTGCAATACCAGCATTTGGCGATACACTGATAAGGATCACGCTTTAAAGACGCAAAGTTTATTTCCAAAGTTCCCCTTTAATTAACAAACGTAAAATTACTAATACACTGCCTATGGTAAAGCCTATTACGAAGTATATAAGAATTGAATTAAATGTGATAGGAGTGTTTTGAGTTAAACTCCATATGATATTAATAATTACCATAACTATTCCAGGAAATAAGCTAAAGAGTAAAATTCCTGTTAGTTTGTTCATACCGAATCCCCCCTCTCCCTAAATTATATTATTAGCGCAATTAATGATTTTTTTCCTCATTTACATAAATTTAAACTAAAAAGGGATTGTCTTTTTTGAGACAATCCCTTTTTAGTCTTAGGAACAAGCACCAGATGGAGTTACAGCGTCTACAGTAGCGCCGCACACTCCTGCAAATACCAACCACCCTATACCTGCTGTGAATGTTCCGGCAAAAAGGCCAGGAACACCACAAGCAATTCCTGCACTAGCTGCAACTGCAAAATCACAAGGGTCTTCAACCTGAATACGAATATCAGATTCGTTAGCTTCAAAAATTGCTTCAGTTAATTGGTTTTGAATGTCAAGTTCTGCATTGGTGAACTCAAGTACAGTGTCTTCTTCTTCTTCAACTGTTTCTCCATCTACATCATAAACATTTAATGTAGCAGGGCTTTCATAAAGATCTCCTTCAATTACTCCAAATCCAAAATTTAGAATTTCCTCATCTTCATCAAAAGTTGCAAAAACATGGATATAACCATTTTCTTCATCTAAGCTTCCTGAAAGCAGATAGAATTCTTGATCGTCCTCTTCAAATTGTCTACTGATTCGAGTTAATTCAGGATCAGAAATTTCGTCACTAGCTTCAGAAGGAAGGTTATTTTGATAAGCTTCGCTTGATTGCAATAAATCAACAAAGCTCAGTGCTGCTTCTTCAGATTGTTCTTCTACTTCCATTTCATAACCTTCATCTTCAAGAACTTGGTTTAATTCCTCTTCAGTAGATGGATGAAAAGCCTCTAAGTCTAATAAGTTCATTGTTACAGGCCCCGCAATACCATCAACTTGTTGGTCCGTAACCTCTTGAAAATCTTCAATCGCACCCTCGGTTTCTGGCCCAAAACTCCCGTCAACATCAATAGAAATATCCACTTCATCTTGCTCATTTAATTGCTCTTGAATCCGGCGAACCAAACTATTCGCATCGCCTTCCTCAACAAGAATGGTTTCAATGAGCTCGTCCATCATTTCAAGGGTATTTGGACCAGCAATCCCATCGACGGAAAGATCATTATCGGATTGAAAGTCTCGAACCGCTTGTTCCGTACCTGGGCCGTAAATGCCATCAATGCCACCGTCAGGTTCAAAGTAGAACCACGTGAGGTCTTCCTGAAGCATTTCGACCCCTTCGCCTTCAGAACCTTCGCCAAACAAAATGGCTTCTCTGAGGGCATTATTGGTTTCCGGTCCGGCAATGCCATCCACGGTCAGCCCTTCTTGGCTTTGAAAATCTTGGACCGCAAGGTCTGTTTCTTCTCCATAAATGCCATCGATGCCATACTCCGGAAGGGCACTGGGATTTTCACGAATCAACTGTTTCTGGACCGTCTCAATGAATCGTCTCCTTGACTCTGCTGTCACTGTTCTGTCGTCAATACTCATGTTTATCCTCTCCTTTTTTGTGGGTCTACTCTTAAAAGAAAAGCAAACGCTATTTTGACAACCACTCTGCAAAATTTTATTGATTTTCATCGAACCGTTCCTTAAACGACCACCTGCTAAAGCAGGTGGATTTGGACATAAATGTCCGCGACTGAAAGTCGCTGTTCAGACTGAAGTCCGCTGAAAGACCTTAAGCTCAAGCTCACTAAATGAGACTGAACTCATTCATCAATCCCGAAGATATCATCCCTTCTCTCAGTTGATTGATTTTCGATATAGTTTCTAATGATTTCTTCGGTCACATTTCCTACGGTGGTACAAAAATATCCTCTTGCCCATAAGTGTTGCCCCCAGTACTTCTTCTTCAGAGCTGGGAATTCATCTTGCAATAATCTCGATGATCTTCCTTTGAGATATTGCATGATTTTACTCGGAGCGATACTCGGCGGGCATGATAACAACAAGTGAATATGGTCCTTGCCTACGCTTCCTTGCAATATCGTAATATTCCTTGCTTCGCACCCCTGTCTAATCAATTCCCTGACACGGTGGGCGATATCTCCCCGCAACACTTGATATCTATATTTTGTTACCCAGATTACGTGGTACTTGATATCATAGACCGTATGACTGCTTTTCCGATATCCATCCATACTTTCACCTCAGTTTAAGTATGGACAGGGAAAAGCAAGGCTAAAAGCGTATCCCGTCTAAAGACGGGGGAGTTAGACCACGCTTCTGTAACTTAAACGTCCAAAAGGATACGATCTCCATTTCATTCGTTACTTTGATCAAACGAGCACTGATATCCTGTCTTAAATCTTCACGTTCCTGTGAGGTTGTCGCCTTTAATCCATGTCGAATGCGAGGCTCCATATCTTCTAATACCTCCAGGATTAAAGCGTTTCTGTCCATGTTGTCACTCTCCCCGAAGTTGGGCGAACGCCCTCCTTTTGGTTTTGGAAACATTTTGAGGTGTACAGTTTAACTTTTCGGAAATTTCATGATCATTAAGGTGGTCAAACGTATAAAAGTGCATTACATTTTTTCGTGTGTCACTAAAGGTTTTATAGGTTTGCTGCATGTTTTCGGTTGGTAAAAGGCCTTGAACTTCTCTAACAATGGCATCATCCAATGGTGGTTCTGATGATGGAATGAGATCACCTCGTTTGGGTTCTTCCTCTCCCTCAGTACCGACAGATTTATCAAGCGTTAACATCGCCCGTTGCTTTCGCTTCGATTGATCATAGGTGTTGACGTAAAGCCGCGTTAATGTGGCGATATATCGCATCATCCGGACTCTCAAATAGTAAACCTCAAACCGTTGGTCTAACTGATCTGATGCCCACAAATCATTCTGTTCAATCGCTGCCTTTAGGAGGTCCCAATGGTCATCGACGGCCAAAAAAGTTTGGATCACAGGTTCCTGGAAAAAACGGCCATTTTCCTGAATGAACTCGCCCCATTTTTTCTCTCTGTTCTTCATGTTGACCACCCCTTATGATTGATCGTTCTTCTATATAAAGAAAAAAGAGGAAGAAAAAAACAACCATATGAGAACTTTTGTTTGCATTTTATCATATGTTTTCTTCCGTGCCTATATCTCATTTTATTGGTTGTTCAAAGACGAGCTATTTTTCTTTATAGGAAAAGAGAGGAGGAATGGGAATGGAGCAATTACCTGATTGGATGATATTTTTAGGGAATTTTGGTTTCCCCACGCTTGTTGCCGTCTATTTGCTCGTGCGCTTTGAAAAACGGATCGATGGCTTAACTCATGCCATTCAAGATTTACAAGCATCCAACAACCACAAAGGAGAGGAATAATCATGGAAATTATCGAAGACATGATTCCAACGTCTAATAGCAATCGTCCAGGAACGTCCTTAACCCCAACGCATGTAACGGTTCATGAAACGGCCAATACAGCCGTAGGAGCCGATGCAGCCATGCATGCCGATTATGTGAAAGGGGACGATGCTCAGGATCGACAAGTTTCTTGGCATTACACTGTGGATGATACCGTCATCATCCAACATCTTCCCACGAATGAAGTTGGCTGGCATGCGGGAAGTGAAGGAAATGAGCAATCGGTAGGAATTGAGCTTTGTGTCAATCAAGACGGGAATTTCGAACAGACCCGAGCAAGGGCGGTGTCTC
Organism: Salicibibacter cibarius; assembly: GCF_016495725.1. NCBI lineage: Bacteria > Bacillati > Bacillota > Bacilli > Caryophanales > Bacillaceae > Salicibibacter > Salicibibacter cibarius. The sequence goes on along the minus strand of NZ_CP054705.1, from coordinate 4,309,342 downwards.
TCATCCAATTTTTGATGGCGGAGTTGGATATTTCCTTGGAAAATGTGGTAACCCATCAATCGTGGACAGGCCAAAACTGCCCAGCGAATTTACTGAATGATTGGAGTAACTTTATCAATGAAATCAGTGATGAGGATGGAGAAGAACCGTCGCCTAGTGGCCAGCAAATTAGAGTCATTACGGATACCCTTTGGGTTTATGATGAACCGGATTGGGACGCACGTTATACGACGGTCCAAGAGGGAGAAATTTTTACGGTTGAAGAGGAACTAACCGTAAATGGATCCTTGATGTACCAACTGCGAAGTGGATTGTATATCACAGGGAACCCGGAATATGTAGAAATGATGGAATAACAAATGATGAGCCACTCCCTAACTTAGAGAGTGGCTCATTTGTTTTAACGCTTTTTTCAGTTTTGGTGTCGCGCCGACATAGGCTCTTTCCTCATCCTGTTGGTGAATAATCGTATACGGAATGCCTGAAGCACCATAATGCCGAAACTCTTGCAAATACGTTTCATGTTCCGTAATATTCTTTTCCTGATAAGAGATGTTGTTGTGCTTAAGCCACATTTTAAAAAGTTTACAAGGGCTACATCCTGTTTGCGTATAAACGGTTACCGTCATAACGCTCTCCCCTTTCAAATGATCGTTCTCTATATAAAGAAAAAGAAAAAATGCAAAAACAACCACGCGTACATAACTTATGAAAAAAAAGATAAAAGGAATAAACATCAGGTCCATGATGTTTTTAATTGAGATTTTGTGACTGCCTATATGACCGGCGGCGTTTATCAAGTCATTCAGCATGTGGTCGGTTTACTTTTGTTTGGGATCCTGGTGTTTCAAAGCTTCTGTGTTAGGACTTGAACAAAACAGGGAGAAAGGAGGTGACCCATCATGGTAATTACATATAAAATAGCCACGCTTTGCGTGGCTGTAGCCTCGTTAGTGGTCATGATGAAAAATACGATAGAGCAAAGAAGTAATCACCCCTGGAGACTAAACCAAAAGAGCGGTTATTTCTAGAGAATAGATGAACAAATCCCTTGGTACGGGTTGTTCTATTGGAAAACCGTTTTTCAAATCGAACGAGTGAATAGACAGCAATGAGCGTTGGAAATCCAAAATCCCCTAATCCAATCGGGCAATTGCTCCATTCCCATTCCTCCTCTCTTTTCCTATAAAGAAAAATAGCTCATCTTTGAACAACCAATAAAATGAGATATAGGCACGGAAGAAAACATATGATAAAATGCAAACAAAAGTTCTCATATGGTTGTTTTTTTCTTCCTCTTTTTTCTTTATATAGAAGAACGATCAATCATAAGGGGTGGTCAACATGAAGAACAGAGAGAAAAAATGGGGCGAGTTCATTCAGGAAAATGGCCGTTTTTTCCAGGAACCTGTGATCCAAACTTTTTTGGCCGTCGATGACCATTGGGACCTCCTAAAGGCAGCGATTGAACAGAATGATTTGTGGGCATCAGATCAGTTAGACCAACGGTTTGAGGTTTACTATTTGAGAGTCCGGATGATGCGATATATCGCCACATTAACGCGGCTTTACGTCAACACCTATGATCAATCGAAGCGAAAGCAACGATCGCTGCTAACGTTTGATCAACCTGTTGATGCCGAGGGAGAAGAGCAACTCAAACAAGGGGACTACACCCCTTCTTTAGAGTTGGCATTGGACGATGCCGTCGTTCGAGAGGTGCCAGAGATTTTACCAACCGAAGCCATGCAGCGAACCTATCGATCCTTTAGTGACACACGAAAAAATGTGATGCACTTTTATACGTTTGACCAGTTGAATGATAAAGAGATTTCTGGAATATTAAATTGCACGCCTCAAAACGTTTCCAAAACAAGAAGAAAGGCTTTGGCCCAACTTCAAGGGAGTTGACATTATGGATAAAAACGCTTTGATTCTGGACGTGTTAGAGGATATGGATCCTCGGATTCGGCGGGGGTTAAAGGCAACGTCCCCACAGGAGCGCGAAGATTTGAGACAGGATATCAGTGCTCGTTTGATCAAAGTTACCCATGAGATGGAGACCATATCCTTTTGGACGTTTAAGGAACGGTTCGATGAAAATCAATAAAAATTTTGCAGAGTGGTTGTCAAAATAGCGTTTGCTTTTCTTTTAAGAGTAGACCCACAAAAAAGGAGAGGATAAACATGAGTATTGACGACAGAACAGTGACAGCAGAGTCAAGGAGACGATTCATTGAGACGGTCCAGAAACAGTTGATTCGTGAAAATCCCAGTGCCCTTCCGGAGTATGGCATCGATGGCATTTATGGAGAAGAAACAGACCTTGCGGTCCAAGATTTTCAAAGCCAAGAAGGGCTGACCGTGGATGGCATTGCCGGACCGGAAACCAATAATGCCCTCAGAGAAGCCATTTTGTTTGGCGAAGGTTCTGAAGGCGAAGGGGTCGAAATGCTTCAGGAAGACCTCACGTGGTTCTACTTTGAACCTGACGGTGGCATTGATGGCATTTACGGCCCAGGTACGGAACAAGCGGTTCGAGACTTTCAATCCGATAATGATCTTTCCGTCGATGGGATTGCTGGTCCAAATACCCTTGAAATGATGGACGAGCTCATTGAAACCATTCTTGTTGAGGAAGGCGATACGAATAGTTTGGTTCGTCGTATTCAAGAACAATTGAATGAGCAAGACAGCGTCGATCTTAGCATTGATGTCGATGGTATTTTCGGTCCAGAAACTGAGGGAGCTGTTGAGGATTTTCAAGAAGCCACGGATCAACAAGTTGATGGGATTGCTGGACCAGTAACCATGAACTTACTTGATCTTGAAGCTGTTCATCCTGGTACTATGGAAGAATTTGAAGCATATTTTCAAGGAAGGCCTTTTGAAACAGATATTACTGAGGCCAATGAATCTGATCAAGAAGTGTTTAAAGAGTTGGTTGAAAGTCACGAGGTGTACCTCGACAACAATCCCTCGGATGAAACAAGCTTAACCGTTTCTGAAGGGTTGGATATAGATTTATACGCTGATGAAGACGAGTTTTCTTTGTTTTATATGTCTGGCCAATCAGGAGACAATGTTTACGTATTTGCGCTTTTCGATAAAGGTGAAAATGAGTTAATTGGATTAGGATTTGCAGAAGTTGAGGGAGACCAATACGAAGATACAACGACATTGACGAGTTATGATGTAGATGGTGAAGAAATTGATGCAATCGAAGACACTAATTTGGAGCTTACTAATGCAGATTTAGATATTCAGAAAGAAATTTCCGAAACGCTTCTGTCGATCTCTACCCAGCAAGAGGACGATACTTTCGATGAATTCGTTTGTAATACTGAAGCAGCTGCATTGGGAATAATTACATGTGCTGGACTTGGTCCTGGGGCTGCAATTCTATGTGGAACTCTTGGTGCCGGCGTTCTCGCAACTATATGGTGTCCTTATGAGGATAACCCAATAGCAGATAATCCACTCGATATACCACCGGATCCTGATAATCAATAATGAAAAAGAATCCCTATAAGGTCATGTTCAAGATCTTATAGGGTCACTTTTCACTGTTTATTTTGCTTTTATTTCGGTCTTGTAAGTACTGGGATAAAGCAAAAAAAGCAATCATTACAAATATACTTATGTGCCAAGAATAGTGAAATGGTTCAAAAAAGAATCTAAAAAATAAATCAACACATACAAGTGAAATAATCCCAATCCCAATAACTTTTAATACGTTCATTATAACACCTCCAAATAAGGATAGCTTTCTTTGCACCCGCCCTCCCTCTATAAGCTGAAATCGTCCATGGCGTTATCCATCACATCTTGATTGATGCCAATATAACGCAACGTGATCGACGGGGCCGCGTGATTGAATAACTTCTGCAATAAAGCCACATCTTTGGTTTGCTTGTAAAAATGATAACCAAACGTTTTGCGCATATGCGTGCCGATCTCCTCCAGGCCCGCCTTTGCGGCCGCCGCCCTTAGCACTCGGTATGCTCGGATGCGGCTGATCGGGACTTTCGGGTTTTTTTGACTGGCGAAGACATACGTCTCATCGCTTTTCCCCTCGATATATCGCACCAATTCCCTCTTAATAGCCTCGGCGATCCGGACCCGTTTCGACTTCTGTGTCTTTCCCTCCTGGGTCATCAAGTGATCCTGCCTTTGATATCCACCACTTTGAGATGAAGCAAATCGCTGATCCTAAGTCCGGTATTGATTCCCATGAGGTAGCTGCTTTGCATCAGATGCGCTTTCACTTCCCAATTTTGGCGGGCTCTCGGATGGGCTGAACGGTGTTCATCCTCCCTCGCTCCCTCCATTATGTTACCTAGAATGATACACGCCATCATGTTGTGTTTCAATCAGCCAAACGCCAAAACAGTGTACAGCGTTCGTAAATAGCTTTGATGAGGGCTGTTTTTTGAAGCGAGCTGGTAACTTAAAACAAATCACTTGCTGATCCATGATGAATAATGATAAAGTGTTTACAAACATTTTAATAAAAAACTTCGGGGCAGGGTGAAAGTCCCTACCGGCGGTGACAGTCCGTGACCCGGTTTGCGTTTGCAAAACGGTGGATCTGGTGGAACTCCAGAGCCGACAGTGAAAGTCTGGATGGGAGAAGTTTGGATGCGCATTATCAAGCGATCGTCGTGCTTGAGATGTATGCGTCGTGATTGGCAATACATTCGTGTATTCGTCTTTCATCTTCATTCAAAAAAAACGAACCTCGGAGTCCGCGAACTCCGGGGTTTTTTTGTCCCTGAAAAAAGGAGCCGCTTGCCATGAATGATCATTGGTATATGCAGCGTGCCTTGGATTTGGCTGCCGCGATGGAAGGGCAGACGTCGCCGAATCCAATGGTGGGCGCTGTCGTTGTAAAAGATGGACGAATCGTCGGGACCGGTGCTCACATGGGTGCCGGCGGCGATCATGCCGAAGTGCATGCGTTGAAGATGGCAGAGGGCTGTACAGATGGCGCGACCATGTATGTGACGCTTGAGCCTTGCAATCATCACGGACGCACACCCCCTTGCGCAAAACAAATCATAGAGGCTGGGATTGCCCGTGTCGTCGTTGCCGTAAAGGATGTGAATCCGGAAGTAGCCGGGAGTGGCATCGAAGCGCTACGGAATGCCGGGGTGGAAACAGAGGTAGGCGTACTGGCAGAAAAAGCGGCAAAGCTAAATGCAACGTTTTTTCATTACGTGCAAACCGGCAAGCCTTTTGTCACCGTTAAAACAGCTTCATCGCTCAATGGGAAAATGGCAACACCAAAGGGCCTATCTCCATGGATCACCGGGGAAGCGGCGCTTGAAGATGTTCATCAACTTCGCCATATTCATGACGCGATTCTCGTAGGTGTTGGCACTGTAATAGATGACGACCCGGCACTCACGACCCGTTTGGAAATCGGAGGAAGAAATCCGATCAGGGTTGTGCTGGACCGCTATTTGCGCACACCGTCAGATGCACAACTTGTAACCGATGGAAAGGCTCCCACATGGATTTTTACGGAAGAAAGCCCGAAATCTAAAAACGCATCCGTGTTGGAACAAAAAGGCGTTCGTGTTAACTCGTTGCCAACGGTAACGCCTAAAAAGGTGCTTGCTGAACTCGGCCGAGCCGACATTCAATCCGTTCTGGTCGAGGGTGGAAAAACGATCATTTCCGCGTTTATAGCCGAAAATGAAGTTCAACGTTACATCTCCTATGTCGCTCCGAAATTGTTCAGTGCAGATACCGCGATGGAGCTTGAGGTGGAATATGCGCAAATGGTTGGCGGAGATATAAAAATTACAGCGACAGCAAAGAAGGGGGATGCATCATGTTTACAGGGTTGATTGAGGAAGTCGGGGTGGTCGACAACATTGTCCAAACCGGTCAAAACGGGCAAATAACGATCCGTTGTGCACACGTATTGGAAGACGCACGGATCGGAGATAGCATCGCGGTTAACGGGGTGTGCTTGACGGTCACTTCGATCCACGACGCTCAATTTACAGCAGATATCATGGCAGAAACGTTCGCGAGCACGAGCCTTTCCCAACTCAAGCCCAATGATCCGGTCAACCTTGAACGGTCAATGACTGCAACGGACCGTTTTGGCGGACATATCGTTGCGGGCCATGTCGATGGGGTCGGGGAGATCATAAAACGCACAACCGAAAGCGGAGCGGTGAATTTTGAGGTCAAATTTACGGATGATTTACTGCGCTATATTGTGAAAAAAGGTTCGGTAACCGTTGATGGGATTAGCTTGACGGTCGCCCATGAACATGCTGATCGTTTTACCGTCGCGATCATTCCCCATACGCTTAAAGAAACAAATCTCGGTAGTAAATCTGTCGGAGACCATGTGAATATAGAAACGGATATTATCGGCAAATATGTAGAAAAATTACTACAGCCAACGAACAGGGATGAGCAGTCGGAAGAAATGATCGGTAGACTTCTCGAGAAAACGAAAGGGGGGAAAGGTAATGTTTGATTCGGTGGAAAAGGGAGTTAAAGCCCTTCGCGAAGGGAGAGTCATCGTCGTTTGTGACGATGAAGATCGTGAAAATGAAGGCGATATGGTGGCGCTCGCGAGCACTGCGACTGCCGATACGGTTAATTTCATGGCCAAACACGCCCGCGGTCTTATTTGTGCCCCTATTACACGGGAACGCGCGAATAGCTTGTCGCTCCCGCAAATGGTGAATGACAACACGGATCCCCATGGCACGGCATTTACGGTCAGCGTGGACCATCGTGATACGACAACGGGCATTTCTGCCGAGGAACGGGCGAAAACAGTGCGGGCACTCGCATCCGATACGGCAAAAGCTTCCGACTTTAAGCGGCCAGGGCATATTTTCCCCCTTGTGGCCCAGGATGGTGGCGTGCTCAAGCGCGCGGGGCACACGGAAGCTGCTGTAGATCTGGCCAGAGCCACCGGTTCAGGCGCGGAGGCCGGGTTGATTTGCGAAGTTATGAATGAAGACGGGACTATGGCGCGTGTGCCGGATTTGAAAGCCATTGCTGACGAGTACGGTATCCCGATGATTACAATTTCCGATCTTATCCATTATCGCCGCGAACATGATTCGCTCGTTCAGCGTGAAGTGGAAACGGCGCTACCGACGAAATTCGGTGCTTTTCGTGCGGTCGGGTACTCGGATGCAGACGAAGGGCAGGAAAACATTGCGCTCGTCAAAGGGAATATTGCCGACGGAGCCCCGGTCCTCGTTCGTATTCATTCGGAGTGCATGACCGGTGATGTTTTCGGATCTGAACGCTGCGATTGCGGTCCACAACTGCACGCGGCGCTTGAAAAAATTGAAGAAGAAGGCCGGGGCATTTTGCTCTATATGCGCCAGGAAGGCCGGGGCATTGGGCTTATGAATAAACTACGCGCATACAAATTGCAAGAAGAGGGGTACGACACGGTGAATGCCAATGAAGAGCTCGGCTATTCCGCTGATTTGCGCGACTATGGGATCGGCGCACAAATTTTGCGGGACCTGGGAGTAGAAAAGGTACGCCTGTTAACGAATAACCCATGGAAAATCAGCGGGCTCGAAAGCTATGGCATAAATGTGGATGAACGCATCGGCCTGCAACTGCCCCCATTGGAACACAACGAATCTTATTTGCAAACAAAATTTCATAAGCTCGGGCATTTGCTTGAATTTTAGGAGGTTTATCATGGGAGAAACATTTGAAGGAAGCTTGGTCGCAACAGATGTAAAAATAGGCATTGTCGTCGGTCGCTTTAACGAATTCATTACCGGCAAACTTCTTGAAGGCGCAAAAGGGACGTTGGTTCGACACGGGGCGAGCCCGGAAAACATTGATGTCGCCAAAGTGCCTGGTGCCTTTGAAATTCCTTTTGCCGCAAAACAGATGGTAAAAACTGAACAGTACGATGCAATTATTACGCTCGGCACCGTTATCCGCGGCTCAACGCCTCATTTTGATTACGTGTGCAACGAAGTTTCGAAAGGCGTTTCGTCGCTGTCGCTTTCCTACGATACACCGGTTATTTTCGGCGTGATCACGACGGAAACCATCGAGCAAGCGATTGAGCGTGCCGGCACAAAAGCAGGGAATAAAGGGGCGGAAGCGGCAACTGCCGCGATTGAAATGGCAAACCTTACAAAGGTTATTTCGGGCGGTGAACGTTAAAAGATGAAAGACAATCATAAAGCGGTCCAAAAAACATTTTCCGCCTCAGCAGAAAAATATGTCAATAGCGCTCTGCATGCGAAGGGGAAAGATTTGCAGGCATTGGCAGGAACCATCGATCTTACCGGTAATGAAACGGTGCTTGACATTGCCACAGGCGGCGGCCATGTGAGCAATGCCTTGGCACCACTGGCAAAAGAAGTCATCGCTATGGATGTAACCGTGGAAATGTTGCAATCGGCAGAAGCGTTCATTCGCGGAAATGGACATGAAAATGTTCGTTTCGCCGAAGGAGATGCTGAAAGCCTTCCATATGTGGATGAAGCATTCGATGGAGCGGCATGTCGCATCGCTGCTCATCATTTTTCCCGGCCGGACGTATTTTTGCGGGAAACCTTTCGGGTGTTGAAATCCGGAGGCTCTTTTTTCTTGTTGGATAATACGGCCCCGGAAGCAGACGTGTTTGACACGTTTTATAATAAAGTTGAAAAGCTGCGCGATCCAAGCCATGTCCGGGCCTGGAAAAAGAGCGAATGGATCGCGAAAATAGAAAAGGCCGGTTTTACCGTGGAACATATGCAACGATTCCGGAAAACGTTCGATTTCCAAGATTGGTGCGAGCGGCTTGACGTCGATGCTGATACAAGAAGAATGTTACAGCAGCTATTGGCCGAAGCCCCACCGTCGATTCAGCAGAAATTTAACATTCGGTATGAAGATGATGGCCACGTCCGCACGTTTGACGGGGAATCGATCTTGTTGGAAGCGTGTAAGTAATAGTGACAACATGCCTAAACGGAAAAGATTTTACGTGAGGATCAAGATAAAATCAAAGTACAACAATTTAGGACCCGAACAGAGAGGGAAAACTGTTCCAAGGGTATCTAACCGCACAGTTAGCGCCCGAACAAAGGTGATAAATCCATCCAAGGGTATCTAAGCAGCCGTTGGGACATGAACGACGGCTTTCAGCCTGAAAAAGTACTCCAACCGTGACCGTTGGAACGTCTAACCACGTGTAATGACTAACAAAATGTTCGATCCTCGATTGTTTGAACTTTGGTAGCGACAAAATCTAAAAAGCGTATCCAAATACAGGCGTTAGGAAAAACAGTGAGGGAATCTGGCTCAGGGGACCGGGGGCGGTGGTGCCAATGAAGGGGTTTATTTCTGTTGAGAATATTGCGTGGACAATGAAGCGTAGGTAACGGGAGAGAAATCGGCACAGTAAATGACTGTTTCTGAAACGGGCAAAAAAACACCTGAAATGCAATAAACGGTTGCAAGAACGTATATACTTTTGTAAACAAGTTGTTGTTATTTCGCCCGGCGCATGTCCTTTTATAATCAAATGTTTTGATCTCCAATCAACGGTTTTACCTGATCTGTCAAAATCACCCCAGTTATTACTAAGTGATCCGGTAATCTAATTAATAGCTTAGGGGATAATACAATACCGGGGTCTATGAGCTGATTGTTCATGCCCCTCCGGCTTTCCCCAGTCAATTTCTGCATGTTGATTTTCTTTCGTTATACCTGCCATTAATTTTTCCAATGTTGGGTCATTGCTTACTGGCTTTATAATAATGCCGTTGCCGTCTTCGCTTACTTCCAATTCAGTGCCATTAAAAATTTCAAATTTTATGATATATTTTTGGGTATACGTACACCGAAGCTATTGCCCCAGTTTTGTGCAGTTACTGACATGTGACTCGCCCCTTCATTTTGCTTCCGACAAAGTAAAATGTTTTCAAGGTGTAACTTCATTAAACGAAACCAAAAAACCGCCCCTACACACCCGGGGCGGTGGTGCCATCGAAGAGATTTATTTCTGTTGAGGGATATTGCGTGGGTACTGAAGCGATGAAGCGTAGGAAACGACCGAGGAGAAACCGGCACCGAAACGGTTGATATGCGCAGGCTATGTTCGATGATGTCTATCTGTATGTGACCGTTAGGGGAAACGATCAGTTCCGGTTGTATTGTAACAGCCCTTTGCATGCTCAACCTCTTTTGTGAAATGATTGGGACAGTTGGGATATCTTGTGAGAGAGCCCCGATGCAGTCCCCGGCGTACAATTATACGGAGATTATTTTAAATTGAGTGGTTAGTTGCTGTACGCCTGTTGTTGTTTTGTCAAGATGGCTGATTCGTTTTTGCTTCTTGCTGCTCTTGTTGCCTCCGGTTGGATTCAAGTTTCAGAAATCTCAGATCTTCACCGACGACTTCCGTGATAAATACTTTTTCTTCCTCTGTGTTCGTAAATTGTCGTATCTGGATACGGCCGGTTACAGCTACGAGCGAGCCCTTGTGGCAGTAATTTGCCGTATTTTCCGCACGTTTTCGCCAAATGGTACAAGGGATGAAATCAACATCGTTTATCCCTTCATTGTTTTTAAAAGGGCGCTGCACAGCAAGGAACAATTTTACATAAGCGACTCCGGAATTTGTGAACATGAGCTCTGGGTCTTTCGTTAAACGGCCAATCAACGTCACTTGATTTAACAAACTTTCACGACCCTTCTTGTATGCAATTGTAGGACAAACGTTGTAATGGGAATTGAAAGGGTGGGTGTATGACAGCGGAGGGGAATGCTGCCAAACGGTTCGGAGTTGAGAAAGCGGTGCTAATTAGTACATTTTCTTTCCATTGCAAACCTCCTTTCATGGAGTCAAAATAATTATAACATACGTCCCGGTATATTTTAAATAGATAATCCGAAAGATTTATAAATTTTTTCACGGGAAGGGGTTTATTTGAAGCAATGGCACATTGCATCATATAATGGAAGGGAGGGGAGGATCTTTGATGAAAGTAAAAAAAGCAGTCATTCCGGCGGCGGGACTTGGCACACGATTCTTGCCGGCGAGTAAAGCATTGCCAAAAGAAATGTTGCCGATTGTTGACACGCCAACGATCCAATACATAGTGGAAGAAGCCATCGAGTCTGGGATCGAGGATATTCTTATCGTCAGCGGTCGCGGAAAACGAGCGATTGAAGACCATTTTGACAAATCGTATGAATTGGAAGAGACGTTGGAACGAAGCGAAAAGTGGGAACGGTTGGAGGAAGTAAAAAAAATCTCTAACATGGCGAGTATCCATTACGTCCGCCAAAAAGAACCAAAAGGGCTTGGGCACGCCATTGCCTGTGCGCGCACATTTATCGGTAATGATCCATTTGCCGTGATGCTCGGGGACGATATCGTCCGTTCCGAAGGGAAACCTTGTTTGCAACAGCTTATGGAAATCTATGAGGACAGCGAGGCGTCCGTATTAGGTGTGCAAGATGTTCCGGAGAACAAGGTTTCAAGCTATGGGATCGTTTCGGCTGCAAATGGAACCGATTCGAGCATTGTCAATGTGACCGATCTTGTAGAAAAACCGAAACAAGAAGAAGCCCCATCGACGTTGGCGATTATGGGCAGATACGTATTGACGCCTGAAATTATGCCGATTTTGGAAGAAATGCCGCCCGGCGCCGGGAATGAAATTCAGCTTACCGATGCGATCAAAAAACTGGCCGGCATACAGGAAGTGAATGCGTTTCGATTCGACGGAGACCGCTATGATGTCGGGGATAAACTTGGCTTTATCCAAGCAACCCTTGATTTTGCACTCCATCGCGAAGATTTAAGCGAAGACCTGAAAGCTTATATCAGACAGTTGGATATTTAAGGTCGGGCGTACACTTGCGCCTCTTAAAAAAGAAATCCAGGCATTAGCCTGGATTTTTTAATCATATGTGCATTATCTACGCCCAATTCCGTAATAGTCAAACCCTTGCTCTTTAAACATATTCGCATCGAGTGCATTTCTGCCGTCAACGACGATTTTTCCGGTCATTGCAGAGGAAACGTCGGCGGCCGGATATTGTTTGTATGCATCCCACTCGGTGACGAGCACCATGGCATCCGCGTCCGCTAATGCTTGTTCGATGTTCTCGTGCAACGAAACCGCTCTGGGAAGCAACGGTGCCGCATCATCCAAAACGATCGGGTCATGGGCATGCACGTCAGCGCCGGCTTTGACGAGTTCATGGATGATATCGATCGAGGGTGCGTACCGCATATCATCTGTCCCCGGTTTAAAAGCCAGTCCGAGTACAGCCACTTTCACATCCCCCAACCCTTCCGGGAATCGTTGGCGTAAAATTTCTACAGGCTTTAATCGTTGTGTTGCGTTGATGGTGGTGGTAGACCTTAACAAATTGGCTTCATAATCTTTATCCTTTGCCAAAGCAATAAGCGCTTGTACGTCTTTCGGAAAGCAAGACCCGCCGTACCCGAGCCCGGCGTTTAGGAAGTGGGGGCTGATTCTGCGATCGGCGCCAACCCCTTGGACTACTTCGTCAATATTTGCGCCGTACGCTTCACATATGTTCGCGATTTCGTTAACAAAAGAGATTTTCGTTGCCAAAAAGGCATTCGAAGCATATTTAATCATTTCCGCGCTGTGCGGAGATGTGGTGATGATTTGTTCGGCATCGGCCAATGGCGCGTGCAGTTGGATGAGCCGCTCCTTTGCCCAAGACACATTTGTGCCGATGATAATACGGTCGGGCTTGAAGGTGTCCTTGACGGCAGAACCTTCCCGTAAAAATTCCGGAACGGAACATACCGCGACGTCGACACGGCTATTTTTTTCCCGGATAATGCTTTCCACTTCTTCTGCGGTTCCGATCGGAACGGTGGATTTATTGACGACGACCGTGCGTTTATCTGACGGAAGAACATCTCCCAGTTCTTCAGCAACTGCCCATACAAAAGAAAGATCGGCGGAGCCATCGTCCGCTTGAGGCGTTCCTACGGCAATCATAATAATATCGCTGTCGGAAGCGGATTCGCCTAAATCGGTATTAAAATGGATCTTCCCGTTATGGATGTTTTTTTCCAATAAAGGTTCCAACCCTTCTTCATAGATCGGGCTGATCCCTTTTTTGAGCTGCTCAATTTTACGCTCATCTTTGTCGACACAAACGACGTCATTCCCAAGTTCGGCAAAGGATACACCTGAGACGAGTCCCACGTATCCGGTGCCTACGATTGTTAATTTCATGCTGATTGACCTACTTTCTGTTTCCAATAAAATAAAAACGTCTATAAGATCGGGTTCAGTGGAAAGGAGGCCTTTCCGCCATAATCTTGTCCCATTCTACCATACCTTGTAACCCAATCAAGAGTATGGGAAACGAATAAAAAAGCCTGCTCCTCAAAGGAAGAGCAGGAGGGTAGATTATTGGGGTTCCGTACTTTCCTCGGCATTGATTGTTTCGTTCGCGTCAGGATTAGGTTCCTCTTCCAGTTCAAGATGCTGTTTTAGCATCACCTGTGTGTTCGCGAGGTCTGTGTCATCGACCCGGTAGTAATCAACGCCGTTCTCGCGGAAATTTTCACCGTCCAATTGATGGTACTCGATCTCATTCACAGCACTCGCGTAAGTGTGAAGGCCAAGGATTTCATTGAAGGACATGTTCATGTTCATATTTTCCTGTAGACGTTCAAACACTTCATTGTAGTTTGTAATTGAAGAGAGGGAGGTGGCTTCATCAATTAAAGCTCCCAACACTTCTTGTTGCCGTTCCCCGCGTCCAAGGTCACCGGCAGGATCTTGTTTTCTCATGCGCACGTAAGCAAGAGCTTCTTCTCCATCTAAAATTTGGGGACCTTCATCAATTTCAATCGCGTCCATATCTCCGTCCGCGTTCTGTTCAGTGAAAGCAAAAGGTGAATCTACCTCTATTCCCCCGAATATATCGACCGTATCCATAAAGGCATCAAAATTTAACGTTACATAGTAATCGACAGGAACGTCGAGCAAGTTTTCCACCGTTTCAATCGCCATATCCGTTCCGCCAAAGGCGTGGGCATGGTTAATTTGATCTTGGGTTGGACGTCCGGGGATTTGCACATAGGAGTCCCGCGGGATGCTGATCACATTTACCGATCCTTCGTCCCGGTTAAACGTTGCCAATAAAATCGCGTCGGACAATCCGTCCAGGTCGCCATCGCGATTGTCGGTCCCGAGAAATAAAACGGAGATGTTATCTTCATCGGGGTCTACGGCAACTTCTCGCATATCCGAATGTTCTCCCCGCTCTAGAGGACTTTGTGTCTCTTCCACGAGATTGCTCGCCTGTGTAATGAAATAAAACACGAGACCGCCTGCGGCGACAATGACCAAACCGATAAGTGCTGCAAAAGTAAAGATTAATTTTTTATTTCGTCTTTTTTTTCGTCGATGCCGCATCGTTCTGGAAGGTTCTTTTTTTGGCATTTCATTGTCTCCTTCCGGGAATTTATCCGGATGTTGCTTATAGCATACGATCTTATTTTACAAGAAGAGTGTAGTAAAAGTAAATGATAGATTGGAAATATCGACAAATAATTTTATTTCCCGGGAAATTTGTCGAACATGTAGTCAAATGTCCTTTTCCATATATGACGTTCCTGATACGGTGATCGTTACACGATTGTTGGAAGTATTGATGATCCATTTTTCGAATGTTTCCTTATCATTCATGTCTACGGCGACATGGATGTCAACATGTGTGCCATAATCTTTGGATACCAACTTATAAGGAGATTCCCGCAGTTCATTTTCAATTTTTCCGAGAAGTTCATAAGCAATGGCTAAACGATATTTCTGCATCGGCTGTCGATGTACGATTCCTATATAGTTAACGGCTTCGGTGACGCTATTTCCGTACGCGCGTATTAATCCACCGGCGCCCAGCTTAATCCCCCCGAAATAACGTGTAACGACAACGGCTGTATTTTTTAATTCCTGTTTAACCAACACATTTAACATTGGAACACCGGCTGTTCCCGACGGTTCTCCGTCATCATTTGCTTTTTGCGTTTCATTTCCCATCCCGACCACGTATGCGGAACAGTTATGAGTGGCATTGGGATGTTTATTTTTAATTTCATCAATAAAGGCCTTTGCGTCGTTTTCGTCCTGAATCCTTTGCATGTGGGCAATGAACCTTGACTTTTTGATCGTTTGTTCATATATGCCATCATTTTTTATGGTATAGTACGATTGATACATCGAACCCCTCCTTGATTTCTATTATCTGTAACTGCATTATAATCTCTTTGTAATAGCTGAAATCCTTAAAAAATGGTAATGTCAGATTAGCGAGGGAGTTGCCCGGAATTTTGGCACAATATGTGATTTCTTAAACTTTTATTTCCAAATGGCTTTTATCATCTAAGAATGTGCTAAAATAATCATATCGAATCAAGCGTTGATGTCAAACATTAGATTCGGCAAGGCTGGTGGTACAGCTTGAAAAATCAAAAGGAAACCTTAGAAAATATCATCGTACAAATGAAGGACACGATCCTAAACAGCAAAGAACAGATTTTCGAAATATGTGAACAAACAAGGCGCGAGTATGAAACATTGGAAAGCGAGCTCAGGGACACGGTCCATAAAGTGTCTGAAATTATTAAACAAACAGATGAAAAACGACGTCAAGCGAAATTAGCACGCAATCGTCTCGCCACAATCAACCGTGATTTTAACACATATTCCGATGAAGAAGCCAAAAAAGTGTATGATGATGCAAATGAGTATCGTCTCCAACTCGCCGTCATGGAAAATGAAGAAAAACAGTTACGGGAAAGGCGAGATCAAATTGAACGCCAGCTGTTACAGTTGGAAGAAACGTTGAAGCGCGCAGAGTTGCTTGTGGGACAAGTATCGGTTGTGCACAATTTTCTGGATGGCGATTTGCGTGAGGTTGGGGAAATAGTCGAAGAGGCAAAAGAAAAACAAGAATTTGGGCTAAAAATCATTCAAGCCCAGGAAGAAGAGCGCCGGCGAGTGGCGAGGGAGATCCATGATGGGCCCGCGCAATTGTTGGCGAACGTGCTTCTCCGTTCCGAGATCATTGGCCGAGTCTACAACGAGCGCGGCATCGATGCTGCATTAAATGAAATACAGGACGTCCGTGAAGCGATTAAAGGCAGCCTCGGCGAAGTAAGGCGTATCATTTATGATCTTCGGCCCATGGCGCTCGACGACTTGGGGCTCATTCCAACGTTAAAAAAGTATTTGGACGGCGTTGCGGATGAACAAGATGAGACAGATATTCGCTTTGTTCTCCACGGCAATGAATACAGAATGGAAGTAAATATGGAAGTAGCCTTGTTCAGGCTAGTTCAGGAATCAGTCCAAAATGCACTCAAACACGCGAATGCCAAGCAAATTTCAGTGAAAGCCGAGATGTGCGAAACACAAGTTCATTTGATCATTCATGATGATGGCCGGGGATTTGATCCGGAAGAATCATCACAGCCCGGATTCGGTCTTATCGGCATGAAAGAACGGGTGAACGAGCTCAAAGGTGATCTGAAGATTGAATCAGCCAAAGGAATAGGAACCAAAATCACAATTATCGTACCGATTAATACTGGATAGATCTATTGATAAACGCCAAAACAGATAAACTGGAAAGGGTGGGCAAGATGGCTGAACGAGGACAAATTAAACTTATACTCATCGACGATCATAAATTATTTCGGGAAGGCGTTAAACGTATTCTCGAGATGGAAGATCAGTTAGAAATTGTCGCTGAAGGTGATGACGGGAATGAGGCAACCCGGCTTGCCGCTCAACATCGGCCGGATGTTGTACTAATGGACATTAATATGCCGGGAGTAAATGGTGTTGAGGCTACTCGAAACCTGGTTGAACGGTTTCCCGATGTTAAAGTATTGATTCTTTCCATTCATGATGATGAAGCATATGTCACCCATGTCTTAAAAACAGGGGCAGCCGGTTATTTATTAAAGGAAATGGATGCAGACGCGTTGATCGAGGCAGTCAAAGTAGTCGGTGCCGGCGGTGCCTATATCCATCCAAAAGTTACCCATAATTTAATTAAAGAATACCGCAGGCTCGCGAGCGACGATGGGGATCATTCCACCGGGCGTGTGAGCTACAAAGAGATTGAATATCGTAAACCTTTGCATATTCTAACCCGGCGGGAATGCGATGTGCTCCAGTTAATGACTGACGGTTATAGCAACCGTATGGTAGGAGAAGAATTGTATATTAGTGAAAAAACCGTCAAAAACCACGTTAGCAATATTTTACAAAAAATGAATGTGAATGACCGTACACAAGCAGTCGTTGAATCCATTAAAAAAGGCTGGGTAAAAGTGCGTTAATCCCTCGCTTGCGTCCTCGAATTACCCGTTCTATGATAGAGACAAACATGGAACCGAAAAGTGGGGTCATTATGCCAAAAATATCAATCGTAACGGATAGTACCGCGTACTTGGATGAGAAGACATTAGTGGAGAACGAGATATCCGTTATTCCGTTGAGTGTCGTATTTGATCAAGAGACGATCCGGGAAACGGAGATGGGAACGGAAGAGTTTTACGGCAAAATGCGTGCCCGCGAAAAACTGCCAACGACTTCGCAACCCTCCATCGGCGAGTTTATTGATCTGTACGAAAAACTGGGAGAATCATCTGACTCGATCCTTTCGTTTCACTTGTCAAGCGGGATTAGCGGAACATTTGAAACGGCTGTAGCCGCTTCCCGTTCAATAGAAGATGTTAACGTTTACCCGTTTGACAGCGAAATTAGCTGCAGTGCCCAAGGGTATTATGCAGTGGAAGCGGCAAAACTTGCCCGGGAAGGGAAGACGGTTGATGAAATTTTTGAAACGTTGACATCCATTCGTGATACGTTAGCCGGCTACTTTATCGTTGCCGATCTAAATCATCTCCATCGAGGAGGCCGTATGAGCGGTGCGCAAAAATTCCTCGGCAGTGCTTTGCAAATAAAGCCAATTCTTCATTTTAAAGATAAAGTCATTGTCCCTTTTGAAAAAGTACGTACCGAAAAACGCGCCATTAAACGGGTGATGGAATTATTGGAGCAAGACGCCGCGGATGGACCGGTCCGAGCAACCGTCGTTCATGCCAATGTCCCCGAAAAGGCGGAAGAAATACGATCCACCCTCGATAAAAAATACGATAACCTTGAAATTGACCTCGGCGTTTTCGGTCCGGTGATCGGAACGCATCTCGGCGAAAAGTCCCTCGGACTCACTTGGTATAAGAAATAAATGATAGAGGTGGGAAAAGTCTCTCACCTCTATTTTAAAGGAGCCAATTGATGAAAGTTGTTCTCGTTACGCCTCGTGATACCCGCTCCCCGGTTGTCCTCCCCCTTATTTGTGTAAACGATCATGATGAGATTCAAACAGATCCGACTCCGATTTCGAAGCTTAACGATCCGCAAGCCCCCATCCCGGAATTCTCCATCAACGATCTGCCGAACTGGCATGAGGTCCGGAAATTATTGAACGGACGTGCGTTGCTTCCCGATGAACTCCCTTTTTCATATAAAAAATTGGAGCCCTTTATACGGCGAGGTTATGTGCATATGCAAGCGGGGATCCATATCCGTCCACGTTTGAAATGTGTCCGTTGCGGCAACAACCATAAGCATTGGTTTGCCCATTATTCATGCGCGTGGTGCGGCGATGTTTGCCTCTATTGCCGTGCTTGTATTTCGATGGGGCGTGTAACGACGTGCACCCCGCTCTTCACATGGGAAGGCCCGGCCTTTAACGGGGAACAAGCGCGTGTGGACATATTGGCCTGGCGAGGGGAACTGTCACCTTTGCAACAACGTGCGGCTGACCGTATTACCCAAGCGATTAAACAATCCCGATCCACAGAACTGCTCGTTTGGGCGGTGTGCGGTGCCGGGAAAACCGAGATGTTGTTTCCCGGAATTGCCCGTGGGCTCGAGGAAGGAAAACGGGTGCTCATTGCTACGCCAAGAACGGATGTTGTCCTTGAACTTTTGCCTCGTTTGAGACAGGCGTTTCCGACGACGGCGCTGGTCGGCTTATATGGGGGCAGTGAGGAACGCTTGTCCTATGGCCAACTTGTTGTGGCCACGACCCACCAAACGCGGCGTTTTCAAGATGCTTTTGATGTTGCCATCATTGATGAAGTGGACGCGTTTCCTTATCATTTTGACGAAAGCTTGGCTTATGCAGTCAAAAAAGCGACGAAAAAGAGTGCGGCGACGATTTATTTAACGGCTACTCCGGATGATCGATTACGGAAAAGATGCGAAAAGAAGGATGCGGTCACCCGCGTCAATCGACGCTTTCATGGATTCCCGTTACCGGTTCCGAGTTTTCAATGGTGCGGGGATTGGCGGAAGGCACTTTTGCGAGAGCGATTACCCGCGGTTTTTTCGGACTGGGCCGATCAACAACTGGCATCAAAAAGACAAGCGTTGATTTTCGTTCCGAGTGTCCAAACGGCCAAGGAGCTATGCATGGTCTTGCAGCAAAGAGAGCCGTCGATTGTAAGTGTTCACGCTGGAGACCCGGAACGCAAAGAAATTGTTGCAAATTTTCGGAATGGGGATATGCCTTTGTTAATTACAACGACGATTTTAGAACGAGGCGTCACCATTTATGGAATTGATGTGGCGATTCTTGGTGCGGAAGATGACGTGTTCACAGCATCTGCACTTGTGCAAATTGCCGGGAGGGCAGGCCGGAGTGCCGAGGACCCGGATGGCAAGGTGACCTTTTTTCACTATGGGAAAACAAAAGCGATGCATCGCTGCAGGAAACAGATTTTGGCCATGAATGGAGGGGCTGGACGTGAAAATGGTACGTAACCGTTGCCTGCAGTGTTTGCAGCCATTGAATGCAAATGCAAGTTGGGAAGCGTTATTTTCATGGAGACAGAAGAATTTATGTGACACGTGCCAAGGCAAATTGAGACCGTTGAAAGCTCCGTGGTGTCTGTATTGCAGTCGTCCGCTGGCACGGACCGAAAGCTGTGCGGATTGCCGGCGTTGGGAAAGAACGAGGCACTGGTCCGGTTTGCTTGTGCGAAATGTTTCTCTTTTTTCCTATGACGACTATTTGCAAGAATTGATAAGTATATATAAATATCGTGGGGACGTAGCGCTTGCACGCGTATTTACGGAACCGTTAAAACAAACATACTTGAAGGATTTTAAAGGAGCGATACCGGTACCGATTCCGCTGAGTGAAGAGCGTCTTTTGGAGCGGGGGTTTAATCAAGCGGCAGTGTTGGCAGAGCAGTTGCCGGTTGCTTACAATGCTTGCCTGGCGAGGGTAGTGGATGAGGATAAGCAAAGCAAACAATCCCGCAGAGGACGATTGCGCGGTCACGCTCGTCCTTTTTCCTTCCAAGGGGGTGCCGCGCGTGTGGCAGGTAAACATATGTTGCTCATCGATGATATTTATACAACCGGAACTACCCTGCGCAAAGCTGCCATCCCTCTGTTGGAACAAGGCGCGAAACAAGTATCCGCGCTAACGGTCGCCAGAGGTTAACGGGGGTTTGAAAGCTGCTTCATGGCGACTGAAAGAACGATTGGCTCTCATGTTCGGTCGTCATGAACACTTCATGGAACCCGAAAAAGTGCTCGGTCCCTGTTTACGGTCACCATGGTTGCTTCATGATGGCCGAAAATCACTGTATCGAATGATCCCGGTCGTCATGACCGTTTCATGAAGACCGAAAAGGCTGTCGTCACTCGTGTAGTGTCACCATAACCACTCCATGGCGATCCGGAATAGGGCTGAAGTCAAGACAAAACGCGAGAGGCGCGCTCACCGTTAAAATTTTATGAAATGGAAAGAACCCGTTAAACATAATGGAAAAGTTACCGATATGATATATACAATCATGTTTGGGGGAGCAACGATGACAGAGCTTGCGAACTGTCCGGAATGTGGGGCGCTATATGTAAAAATGGTTATTTCTCTATGTGATCGTTGTTGTCGATCGAGAGAAAAGCGTTTTGATAAGGTTTATGAATTTTTAAGAAAGAAAGCAAACAGGGAATCGACAATATCGGAAACGGCGGTGCACACCGGTGTTTCAGAGACTGAAATACTGGAATTTATTCGCGAAGGACGGCTACAACTCGCGGACTTCCCCAATTTTCATATACTCTGCGCGTTTTGCGGGGATGCTACCCGTAATAGCCGACTATGTAAATCGTGTGAAACTGAGTTGCAAGGAGATATCGCGAATATAAACGATACAAAAAAGACATACACGGAAAATGTCTATGTTAATAAACGGCTTCATTCACGAGAAAATGAATGAAAGGGTGCCAGTAATGAAAATTCATCCGCACAATCAAATCCATCAGACTTATCAACACGCAACAGAGCAAGTAAAAAAGCACCAAAACCCGAGAGAAGCCAAACAAGATCAAGTAGAAATTTCTCAAGCGGCAAAAGAAATGCAACACTCGGGTATCGATGCAACCCGCAAAGCAAAGGTGGATGCGCTGCAGAAACAAATAGACGCGGGCGAATACCGGGTGGATGAACGAGCGGTCGCCCATCAATTCTACCAATATTGGAATGAACGGGGATAACGGCAAATGAATGAAATTGTAGCATTGAAAGAAAACCTTGAAAACCTGATTCACCACCACGAGTACTTGTTAACACTCGCCGGAAAGAAAACGAAAGCCATTCAAAGATCCGACCGTAAAGCCCTCGAAGAAATTGTGCGTCTTGAACAAGGGGAAGCGCGGACACTACGGCAATTGGAAAAGGAACGACGACGTGTCGTTACAACGTTCATTGACCATCACTGCCCACATCTTGAGGCGGATGCTCCCATGATGCAGTGGGTTTCTTATGTGCCGGAGAAAGAACGTTTGGAAGTTGAGAAGCAACGGGAGAGGTTACAGACGGCAATCCGACATTTGCAAGCTAAAAATAACCTCAATCAGCAGTTGTTGAATGATGGTCTCGCGTTTGTAAGTGCAATGTTGGATGCCATCCGATTTGAAGATTATACGATGTATACATCGGCTGCCAATACGAAGAAAACGAATGAGCACGAACGGTTTTCGACGTTCGATTCCAGGGCGTGAAGAACATAAAGGAGGCTTCCATAAGCAATGACCTCTACGTTTCATGGACTACAAACTGCATATAAAGGATTAATGGGCCAACAATCAGCTTTAAGAACGACCGGCCACAATATTGCCAATGCAAATACAGAAGGGTATACACGTCAGCGTGTGAACTTCAACGCCTCCCAAGCTTATCCGGCCCCCGGCAAAAACGCGCCTTCCATCCCCGGCCAAGTAGGGACGGGAGTGGATGTTGAAAATATCGAGCGTGTTCGAGAGCACTTTCTTGATGCGCAGTACCGGGGGGAGAATGCAAATGCCGGATACTGGGGACAAAAGCTAACCTCTATGGAGCGTATCGAAGAAGTTATGAATGAACAATCCGAAACCGGTCTATTGGCAGAAGCGATGGACGAATTTTGGGGATCATTACACGATCTGTCAGCAAACCCTGATGATGCCAGTGCCCGGGAGATTACCGCTCAGCGCGCCGCGGCGCTTGCCGATACATATAATCATATGGTAGGGTCCCTGGAAACGAATAAGCGCGGGATAGGGGATGAAATAGACACTTCCGTACAAGTTGTCAATGGGCTGCTGACACAAACGCATGATTTAAATGAAGAGATTGCCCAAATCGAAGCCCAAGGGCAAATACCGAACGATCTCTATGACCAACGCGACCGTGTCATTGACGAATTGTCCGAGTATATCAACATTGAAGTTGAACCTGAAAATCCGGGCTCGCATACGCATCCAGCCGCAGAAGGAGGGATTAGCGTCTACGTTGTTGACGATGATGGGAATCGCCTCGGGGATGATGATGGTGTTGCAATTGTTCAAGGGGAAAATGGAAATGAAGGGCATCTTGAACTTGCTGTGGAAAAAGATGATGAAGAAAGCTTGGTAGAAAGCATCAACTTCGGGGATGATCTTGAGCTTTTGGGTGATCATCATGGAAAGTTGGGTGCTTTAGTGGATGCATTCGGATATGGAGGAGAGGAAGGCCTTTATCAAGATAAGATCACAGATTTAAATCATTTGATGAGCGGTTTCAGAGACGTTTTTAACGATGTTCACAGCAATGGTTACGATTTAAATGGCGAGGAAGGATTGGATGAATTCTTTGAATTCGATGATGGAGTACTGAGTGTGAATGACGACATAATGGATGACACCGACTTAATTGCTGCCGCCGGTCAAAGCGGAAATGCCGGTGATGGATCCAATGCTTTGGAGTTGGCGAATGTAAAAGAAACCTCCGGTTTTGACTCCGCCTATCAAAGCGTCATCGGGGAGATGGCAGTTGAAGTGCATGAGGCCCGTCGCATGAACGAAACGTCCGACATGCGCCGCGATACGATTGAAATGAACTGTCAATCGGTAAGCAGTGTTTCCCTTGATGAAGAAATGACGAACATGATCCAATTTCAGCACGCTTACAATGCCTCCTCACGGATGATTACGGTGATTGATGAGATGCTGGAGCAAGTCATTAATCAGATGGGCATTGTCGGGCGATAAAGTAAAACTTCCATCAGAGGGGTTCCTCTCCCTCTGGATAAGGAAGTCGGCTAAAAGCGTCACATCCTGTGCGTCGCGAATCGGGGTGTTAGTCGCCCGCGTATGCGGAGGCTAGATTTCAAAGGCCAGGTCGGAAAGGCTTTTTTCAGCATCTTCCGATTTCCGGCTTCCGATGTCTGACTTCCGGCAAAGCGGGCGCTTACCACCGGTATAAAAGAAGGGAGGAGAGCGCATGCGGGTCACGCAGTCGATGATTTCCAGTCAAACGCTAATAAATATACAAAAGAACAATGGTAAACTCGCAAACTTACAGGAACAGCTTTCCACCGGTAAAAAGATTAACCACCCATCCCAAGATCCGGTGGTGGCAACGAGCAGCATGCGTCATCGCACGGAATTGCGCGGGATTGAGCAATACGAACGAAATGTTTCGGAAGCAAAATCATGGATGGAAAGTACTGACAGTTCTCTTGACACAGTAAATCAGGCGATGCAACGAATGCGGGAAATTACTTTACAAGCATCCAATGATACGTATGATGAAACCCAGCGGCAGGCGATCGCTGAAGAAGTTGGTCAGCTCATCAGTCATATCGAAGATCTGGCAAACACGCAAGTAAACAATAAATATATCTTTAATGGAACAGATACAGCGAATCCGCCTGTGGATCTTGCGGAAGGAAATTTCCCGGACCCAGACACGGGCACGGGTGAGGTAACACTCGAATTGATGGATGGGGTTGAAGTTCCGATTAACGTATCTGCAGATCAAGTGTTTCATGAGGAGATGTTCACCGATCTACAAGAACTTGAAAGCAAACTCGAAGATCCTGACACGTCCGACGAAACGTTCGATGCTTTTTTATCAACGATTGACGGGCATTTGGATGAGGTATTGCGTGTTGAAGCGGAACTCGGCGCAAGGGTGAACAGGGTTGAAATGATCGAAGGTCGCTTAGGGGACCAAAACGAGATCGCGACCCGGATCATGTCTGACAATGAAGATGCGGATTTCGCCGAAGTCATTATGGATCTCGTCACCCAAGAAAGTTTGCATCAAGCTGCCTTATCGGCTGGTGCACGGATTATTCAACCAAGTTTGATGGATTTCTTAAGATAATGCACGCTTAATGATTCGGCAAACCTCGTTGGTTTGCTTCTTTTTTTCGTTTAAAAACATGCTAGAATATAAGAGTAATCGCGCGTAGGGAAAGGAAGGATGAGCTTGAAAATCTCAACGAAATACAATGGAGAAATTGAAGTCTCTGAATCAGAGGTGATTGATTTTCCAAATGGGTTACCGGCCTTTGAAAACGAAACACGTTGGATCTTACAGCATTACAAAGGTCCGTTTTACGTACTGCAATCGGTTCACACCGCGGAAGTTGCCTTTTTCGTTTGTGAAATCTTTTCTATTTTCCCGGATTACCAAATAGAGTTGCCTGCGTCCGTTACCGAGCCCTTGCAGTTAACGGACACAAAGCAGGCTTCCTTATGGATAATCCTAACGATAAAAGACCCCTTCGAGACTTCGACGGCAAATTTGGCGGCGCCCCTTGTTTTAAATGTGGATGTAAAAAAAGGCAAGCAATATATCCTGCAAGACAGCGAATATTCCCGGCAATATCCACTCTTGCAAAGAAAGGAGTCTTCCTCCCGGCATGCTCATACTCACTCGCAAACATGATGAATCGATACAAATCGGCGATGGAATCGAAGTGAAAATTGTCAGTGTTGAAGGAGATCAAGTGAAATTAGGCATAGACGCACCGAGACATGTGGACATTCACCGGAAAGAAATCTACGATTCTATCCAGGAGGAAAATAAAGTTGCCGCCATTTCTTCGGCGAAAATCCCATCATCGTTTTCGTTTAATGAATAAAGGGTCTTCACCAAAATCTATCGTTGATATCCGTGAATAATTATGGTAATAACACGAGCTAGCGTAGTGTTTTCCGTAGCGGTTACATCGATCATGATTACATCTATTTTCAACCATAGATTTTAGTGTTGACCCTGAATAAACACAGGTCTTTTTTCTCAGCTTCATGATTACTTTATGATTATCGCCCCTTGCTGCTTTAAGCAAACATTGCTACGATTTGCAGATGGTAAGGAAATCCAGTTTATGCACGCGGTCCCAACATTTAAACAAACGTTTATTTAAATGTACATATAGAGGAGGAAACCCTTGATGCTGGGGAAAACTCAACATCATTATTTATGGTTGCAGCTTAGTGGCCAAAAAAATGATGATTATTTACTAACGGCCCTACAGGAGAATGGATATTATGCAGAATTTCACAGACGTTTACCGAAAAAGAAGCCGCGAAGTCAAGAAAAGGTGATTGTTTTATCAGTGGAAGAGAGTTTTCGATTGTTGGAAAGCGGGGTGTTGCATGCTTTAGCGAACGCATACCGTCTGTGTGCGATTATTCCTCCCCATTCTCCTGGTCTAATGGAGAGAACGATGGAATCAGAAGTTATGATCTTGTTTTCGATCAACCAATCATTTCGGCAAATGATCCAACATTTTTCTGTGGCACGATTGTATAAAACGTATGTGGATCCATTGTTGCAGAACGACTTGTTACAAGCTGTGCGACGGAGCAATTCCGGTAAGGAAGACCATGATCCATCCGCGATTGCCGATCATGATGACGGGGTTCTTTACTTGGATAATGCAAAGGCATCGGAAAAGCTTACCGCTTCGGAACGCCGAGTACTTGATGCTTTATTAAAAGGAAAAAGCAACCGAAAAATTGCTGAAGACGATTACTTATCGGTGTCTACAGTGAATAATCATGTCAGTCAAATAACGAAAAAAATGGATGCCAACGATCGCACCCACACGGTAAAACGGGTCATAGAACTGGGATGGCTATACGACGGTTAGACGATTCTTGGTGGAATCACCTGTGGCTCCCACTACGTTATCGAAATAGAAACAATGACATAATCCAGCCTGTTCGTTGCATTTGTCTATTTAGCGTATACAGGCTTTTTTTTACAGAAATCATTTGTTGGTCATGGAAATAAATATTGCACAATCCTCCGTGGGAAGCTACAACGGTGTCAATATGATGATAAAATACCCAGCAACAATCATGATCACGTAATCCTGATGTTGGAAACGCAAACCAATTTTCTTCCACATTAATCGGGATGGGGAGCTTCCTTCCCAGTTTTGTTTTATGCCGCACGGCATCTAACCTCCCCTCCAATGATGCTCCCCCATCCAAA
Organism: Salicibibacter cibarius; assembly: GCF_016495725.1. Classification (NCBI taxonomy): domain Bacteria; kingdom Bacillati; phylum Bacillota; class Bacilli; order Caryophanales; family Bacillaceae; genus Salicibibacter; species Salicibibacter cibarius. The sequence continues at coordinate 4,282,480 of NZ_CP054705.1, read as the reverse complement.
CATGATCGTCGAATGATATGTAGCGGTCGTTCCCGGCAATACACAACTGTTTGCTCTCGCTCATAAATGATTGAACCTTGTGTATCCGGCAAAATTGCCATCGTTTTGGCGCTCACCCGGTACCTTGCCCTTATTGATTTTTCCATAGGCCTTATCACCCTATAATTTTATATTTGCCCCTATTATAATAGATCATTGACCTAATTAAAAGAATAATATCTCAAAATTCATATTATGAGAATTATGAAACATAATAATGGGAATCTAAAAGTTTGGCACTTATAGCCGATAATAATAATAAGACCACTGGCGGTACGTTAGTTGCACTTATGCAGGTAATAAAGTTGATTTATACTTTCTTACCAGCAAAAAAATACAATGGGGTTGTAAAGAAATGAATGATGGGGGCATGTTTAAAAAAGTCAATTTTACTTGTGAACGCTTAATTAACGAAATGGAAGATAGTTTACGTACGATGGAACAAAACAGCAAGGAGCAGATGTTACCATTATTCGAACAGATGATGGACAGTTATGAACAGTTGGAGATGACAGCTTTAACGATAGAAGGGTATAGACAAAAGGGGAATATAAAGGCACGACTCACACGGGTGAAGCGCGAGCTTCAAGATGCAAAAACGGCCGTGGAATTCAAACAATTCGAGAAGGCGGAGGAGATGCTGGAGCACCATTTGATCCCGGCCTTAAAACGGTTTCAGGAAGGGCTTTTTCCGAAATAGCATTTGACGATGCATTTAAAAAATAACAAAGAAGGCCAGGAGGGGCGATCATGGATTCCAGTCCAATCACTTCCGCAGGAGGGGGAAGCACCTTTCCGATGCAACGGTTTCTATCGTTAGCGAATGAGCATGCACAAAGGATTGAGAAAAAACATGATAGGTTCGGGCAAAAGCAAATGGAAGACTACGTTGAAGAATTCAACGATATTCTGGAAAGAACCCCGACGTCTTTACGATTTAATATTCACGAGGATTTGGACCGTATTTATGTGCATGTGGTCGATCGTTTTTCCGAGGAAATATTGCGGGAAATCCCACCTGAAAAGTTGCTTGACATGACAGCGGCTATTTTAAAACAAGCAGGTATCATCGTAGATGAACAATGGTAATTTTTAACTAAGGATGTGACTGGCAAATGAGAGTAACGGGGATGGCTTCCGGGATGGATATCGACCAAATGGTTGATGATCTAATGAGGGCCGAACGTGTGCCGCAGGATCGATATGTTCAAGAACAAATGTTTACAAATTGGCAGGTAGATGCTTATCGTGAGTTAAACACGCAGGTTAGCGCCTTCGAAGAATCTGTGTTTGATCGGCTTCTGACGCCAAGCAGTTTTCTTCAAAGGACGGGGACATCTTCGAACGATTCGCTCGTTTCCGTGATTTCCTCTTCCGGTACCGGTAATTCACAGTATACTGTATCTGAAGTCAGCCAGTTGGCAACGGCGGCTACGACGCAGAGTGACGCCCCGATTAGCGAAGGGGATGAGGAATTTGATCCTTCACAGCCTTTAGGGGAGTTGGAAGGATTAAATTGGGAGGACGGGACGGTCCACACTGAACTTTTGCGAGGCGATGGAGAGACAACGACTTTTGAATTTGCCGAAGACACAAGCCTTAATGATGACTATGTGATTGTAAATGTGGATGGTGTTTCCCATAAAGTTATTAGAGAAGGAGATCCGGGAGAAGGGGAAGTGTTACTGGGCGCTAATGACCAAACCTTAACGTTTGCAGAACCTATTGCGAACGGCGCTCGTGTTGAAGTTCAGTATGTGGATGATGATGGAGAAGGACGGTTTATGTTCGCGGGTGCCGAAACCTTCGGGGAAGACGGAGAGGTACGCCGCCATGAAGGGTTCATCACAGAGGAAGACAATCTGCAAAATGTTCTCAATGAATTTAATAACAGCGATATTGGCATAAACGCTTTTTATGATAGCCATTCTGATCAAGTTTCCGTTTCCCGCGCGGAAACGGGGGTTTTTAATCCGGACGGCGGCCAAGAAATTAAATTTGATGAAGACAGTTTTTTTACAGACGTTCTAAACTTGGGCAACGATGCGGATCAAGGAGCACAAAACGCTAAGTTTACAATCAATGGCTTGGAAACCGAGCGCCGCTCCAACACGTTCACGATGGATAATTTAACGGTCACCTTGCATGATGCATTTGACGAGTCTGTCACCGTTTCATCATCGGTGGACACAGATGCAATCGTGGAAAACATCACTGAATTTGTGGATGAATATAATGCTTTGCTGACAGAGGTTCACGAGAAACTCGGAGAAACCCGAAATCGCGATTACCCCCCGCTTACGGATGAACAACGCCGGGAAATGACTGAACACGAGATTGAACTTTGGGAGGAACAGGCACAAAGCGGCTTATTAAGACACGATCGCCAATTGGGAAATTTCATGAACCGAATGCGCGAGAATCTTTATGAAACCGTCAATGTGGAAGGATCGGATATCGAGCATTTGAGCGATCTGGGGATTGCGACTTCGAATGATTATCTGGAACGCGGCAGATTGGAAATTGATGAAGGGGAGTTACGTTCGGCCGTTGAAGAAGATCCGGAAGGAGCGTTTAACTTCTTTTCCCAAAGCGGTGCGGAGAGTGGAATTGCCAGGAATTTGCGTGAGACGGCCACTGATATGGAAGAAGCGATTTCCAGGGAAGCCGGGGGATCCAATGGGCGGTATCAGAACCATCAATTCTCATTGGGTCGTGAAATTAATCAGCTTGATGATCAGATTGAAAACTTTGATCGTCGTTTGGAACAGATCGAAAATCGGTATTGGCGCCAATTTACTGCTATGGAGCAAGCAATCAGCGAAGCGAACAACCAAAATCAAATGCTTATGAATTTTATGTTTGGTGACGGCAATCAAATGATGTAGGGGGAATACGAATGTATGATGGGGGAATGGGCACGCAAACGCGTGCCGTATATCAACAAAATGCTTTTCAAACAGCTTCTCCCGGGGAATTAACGTTAATGCTCTATAATGGATGTTTGAAATTTATCCGGCTTTCCGCAAATGCCATGGAAAAAAAAGATTATGAAGCAAAAAACTTCAATATCACGAAAGCACAAAAGATCATACGTGAACTGATGGTCACCCTTCGGGTAGAGAATGAAACGACCCAACAAATGCTGCAGTTGTACGATTTCGCTTTTGATGCTCTTGTAAGGGCAAATATTAATAATGATGCAAATGCATTGGAAGAAGCGGCTTCCATAATCACTGAATTTCGTGATACGTGGAAAGAAGTCATAAAGATTGACCGTAAACAAAGACACGCATCGGGTGTTAATGGATAATGGGCGAGATGCGAGCAGTTTATAAAGTGACGAAGCAACTGGACAATCATCTGCATGAGCCTTTGCCATCTGCGGATGATGCGCGTGAGGATTATCTTGATATCATTGATTTTCTGTTGGAAAAGAGAGGTCTTATGATGGCTTCTTTTAAATCGGCCCCATCTACTGTGGAACCATCTATCGCCAAGGAAATGGTGGAAATGAATGATTCGATCGAAGAAAAAATAAGAGCTGTCAAAGCACAGATCGGCCGGGATTTAAATCAAACCCGCGCCCGTTTACATGTCGAAAATCGGTATACCAACGCTTTTTCTTCGCCAACTTTAGAAGGGATTTATTTTGATAAGAAAAATTAAATGAAGCAGCGCCTAATCCTCTTAAACTCTGGGGTAGGCGCTCAGCTCATTGCTTCTTTACTTGTGAGAACCGTTCCCGCTCGCTCCTTTAAGGGAGAGAAATCTGCAACTAGTGCAGGGTGGTTGAATTAATCGGTCACCCAGCATCGGGCGGGCGCTAGTAATCCCTCTTCCGGATCGAGCCGCTCCGCGTGGAACAAAGTAAGCAATATCATCCCGTCCCTCTCATATTTGGTACGACCACCGTCGTGGGAATATAGATACAGACAATTGAGGATGTTTCTTTTCCTAGTGACGCAAGAGCTTTCAACGTCCCCCATATCGAAGATCATGCTTTTTTTAAGGACGCTGGAGCTGCCAGTGTACGCCTATTTTAGAAATTTGATGATCCTCTGTTATACCTTTTTACACTTTAAGGATAAACGTATAAGAAAAGACATGGACTTTCGCCATTTTTTGGGAGAGGTCACGTTTTTCTAAAGGCATATACCCTTTATTTGATCACCCAAAGCGTCCTTGGCGAGGGTGATTCCCTATTTCAGCCGTTTTGCACTAGAGGGGCGGCATGGAGTTCTAGGTTTAAAATTTTGGCGGTAAGGGTATCACCCACTTAATAAACCTCAAAGGGGCGATTGGGCGTGGAGATACTAACATCAAAACAACAGCGTTTTATTCGGCGGTATGAAGAGTGGATTGATCAGGTCGTTGATGCCTTGATGATGGTTGTCCAATTTTATCGCGACGGCCATGAAGAACAAGGGGATCGTCTGTTAACGGAAACAATGGCCGGTTTTGAACGATTCGGTGAAGAAAATATAACCATGCATAGTGTCTTTGGCCGGAGCGAAAAGCATCTGCATGAGTGGGATCTTTTTCAACAACAAATCAATGAAACGCTGGAAGTCCCAAGTTTTTCGGAGCCTGTTGAAAAGGTTGGGCACATAACGAAAAAGACACTCCCGGCGTTTAAACGTTGGCGCACGATTGTAGAGGCTATCCTTTTGGAAAGCTGATGCAATGATTGTCCCTCTCAACCGACGGTGCGCTTCTATGATTACTCATTTTCAGCATCCAAATCCAGTTGAAAATCAATCTCATCCGCGGCACTTTCCACCTCTTCGGGAACGGTGATATCATCAATTTCGTTTAAGGATCCATAGGATGCTGTTATCGTTTGTCGGGAGGCGACCCTTTGCCCTTCCTCCGCCTCAAAGTCCATATCAATCTGAGCATTAAACGCCTGAAAGGCATACGTTTCTTTGTCAATCAGTAGTTCATAATGAATATCATTTACATCAACGACGGATAGAATATCTTCGAGCACCATATCCATGCCGCCATTAAGTGAATCAGTGATCGCTGTGCTCACTTCCTGTAAACCTTCCGTATCTCCCTGTACGGTAATGGTGTAGTGATCCTGCTCTTCTATGGCTTCCATGCTGTCATCATCCAGTTGCGTCATTAGTATTTCCAGCAACAGCTCCGGATCTTGTTGGCGGGCAGACAACTCCCTTATATCTCCTTCAATATCCTCGGGGAATTTCACCCATTCGTCCAGAAACGATTCATAGGAATAAAAGCCATCATCCGTAAAGTACGTTTCCATGCTCATTTCCTCGCCCTCGTCCTCTTCAACGATGGTCGTTTCTTCATGATAGGCAAAAGGGGCGTAGGTGACGATTGTATCTGTCGTACTTTCAGTGCGAGACGTCTCTTCATCAAAAGCTATATCTTGCTCTGTTGTCATGGTAACCGAAAAGCTGTTTAGGTTGCTCATTGTGTCGATAGACTTTTCCAAGAGTGTTGCCGGATTGCTGCCTTCTTCCGTAATCGTGTGATTTTCTTCCTCGTCAGTTTCGTCCGGAATATTCGTTTCTTCCGAGTCCCCATCATTATTGCAGGCGGTAATAAGGGTGGATAGGATGAGCAGTATAAAGAAGCCGAGCTTATACCTCATGTAATCATCGCCTTTTTCTCCAATTTTATCATATTTCTTTTTGGCTGGTAAGAATCACCGCTATGAATCGAAGGGGGTGTACAAATAGGGGGAGAGGTAAGCAAATGTTCCTTGGTGACTTTGCGGTGGAAAATAAACGGTGGCGGTGATTCCCAGTATAGAGTAGTGAATCATATTTATGGTGCGTTGCCAAACAACGGTTGTTTAATTATTTGCATGGATTCGACAAATTTCGCATAAGAGGCAAGCGGGAATAATCGGCGGCGGAAGAGTGTTCCTTTCGGAAACATGGTAATCATTGATTTAACGTACATTTGATTTTTTTTGCACATTTTTTTCGAAAATCAAAATGCGTATGTCCAGAGAGAATTTGTGCAAAGTAATTTTGGGAGGTTTGAACGCTTCTAAGTGAAGAGGAGCAACATAAAAATAAGTGTATACCGAAGGGACATTTGATAAAATAGTTATTAATTGGAACACATTTTGTCGTTTTAGCAGGAATAAAAAGAGGAATAGAGAAGTATAGAGCATGAAAGGAGGAGTTTTGGTGATGAATTACAATGTCCGTGGGGAAAACATGGAGGTAACACCATCATTGCGAGAATATGTGGAGAAAAAGGTGGGCAAGGTGGAGAGGTATTTTGATACGCCTCCGGTCGCCGATGTTCACGTGAAAATGCACGTTCAAAATAACCAACAACATAGCATCGAGGTTACAATTCCCATGTCTCGCCTTCTTCTGCGTGCCGAAGAGGACCATTCGGATATGTACGCGGCTATTGATCTTGTCGTCGAGAAACTGGAAAGGCAAATTCGCAAACATAAAACAAAAGTAAACCGTAAGTTTAGACAGAGCGGCACGAAGGATGTATTTAAGAATGAAATGGGCGTTACGCAATTGGAGAATGGTTGGTCGGAAGAAGATGACGATCCCGGCTTCCAACTTGTGCGTACAAAACGTTTCAACCTTAAGCCGATGGATGCGGAAGAGGCCGTGTTGCAAATGGATATGCTTGGCCACTCGTTCTTCGTCTTTTCCAATGCAGTGAGCGGAGACACAAACGTTGTTTACCGAAGAAAAGACGGACGTTACGGGTTAATTGAACCGGAGGCTTGAAAGCGGAAAATAATAAAGGGAGCCCCCATCATTGCAGGTGGGGCGCTTTTTTTTTAATCGCGCCCACTTCCGAAGATCTTCGGTATTTGTAAGAAAGTGATCAAGTTGATAAAATAAATTATATAGTGTGTACAAATCAAGGCGCATGCCAAAAATAATGATAATGTGAAACTTTCATCAGAGTGGGTTTTCCGACGCCTAGGACGGGCTAGTGTCGGCGTTGTCACAGGATGTGGCGGTCGACTTCCTTATTAGTCACTCGTTTAGCCAGAAGTCAGATTTCAGATGCCAGAGGTCGGAAAAACCATGATTTTCCGATTTCCGGCTTCCGATGTCTAACCTCCGGAATAGCGGGCGTTTACCACCGGGATAAAAAATTATTTGTGATGCGGGAGGACGATGATACTAGCATGATCGGTTTAATAAAAAAGGTCATTGGTGATACAGACCAACGTAAAACGAAGAAAATGCAAAAAACCGTCGATGAAATCGATGGTTATGCAAATGAGATGAAATTGCTCTCGGACACTGACTTGGCTGCAAAAACCGAAAACTTCAAGGCCCGATATAATGGCGGGGAGGATTTGGACAGCCTTCTTCCGGAAGCATTCGCTGTTGTGCGCGAGGCTTCCACTCGTGTGCTCGGACTCACCCCTTATCCGGTTCAATTAATGGGGGCAATTGTGCTCCATCACGGAGATACAGCTGAAATGAAAACCGGGGAAGGAAAAACATTGGTGGCAACGATGCCGGTATATTTAAACGCTTTAACTGGCCGCGGGGTTCATATCGTCACCGTGAACGACTATTTGGCGCGTCGGGACAGTGAAGACATGGGACGTCTTTACAATTTTCTCGGCTTGACGGTGGGGCTTAACGAAAAAGGCATGTCCAAAGATGAAAAGCGTGAAGCCTATGCCTGCGATGTCATGTACGGCACGAACAATGAATTTGGTTTTGATTATTTGCGTGACAACATGGTTCTTTATAAGGAGCAAATGGTGCAACGAAAGCTTCATTATGCCATCGTCGACGAAGTGGACTCTATCCTCATTGACGAAGCGCGAACGCCGTTGATCATCTCCGGATCGGTAGAACAATCCACGGAGATGTACGTGCAAGCAGACGGATTCGTACGGTTGTTAAAAGAAGAGGAAGATTACACGTACGAAGAGAAATCGAAAAACGTCCGCCTGACGGAAGAAGGGGTCAATAAGGCGGAAAACTACTTTAACCTGAACAACTTATATGATCAGGGAAACGTGCAACTGACCCACAATATCAATCAGTCATTAAAGGCTCACCGCGCCATGCAACGCGACGACGATTACGTCGTGGAAGACGGTGATGTCGTGATTGTCGACTCATTCACCGGGCGACTCATGAAAGGGCGCCGCTATGGGGACGGTTTGCATCAGGCCATTGAAGCGAAAGAACAACTTCCGATCAAAAAAGAAAGCATGACACTTGCATCGATCACGTTTCAAAACTTTTTTCGAATGTACGAAAAACTTGCCGGCATGACCGGAACGGCTAAAACAGAGGAAGAGGAGCTTCAAAATATTTACAATATGAATGTGATCGCCATTCCGACGAATGAACCGATTGTCCGAGAGGACAAGGCCGATCTCATTTACAAAACGATGGATGCGAAATTCAAGGCTGTTGCAGATGATATAAAAGAAATCCATCAAAGAGGGCAACCGATTCTTGTCGGGACGGCAAGCGTTGATACGTCCGAGTATGTGTCGAAGTTGTTGAAGAAGCGAAAGGTCCCTCACGATGTTTTAAATGCCAAACACCATGCTAATGAAGCGGAAATCATAAAAAACGCCGGTCAAAAAAATGCTGTTACTATTGCCACAAATATGGCCGGTCGCGGTACGGATATTAAATTGGGAGAGGGCGTTCCCGAACTCGGCGGTCTCTTTGTCATTGGCACGGAGCGTCATGAAAGCCGCCGCATCGATAATCAATTACGCGGTCGTTCCGGACGTCAAGGCGACCCGGGGGTTTCGCAATTTTACTTGTCGATGGAAGATGTGCTCATGCGCCGATTCGGTTCGGAAAACATGCAGAACATGCTTAATAAAATGGGCATGGAAGAGGATACTCCTTTGGAGAGCCGAATGGTTAGCCGTGCCGTGGAGCAATCGCAAAAACGCGTAGAAGGGCATAACTTTGATGCGCGTAAACAAATTCTTGAATATGATGATGTCATGCGGGAACAACGGGATATCATCTACGAACAACGGATGGAAGTTTTGGAATCGGAAAACTTGGAAGAGATCGTTCAAGGCATGATCAACAATGTCGTAGACCGAACGGTTGCACGTTTCACTTCGGAAGAAGAAGTTCCGGAAGACTGGGACTTGGCCGGTTTGGTTTCGGAACTGAACGCGATGGTTCTTTATAATGGCGACATTACGCAAAATGATTTATACGGCTTGGAACAGGATGAGATGCAGGAACTCGTCAGAGGAAAAGCCGAGGCCAATTATAAAGCGAAAGAAGCCGAGATTGGCGAAGAAAAAATGCGTGAGTTTGAGAAGGTCATTATGCTCCGGGCTGTCGACCGAAAATGGATGAATCACATTGACCAGATGGACCAGCTTCGCCAGGGCATTCACTTGCGGGCATACGGTCAAAGCAACCCGCTCCGGGACTATCGCTTCGAAGGATATAACATGTTTGAAGACATGATCGCCAGTATTGAAGAAGAAGTCTCCCGCTATGTGATAAAAGCGCGTTTGAGGAATAACATGCAACGGGAAGCAGTCGCGGATGAAAATAAGTCGCAAGCGGTCCACGGAAACAACAACAAAGAGCAAGAGAAAAAGAAAAAACAACCGATTCGGAAAGAAAAACAAGTCGGCAGAAATGAACCGTGCCCGTGCGGAAGCGGAAAAAAATACAAACACTGCCATGGGGCTGCTTAAAGGCTCGCGCATATCTAGGAGAAGAGGGTGAGAGAATGGATAGTGCCGAAATAAAAACGGAATTAACGACAATGGCGAATCGTCTCGCGGAATTTAGGGGGTCTCTTTGACCTGGAAGCAAAAGAAAACAGGATTAAAGAGCTGGAAGAAGAAATGACGGTTCCCGGTTTTTGGGACAATCCGGATGCCTCCAAAGAAGTGATTGATGAGACCAATTCACTAAAGGAAACTGCTCACACGTTTCGCGAGTTGGAAGAAGAACTGGAAAATTTAAACGTAACCAGGGAGCTGTTGCAAGAGGAAGACGATGATGAATTGCGAGCGGATCTGGAACAGGGTATACGGTCGCTTTCAGAGCAAATTAATCAGTTTGAGTTGAAAATGTTGTTGTCGGATCCCCATGACGAAAAAGATGCGATCCTTGAGATACACCCTGGGGCCGGCGGGACGGAATCGCAGGATTGGGCACAAATGCTCCTTCGCATGTATACCCGTTGGGCTGAAAAACGTAAATTTAAAGTGGAGACGCTCGACTATTTGCCGGGGGACGAAGCAGGCTTGAAAAGTGTCACGTTGCTGATCAAAGGACAAGATGCCTATGGCCATTTAAAAGCGGAAAAAGGGGTGCATCGATTAGTGCGCATTTCCCCTTTTGATTCCTCGGGTCGGCGTCATACGTCTTTTGCTTCCTGTGAAGTGATGCCGGAAATGGATGAAGACGTCAATATTGAAGTGGCAACCGAAGACTTGAAAATTGACACGTACCGTGCAAGCGGTGCCGGCGGTCAGCACGTTAACACGACGGATTCTGCCGTAAGGATCACCCATATTCCAACGAACACGGTTGTGCAATGCCAAAATGAGCGTTCACAAATTAAAAATCGAGAACATGCGATGAAAATGTTGAAAGCCCGTCTTTATCAACAGGAACTTGAACGGCAACAGCAAGAATTGGACGAAATGCGCGGCGAGCAAAGTGAGATCGGGTGGGGGAGCCAGATTCGATCTTACGTTTTCCACCCTTACAATATGGTGAAGGACCATCGTACCAATCATGAAGTCGGGAATACGGAGGCTGTCATGGATGGTGCTATCGATGTTTTCATTGACGCATACTTGCGCTCAAGGATAACGTAAGGGGAATGGAGTGTTTGGATGAGGCGGAAAAAGCGGCGTGCGCCGACACAAGATTCGGCACGATTGCTTATAAATGTGTTGCTCGTTTTGAGTGGTTCGGCGATTGTGGCATTCGCATTTAATTTGTTTTTGCTGCCGAATGCGATCGCCTCGGGCGGACTAAGTGGCTTTGCCACCATTATGTATCAAGTATTCGGTTTCGCCCCGCACCTTACCCTATACGCTCTTAATATCCCCCTATTTCTATTGGGAATGCTCTTGCTCGGCGGATTTCGATACGGGGGAATGACATTGGTGGGAACGTTGTTCCTCCCATTTGTCGTTTTTTTGACACAACATTGGCCTCCTTTAACGGCAGAGCCCCTCCTGGCTGCAATATTTGGCGGTGTTGGTGTCGGGACAGGGCTAGGCCTTGTTTTTCGTACAGGTGCATCCACAGGCGGGACCGACTTGGCGGCTCAGATTATCCATAAATATACTGGTGTTTCGCTTGGTGCCGGCGTATTTATTATGGATGGACTAATCGTTGCCATGGCCGCAATTGCGTTTAGTGTCGAATTTGCTTTGTTCGCACTCATTGGGCTTTTTATTACCGGTAAAACCATTGACATAGTACAAACCGGTTTTGGTTATGATAAAATTGCTTTCATAATTGCGGAAGAACAGGGGAAGATAAAAGAAGCCATTTTAAATGATGTCGACCGTGGCGTCACCAAGCTTCAGGCCTATGGAGGGTACACGGAAGACGATCGGCCGGTACTGATGTGTGTTGTGAATCGCAACGAAATTCCTTTGTTGCGGCAAGTCGTGCAAACCATTGACCGCGACGCGTTTATTGTTGTTTCCAACGCGACAGAAGTATTGGGGCGTGGTTTTAAAATGGACTAAATCGTGTATAATAAATGGGGCGTTATCTTTACGCGTTAAAGCATGAAATGGAGGAGGTTCACATGAAAAAAGCAATGTTAGTATTAGGCACGGCGATTTTTATCATCGGCGGCTGTAATGGCCAAGCAGGTGAAGAACAAGAGCCTGTCGGTGATAACAATGGTGGAAATGGCGGCGGCGATAACGGAGCCGAAGAAGAAGAAGAAGACAATGGCGAAACCGTTGATGCCGGTGAAGGCATGGATCTATACGAAGAGAATTGTATGAGTTGCCACGGCGGGGACATGGAAGGCGGTACAGGCCCGGCGCTTGACGGGTATAGCGCTGACGAAGTTCACGATGCAATTGAAGAAGGCCCTGGTGCCATGCCGGAGAACCTTGTTTCCGGTGAAGATGCTGACGCCGTTGCGCAATACGTAGAAGAAGAAGGTTAAGGTTCAATAAAGATAACAAACGTCCTGCCGATGATGGCAGGGCGTTTTTTGCGCCTAACTAATATCGGGACGGATGATATCGAAAAAGATATAAGTGTCCCGGCGCTGGTGTTTCGTTGCGACGATCGCCACACCCATTATCGACCGCATGAGTGGATTTACGGAGCACGAAAGCGGTATCCGGAGTCGATTTCGGTCACCATGGGTGGTTGCTTCATGTACTTTAGTACAACCTTTTTCTTTTTTTATTTAAACATTCATAAAAATAGACTTGCGTTACATTTTCCGCCGAATTGACGAAAAACTAGTGCAGCCTGTCGAAAATAAGCGGTCACACCGACGATCGGAAGACAGGATTAGGGCTTCAAACTGGGGTTAGTGGTCGATTGGATTAAACCGCCACAGCCCGAGTTAAGGTATCAAAGGCTATCGTCAACGACCGAATGGTTTCTTGCGAAGCAGGCTCCCCGGTCGCCATGAAACAGTTCATGGCGACCGAAGACAAAAGCCAATCGCTCGTTCGGGCGCCATGAGGCAACCATGCCGACCGAATATCTTTGATACAAGCCTTTTCGGTCACCATGAAGCGGCTATGACGCCCGAACGCTTTCGATTCAGGCCATTACGGTCGTCATAAAACGGTTATGGCGACCGAACACGAGAACCGACCGCTTTTTCGGTCACCATGACGCGGTAAATTGTCCGTTAGGGAGCCAGAAGCGTTGCCGACCGAACCTCTTCCGACTGTCTCCATGATTGGGTAATTCAGCCATCTTGCACTAGTGCAGGGTGGCTGAATCTTTTGATCACACCAATCAGGATTGATTTGTTCCGACCTATTGGCACTCTATGGCCGATGTACGAAGGTCAATTCATCCAGTACAATCGCTTTGGTTCCCTAATTAAATATTTCAAAAGATTTTGATTAATTAACGCCGGTAAGCGAAAGCCGTTCGATTATCAAAGACGACTTTTGACGCCGTCACTCCGAAAGCCGGAAGTCTTTCGGTCATCAACAAACAGTCTCACGTGTGGTCGGCAGCGGTGTGATCATTTAATTCAACTCTTCTGCACTAGGGTAGTAAATACCGTAGCAACAATTGTGATATTAGACCTATTTGTAGTTAATGATATGTAATTCATTTGAAAATAAACTGTAATATAGATACCTTTTACAAAGGTATAAAGATGATATAATATGACTAAGGATGTGGATATTTGCCACAAATCCTCAGAATAAGGTGATTTGTAGGTGTGAGAGATTTGATCAATATGCAAAGGGTGAAAAAAACCTATCAAAATGGAATCCAAGCGTTAAACAACATTGACATACACATTGGGAAAGAGGAATTTGTTTATGTTGTCGGGCCAAGCGGTGCCGGAAAGTCGACGATCATTAAGTTAATCATTCGTGAGATTAAGCCGACAGCAGGTGTCGTTCATGTGAATGGGACCAACCTTGGTGATCTCAGAAAAAACAAATTCCATATTTGCGGCGCAAGATTGGGGTTGTTTTTCAAGATTTTAAACTTTTCCCCAACTTGTCCGTATTTGAAAATATTGCTTTTGCTCTTGAGGTTATCGGAGAGCCCAAGGATCGTATTAAACCGCGTGTAATGGAGGTATTGGAGCTTGTTAAATTAAAAGATAAAGCCCGCTATAGACCGCGTGAGCTATCCGGTGGTGAACAACAGCGAGTGGCCATTGCACGGGCGATGGCAAACAAGCCGGCGATCTTGATTGCAGATGAGCCGACCGGCAATCTGGATCCGGAAACAGCATGGAGCATTATGGGCACTTTAGAAGATATTAACTATCGAGGCACAACTGTTGTGATGGCTACGCATAACAGCCACATCGTCAACAATTTAAAAAAACGAGTGATTGCCATTGATAATGGCAACGTTGTGCGGGATGAAATGCGGGGTGCGTACAGCTATGAAGCGTAGCGCCTTTGTGCGGCACGTAAGAGAAGGGTTTAAAAATATTAGCAGAAACGGGTGGATGAGCTTTGCCTCCATTAGTGCCGTGACGATTATGCTGCTTGTCGTCGGCGCGTTTTCCTTGCTGATTTTAAATATGAACAGCCTGGCATCCGATGTCGAAAACGAAGTTGAAATCCGTGCTTTTCTGGAAATGGATACTGAAGCGGATGCACAGGCGGAAGTGATGGAAGACATTGCAAGCGCTAACGCGGTAGAAGACGTTTCGTACCTTGACAGGGATGAAGGGTTGGATCAATTTATCGACAGTCTCGGATCCGAAGGCGCTGTCTATGAAAGCATCCGAGATGAGAATCCCTTGAATGATGCGCTCGTTATCGAGACGACCGAACCGGAACTAACGGAAGCTGTCGCAACCGCCGTCGATGAATATGTTGAAGTGGAAACGGTTGAGTATGGAGAATCGATTCTTACGCAATTGTTTACGATCACAAATTATGTGCGTGTAATCGGTGCGGCTTTGATTATCGGTTTGTTGTTTACTTCTATATTCCTGATATCAAACACGATTAAACTTACAATTATCTCGCGCAAAGACGAGATTGAAATTATGAAACTTGTAGGAGCGACGAACAGATTCGTGCGTATTCCCTTTTTTATCGAAGGGTTGCTCATCGGTGTGATCGGAGCTTTTGTCCCGGTTGTAACACTTATGGCCGGTTATGTTTATCTCCATGATTTTTTTGATGCTCAGTTGCCTTTTATTACGATGGTTGAGCCCTTTCCGATGGTTTGGCAAGTGGCGCTGGTATTGTTTGGCATTAGCGTTGTCGTTGGTATGTTGGGAAGTCAAATGTCTGTACGTAAATTTTTGAAAGTATAGCGATGGGGGTGATTGGTAAATGAAAGGAAAAAAAACATTAATGCTCGGCACCGCTTTTCTGGTTGGATTATCCGGTTGGTTGCAAACAAGCTATATTGGACAAGCTGAATCCGTCAGTGAGTTGGAAAACGAATTGGATGACATACGTGAATCCCAACAAGAGGCGGAAAATGATGGCGAAGAGGCGGAAGAGGATTTAGAGGGCGTAGAGGAAGAGTTGGCAGAAATCGAAGAAGAGATTCGTGAAATGGATGAAGAAATGTCCGCCACTGTTGAAGAAATCGGAGACAAAGAAGCGGAAATGGCTGAAGTCGAAGACGAAAACGGGCGGTTACAGAACGATATCACTGAGATTGAAGAACGTATCGAGAAACGGGATGAAGTGTTGAAGGAACGAGCTGTGACCCTCTATCAAAATGGCAACGGAACAGTTGAATACATAGAAGTTTTATTGGGGGCGCAAAGTTTTGGGGACTTTCTGGATCGAATCCGCACCCTCTCAACGATTGCAGGGCAAGATCAGGCAATACTTGACGAACATATTGCCGATCATGAACAACTTGAAGAAAACAAAGAAGCAGTTGAAGAAAATCTGGCAACCTTGGAATCTAATCTTGCAGAATTGGAAACTTTGCAAGCGAACTTGGACGAGCAAATAGAGGACAAAGAAGTTGTGATGGACGGGCTTGATGAAGAGCAGCGTCAGTTGCTTGATGACCTGGAAGAAATCGAAAACGAAGAAGAAATCCTGCAACAGCAAGAAACTGCCAAACAGAATGAAATCGAACGTGAAGAAGAGCGGGAGCGAGAGAGGGAAAGAGAACGGGAAAGAGAAGAGCAAGAAGCTGAGGAATCCGATGATTCCGGAAACAATGAGGAAAATGAATCGAATGAGTCGAATGAATCCGAGGGAAGCAACGTAAACAGCGACGGATCTTCTTCGTCACCGTCAACCGCAAGTGTCAGCGATTCCGGCTCCGATGGAGGCGGAGGCGGCACGTTGGCGAGGCCGGCATCGGGCCCGTTGACTTCAGAGTATGGGCCGCGATGGGGTCGAATGCACAATGGCATTGATATTGGCGGCTCAGGTGTTCCAGTTAATTCGGCTGAATCAGGTACCGTCAGTTACGTTGGCTACATGGGCGGCTACGGAAATACGGTGATGGTTACGCATCAAATTAATGGACAAACGATCACGACATTGTATGCCCATCTGGCTTCTTCCGATGTGTCCGAAGGTGATTCGGTCAGCCGTTCGGAACAGATTGGCATCATGGGGAATACAGGAAACACGACAGGTCCCCATTTACACTTTGAAGTACATGAAGGTGGTTGGGCCGGATCGGGTGTTAATACCGTCGACCCAATGGATTATCTATAAGCAAAGGATAATCGAGCGGAAATGGGCTTCCCGCTCGATTTTTTTTGTTTCGCCCGTTAAAATGTGTTTAAATGGGAGAAAGAAACATAGCATATGCAAAAGAGAACGGCAAGAAGAAGACCAAATAATAAAGCAGGCGATACTTCAGATTTAGAAATAGATGGGTATGTCATGCTTTCCAAAAGCTAAGATAGAGGTGACAATATGAACGTTAGCGGAAAATGGCTCGTTATCTTAGCGAGTGCGGTCATCATAGCCGGATCCGGAGGGGTGATCGCGGGAGTCTCTATCGGCGAAGAGGGACAAAGCCAAAATCGTACTCCGCAAATGGATGAAGAAAACGGTGAAATTTCATCAGAAGAAGGTTGGGAAAAAGTTCATCAAGCACACGACTTGATTGTGGAACAATATATCGATGATGTTGACGAAAGCACCTTATATGAAGGTGCAATCGAAGGAATGTTAGACGAACTGGATGATCCCTATTCCGTCTATATGGATCAGGAAACAGCGGGTCAGTTTGAGGAATCGTTGGACAGTGAATTTGAAGGCATCGGTGCGGAAGTTAACATGGTGA
Source organism: Salicibibacter cibarius (assembly GCF_016495725.1). Classification (NCBI taxonomy): domain Bacteria; kingdom Bacillati; phylum Bacillota; class Bacilli; order Caryophanales; family Bacillaceae; genus Salicibibacter; species Salicibibacter cibarius. The sequence continues at coordinate 4,265,516 of NZ_CP054705.1, read as the reverse complement.
ATGAGAATGTAACGATTGTTTCTCCGATTCAGGGCTCACCGGCAGAAGAAGCCGGGTTAATGCCGGATGACCAAATTTTGGAGATAGATGGAGATTCAACGGAAGGCCAATCTTTGAATGAAGCGGTGATGGACATTCGCGGGGAGAAAGGCACTTCCGTGACGTTGACAATTGAACGTCCCTCTTCTTCCGATCCATTTGAAGTCGAAGTGGAGCGTGACGCGATCCCGATGGAAACCGTCGAAAGCCGAACGATTGACCGGGATGGAGAGACCATCGGTTTACTCGAAGTTATTTCTTTTTCCGCGGAAACAGCCCAAGAATTTGAAGATGAATTGAATGCACTGGAATCTGAGGGCATTGATGGATTGCTCATTGATGTTCGCGATAATCCGGGCGGATACTTGAACAGTGTTCAGGATATTGGTAGTTTGCTGCTCCCTGAAGGGGAGACGATCGTACAAATTGAGCAACCTGACGGGGAGGTGATCGCCACTCCTTCTACGCTCGAGGAAGAAAAAGATTATCCAATGGCGGTGCTCATTAATCAAGGTAGCGCTTCTGCTTCGGAAATATTGGCAGCTGCTCTGCATGAAGCGGGAGAATATGACCTTATTGGCGATACAACGTTTGGCAAGGGGACGGTACAACAAGGATATCAATTCGAAGATGGCAGTGAAATGAATTTATCAATGTCGAGATGGTTGACTTCCGACGGCAACAATATTCATGAAGAAGGCGTGGAGCCGACGATTGAGGAAAGCCAACCGGATTACTTCTATACAGCCGCGCTTGCTGTAGATGAGACGCTCACGTTTGATGACAACAATGATCAAGTGGGCAACGCGCAACATATTTTAGAGGGATTGGGTTTTGATCCGGGCAGAACCGATGGATATTTTGATGAGCAAACAGAAGAAGCGGTGGCTGCTTTCCAACAAGAGACGGACGATTTGGAGGAAAGCGGGGAGATTGATGAAGAGACTGCCCAGCACCTTCATAGCGCAATTGTGGATGAGATTCGTGACGATGAAAATGATCGCCAATTGGATACGGCAATCAGTCATTTAGTTAGTGAAGTGTCCTAATTTCGGGAAAAAGCAGGAATTCCATGACTTTGTGTCGAAATACATCCGTAGCACTAGGGTGTATTTCTCTTTTTTATTTTGTATTGTGTAGTAAAATAGATGTTCAACACTTTAATCAATGGTTGAAATATATGAATATGAATAAATGTAGCCATGACAACTGGCTAGCGTAGTGTTTTTCCGCAGCGGTTACTTAAATCAAATGAAGAGCTAAACAAACGATGCTTTTAGAAGGAGATCAAATAATGGATCATTGGTTTATAGATCTAGTGATTGGTATAGGAAGCTTCTTTATTCACCCGTTGACCTATATCGGTTTATTGGCAATGATAGGCATTGGCTATCGCCGTTTAAAAAGGGAAAGAAAGATGTTTCATATGTCCACCGGCTCTGTTGGGAAAGACGTTTTTCACCGTCTATTACCGGGGGTATTGGCAGGAGTTGTTTTATCGGTTGTTGCATTGGCGTCCGGTATTGTGCTTACCCCGGAATTCCTATTGACAACGACAGCAACCTATCTTGTGCTGATTATTGTCGGGGGCGCGGGATTTGCCTCTCCTGCCTATGCATTGGGGTTAGCGTTGCTTCTGTCCTATTTTCTGCCTTTCGGCGGCGGAACGTCTGTAGACCCATTACCCGTCCTTATCATCATCGGGTCATTGCTATTTATTGAAGGGGTGTTCATGCGCTTACAGTCAAAGCGCGAGCAGTTTTCACCCCTTCGTTTACGCAGCAAAAGGGGGAAATGGGTCGGAGGTCAACGCCTTGATCGAATGTGGCTCATCCCCGTGTGCATATTCATTCCCGGTGAAACGTTCGTAGCGGGAGATTGGTGGCCATTACTCCCGGTTACGGATGATGTATCAATGCTCCTGGTGCCTTTTCTCGTTGGATTTCGTCTAACGACGCTCGGGCAGCGCATGAAAATAAAAATAAAAAGTGCCGGAACGAGAATGATAGGATTTGGGGCGCTGTTATTTGTTGGCGCTGCTCTAGTGATGTACCTCCCCGGATGGGTGTGGTTGCCAGTCGTGCTTATCGCGATTATCGGTCGGATGCTTTTGCAGTTCTACGAGTACGTTAGCGATCGGAGGAAAGATTATTATTTTGTACCGAAAAATGATGGCATCGTCATTCTCAGTGTATTACCGGAATCCCCGGGTGAGAAAATGGGTCTTCTGCCCGGAGAAATTGTGACAAAGGTGCATGGCAATCCCATCCATACGGAATGGAATTTTTATCAGCAATTACAGATCAATCCGGCATATGGCCGTATTGAAGTGATCGACGCCAATGGGGAGCGGCGCGTAGAGAAAGCGGCTTTGTATGACAATCAACATCATGAGCTGGGCTTGTTATTTTTGCATCCTAACGAGGAATCATGGGAAGATGAATAAAGGAATAAAACCTTCCGAAAGAGCCATTCAAATGCATTCGGGAGGCTTTTTGCCATCTGTGAGCAAATAAACGTTCGTTTATTTTCAAATTGTGTTATAATACGCTATAAAGGAATGGTATCGCCAGCGAAGGAGGGTGAACGTTGCCACAAACGTTTTCACTTGAATCTGTTTATCAACCCGAAGGGGATCAACCTAAAGCGATAGAAAAAATAGCAGAAGGAATTAAGGCAGACAAGAAACACCAAGTGTTGTTGGGAGCAACGGGAACGGGCAAAACATTTACGGTGTCAAACGTGATTCAGGAAGTGAACAAACCGACGCTTGTCATGGCACACAATAAAACACTCGCCGGTCAGCTGTACAGCGAATTTAAATCATTTTTTCCCAATAATGCTGTCGAGTATTTCGTCAGTTATTACGATTACTATCAACCGGAAGCCTACGTCCCGCAGTCGGATACATTTATTGAAAAAGATGCCAGCATCAACGATGAAATCGATAAACTACGGCACTCTGCGACGAGCGCGTTATTTGAACGCAATGACGTCATCATTATCGCCAGTGTCTCTTGTATCTATGGACTGGGTTCGCCGGAAGAATACCGCGATTTGGTCGTTTCCCTTCGTAAGGGGATGGAAAAAGGAAGAGATGAACTTTTAAATAATCTCGTCGATGTGCAATATGATCGTAACGATATTAATTTTACAAGAGGGACTTTCCGCGTTCGCGGGGATGTTGTGGAAATTTTCCCGGCTTCCCGGGATGAACATTGCATTCGTGTGGAATTTTTTGGAGATGAGATTGACCGGATGACCGAAGTGGATGCACTAACGGGAGAAGTGCTTGGCGAACGCAACCATGTTGCGATTTTTCCGGCTTCCCACTTCGTTACGCGCGAACAAAAAATGAAAAAAGCGATCGTCAATATCGAGCAAGAGTTGGCCGAACGGCTTCAGGAACTGAAAAGCCGGGATAAGCTTGTGGAGGCGCAGCGCCTGGAACAGCGTACCCGCTACGATATTGAAATGATGCAAGAAATGGGCTTTTGCTCCGGGATTGAAAACTATTCCAGGCATTTAACGTTTCGTGAACCGGGCGAAGCGCCGTACACGCTCCTGGATTTCTTTCCGGATGATTTTCTTATGATCATCGACGAATCCCACGCGACGCTGCCGCAAGTGAGAGGCATGTATAATGGTGACCGGGCGCGAAAACAAGTATTGGTCGACCACGGATTTCGGTTGCCTTCGGCAATGGACAACCGTCCGTTAAAATTCGAGGAGTTTGAAAAGCGCGTGTCGCAAGCAGTCTACGTTTCCGCAACTCCCGGTCCCTACGAAGAGGAGAAAGCACCGGAGGTGGTCGAACAGATCATTCGCCCGACCGGGTTGCTTGATCCGAAGGTGAGCGTGCGGCCGATCGAAGGGCAGATCGATGATTTAATCGGCGAGATTAACGATCGGCAGACAAAAAATGAACGTGTGTTAGTGACCACGCTTACGAAGAAAATGGCGGAAGACCTGACGGACTATTTAAAAGAAGTCGGCATTAAAGTGAAATATTTACACTCGGATGTAAAAACGCTGGATCGCTTGGAAATTGTTCGCCAACTTCGTCTCGGTGATTTTGATTGTCTTGTCGGTATCAACCTTTTGCGTGAAGGATTGGATATTCCGGAAGTCTCGCTCGTGGCGATTTTGGACGCAGATAAAGAAGGGTTTTTGCGCGCTGAACGGTCCTTGATCCAAACGATGGGGCGTGCGGCACGTCATGAGGATGGACAAGTGATCATGTATGCCGATAAGGAAACGCGATCGATGGAAGTCGCGATAAACGAGACAAAAAGACGACGGGGTATTCAAGAAGCGTATAATGAAAAGCATGGCATTACACCGAAAACCATTGAAAAAGCGGTGCCAGAGGCGATACAAGCTACGGTAGCCGCAGAAGATGAAGTGAGTTTCTCAACGCCGAAAGACAAGAAAATGACGAAGGACGAAAAGAATCGTTTAATCGACCAAATAGAGGAGGAAATGAAAGATGCCGCGAAGCAACTTGACTTTGAACGTGCCGCGGAACTTCGCGATACGATGATTGAATTAAAGGGAAAGAAAACATCATAAAGGTACGAGAGGTCTTTCTCGCTTCCCATCTCTCGCCTCTCACATTTAGTACAAGGAGTGACCGGAACCATGGCCAATGAGAGTATCAGCATAAAAGGAGCGCGTTCCCATAACCTGAAAGGGGTAGATCTTACGATTCCCCGAGATAAGTTGATCGTTTTTACCGGGCTATCGGGCTCGGGTAAGTCGTCGTTGGCGTTTGACACGATTTATGCCGAAGGGCAAAGGCGATACGTGGAATCGTTATCTTCCTATGCGCGGCAATTTTTGGGACAGATGGATAAACCGGATGTAGATTCGATCGAAGGACTATCCCCGGCCATATCCATTGACCAAAAAACGACAAGCCAAAACCCGCGCTCTACAGTGGGGACGGTCACGGAAATCTATGATTATTTACGGTTATTATTTGCGCGTGTCGGTGTTCCGTATTGCCCGAACCATAACATTCCCATTACGTCGCAAAGCGTCCAGCAAATGATTGACCAATTGATGGGTTATCCCGAACGGACGCGCATTCAAATTCTCGCTCCCTTGGAAGCCGAACGAAAGGGCACGCATGTAAAAGTCTTTGAGGATTTAAAGAAAAAAGGATTTGTGCGCGTACGTGTGAACGGGGAGATCCGCGATTTGTCCGAAGACATTTCCTTGGAAAAAAATAAGAAACATACTATTGAAGTCGTCATTGATCGGGTAATTATAAAAGAGGGAGTGGAATCCCGTCTCTCCGGGTCACTGGAAACAGGGTTGGAAGAATCGGGGGGGCGCGTCCTTATTGATGTCATCGACGGGGGAGAAGTATTGTTTAACCAACATCACGCTTGTCCGTATTGCGGATTTTCCGTTGATGAATTGGAGCCAAGGTTGTTTTCTTTTAACAATCCTTCCGGTGCTTGTCCGACCTGTGACGGCATTGGTTCCAAGCTGGAAACCGATGAAGAGTTGGTTATCCCGAACCCATCTCTTACCTTGCGCCAGCATGCCATCCTTCCATGGATGCCGACAAGTTCCGATTATTACCCGCAACTGCTCGCTGCCGCTTGTGAACATTTTGGGATCGATATGGATGTGCCGTTTGAGCAACTGTCCAGACAGGATCAAAAAATTATACTGCATGGCAACCGAAAAGAGCAGATTCATTTTCGGCATGAGAATGAGTTCGGCAATGTAAGGGAACGCAAAATCTATTTTGAAGGCGTGTTGAAAAACGTATCCAGACGATACTACTCTACCTCATCGGATTATACGCGTGAACAGATGGAGCAGTTTATGGTCCGGAAGGCTTGTCAAGCTTGCGGGGGTCATCGCCTAAAAGATGAAGCGCTTGCCGTTTTGCTCAATGGGAAGCACATCGGTGAAGTGACAGACCTGTCCATCGACAGGGCTAAAGCCTACATGGGAACGCTAGATTTATCGGAAAAAGAGATGCAGATTGCCCGCCTTATCATCCAGGAAATTAACAACCGACTAGGATTTTTGAGCAACGTGGGCATCGATTATTTGAATATGAGCCGAATGGCCGGGACCTTGTCCGGCGGGGAAGCCCAACGAATCCGGCTGGCTACCCAAATCGGTTCCGCGTTAATGGGGGTTCTTTATATCCTTGATGAACCTTCCATCGGTTTGCATCAGCGTGATAATATGCGCTTAATCCACACGCTTGAAAACATGCGTGACCTAGGAAACACGGTTATCGTCGTTGAACATGATGAAGATACGATGCTCGCGGCGGATCATATTGTGGACATCGGCCCCGGCGCAGGTTTGCAAGGAGGATATATTACTGCAGAAGGATCGCCGCAAACCATTCGTGAACATCCCGAATCCTTAACAGGCAACTACTTATCCGGGAAAAAATTTATACCATTACCGACAAGTCGCCGACCAACGACAAAGCGCAAACTTACGGTCAAAGGTGCGGACGGGAATAATTTGAAAAATATCGATGTTGATCTTCCCCTCGGTGTTTTTAATGCCGTTACCGGCGTTTCCGGTTCCGGTAAAAGCACACTCATTAATGAGATACTGCGAAAATCCCTCTCCAAGAAATTGCACCGGGCAAAAGAAAAGCCCGCGAAGCACAAAGAAATCAAGGGCATGGAGGAACTCGATTTCGTCGTGAACATTGATCAGTCACCGATCGGACGTACACCACGCTCCAATCCGGCGACGTACACCGGTGTATTTGATTATATCCGTGAAGTATTTGCCATGACCAACGAAGCAAAAGTGCGCGGCTATAAAAAAGGACGTTTCAGCTTTAACGTAAAGGGTGGGCGTTGCGAAACATGCCGGGGAGATGGCATTATAAAGATAGAGATGCACTTTTTGCCTGATGTATACGTGGAATGTGAAGAGTGCGGCGGCAAACGTTACAACCGGGAGACGTTGGATATCCGCTATAAAGGAAAAGATATTGCGGAAGTACTGGAAATGACTGTTGACGAAGGGGTGGAATTCTTTGAGAACATCCCCAGAATCAACCGGAAACTGCAAACGTTGAAAGATGTAGGTCTCGGGTATATTAAACTTGGGCAACAGGCAACAACGCTTTCCGGTGGGGAAGCCCAGCGGGTAAAATTGGCCTCCCAACTGCATCGGCGCACGACCGGCCGCTCCCTTTACATTTTGGATGAACCGACGACCGGCCTTCATATGGATGATATCCGCCGGCTATTGCAAGTGTTGCAGCGCCTCGTTAATAATGGAGATACAGTTATCGTTATCGAACACAACCTGGACGTCATTAAAACAGTGGACCATATTATTGATCTCGGGCCAGAAGGTGGTGATGGTGGCGGTGAGATCGTCGCAACAGGCACCCCCGAGGCAGTCGCTAACGTTGAACACTCCTATACAGCACGTTTTTTAAAGCCGATTTTAGAGCGGGAAAACGAACGAATGGAAGCGTTGGAAAAGAATGAAGCCGTCGTCAAGTGATTTTTTCAACCGACGCTGGACAGTTCATGGTCGCATGCGACATGCGTGTTCAAAAAGGAGGACAAAAAAGCCGAGAAGGTCCTGGAAGCGTAGCTTCGAGCATCGGAGCGTACGTTGTTTGGCACGTGAGAATTCGATTGCTTTTTTCCCGGCCTTTTTGAACAACCTTTAAAATGAAAGCGAGGAAAAAATCATGCAAGAAGAACGTAAAATGATTCTGCAGATGGTGGAAGATGGCAAAATCAGTCCGGAAGATGGAAGTAAGTTGATTAAGGCATTGTCATCGGGGAAAGAAAAAGAGACGACGACAAGTTCGGCAACAACGCGCAAAAGCAAAGAAGAAGATAAAACCGAAACGTCCGGCAGTACGGATTTAAGCACGAGGATTGATTGGGATAAAAGTAATCGCCATCACGATGAATCATGGAAAAACTACCGTGAAGAACGGGATGCAAAAGGGTCCCCTTTTTCTGAAGGTGCGCGCTGGTTTACGGAATTTGTGGATTCGGCGGTTCATAAAATCAAAGAGCTCGACCTCGACTTCAATTTTGGCTCTGCGCAGGAAATCAATCATATTTTTCAACACACGAACATGCAGGAGCGAGTTTTTGAATTGTCGCTGGAAAATGGATCGGTTGATATTCAACCATGGGATGGAGCAGATGGAAAAATCGAGTGTAGCGCCAAAGTCTACAAGGCGGAAAGCGAAGAGGATGCCCGACGTATTTTTCTTGAAGACACGGTGTTTGAGACCGTTGAGGAAGTGCTCCACTTTTATACAAAATCGAAAAAAATCAAATTGCAGGCCACGGTATATGTGCCGCGTGAACGCTTTGAAAAACTATCGTTGTATACGTTTAACGGCCATTTGAACATGAATGGGCTAAACAGTATAGCTTTGTCGGCGAAAGTCGTAAACGGAACCATTAACATGGAAGACGTTCGTGCCGATGTGCTTGAAGTGGAAACGGTCAATGGTTCCATTGACCTTGACGGGGCAACAAGCGAGCGTGCCGATTTGCGCACCGTACATGGAAGCATTGATATTAATGGAAACATTGAAGATATTGATGCCGAATCCGTGAATGGTTCCGTTAATTGCCACTTTAACGGCAAAGAAGGCGGCCATGTTTCGTTAACGGCAACGACCGGCTCTGTTTTCCTCGCTGTTCCGGAAGACATTCGCACGGAAGGAAAATTGAAAACAAATGTCGGGAACTACCATTGGAAACTTCCAAATGTCGAAGTGCTTGATGAAAAACGGGATTTTATCCAAAAAACATTAACGTTCGTTTCCAACCCGGATAAATCAACCGTATTACGGGTGGACGCCGGCACGAAAACAGGGTCCGTATCGGTGAAAACCGATAATCGTTAAATGCATCACAAGCCAGGGAGGTGGAAGATGAATGAAACGTTTTGTACGATCCGCCAATAGCCGCATCATTACCGGCGTTTGTGGAGGCATTGGCCAATATTTTAATATTGATCCGGTCATTATTAGGATAGTGGCTGTGATCAGCCTTTTTATCAGCCTTGGGATCACGCTGCTTGTTTATTTGTTGCTCACCGTGTTGGTGCCAAGTGAAGGAGACTTTCGCTCATAATGGGTTGCCTCTTTAACATTATCATCAATGCTGTTGTTTTAATGGTCACGGGATTAATCTTCACCGGTTTTGAATTGGAAAACGTTTGGGCAGCTTTGATTGCCGCTGTCCTGCTCGCGATTGTCAATTCGATTGTTCGTCCGATACTCGTTGTTTTGACCCTGCCTGTTACGGTGCTGACATTAGGTATTTTTCTCTTTATCATCAATGCTGCCATGCTTATGTTAATCGCGTGGATTATGGGCGGCGCGTTTGTCATTGATGGATTCGGAACAGCTATATTGGCAGCGGTCGTAATGGCTATTCTAAACGCGATGATTAATGTCGTTTTAAAACCGGCGAGAGCTTAATCGAAGGGCACCTGCTAAGCGAGGGGTGCTCTTTTTTTAGTAGGTAAGAAAGTATAAATCAACTTTCTTACCTACGTAAGTGCAACTAAGGCTTTTGGCCATACAGCTTGGCGAAAGCTAAGTTTTCTAATATGGACGCAGTTCATGACGCCCGGAGCGCGTATTATACGGAATATACGGTAGCTATGAAGCGTTTATGGCTACCGAAACGAGTATTATCCGGTCCGCTAGGGTCACCATGAGGCGTTCATGAGTTCCGAAATGATCAAAGATCGGTCGATAATGGTTGCCATGAAACGGTTGTGGGATCTTTATTCATCTCGTAGACCTCGACCATACCATTATCGATGGAAAACATGCTACAATAAATAACGTGTGATCATTATACATGTCGCTTTCACTACTTATAAAGTGTAACTTTCATCAGAGGGGGGCTTCTCTTCTGACGGTGGCACTTCACCAAAATCTATCGTTGATACCAGTGGATAATGATGGTAATGAAACACGCTAGCGTAGTGTTTTTCCGTAGCGATGACTATAGATTTTAGTGTTGACCACTGATGGTTAGTTGAACCAATCGGGGTGTTAGTCGCCCATTTTTCCGGAAGTCAGAAATCGGAAGCCGGAAGCCTTTCCGGATATCAGATGTTGGAAGTCTGGATTCCAACATCTGACCTCTGAAATCTGATCCGCCGGGATGCCACATCCAAGTTCGGAGGGAACAAGATGACTAAGGTCACGGCAAGAGATTTGATTGATCGTTTCTCACTGGAATTATTAAGCGGTGAAGAGGGGATTTACCGGCTGATTACTACGAGTGACATTTCTCGTCCCGGCTTGGAAATGGCAGGTTTTTTCACCTATTATCCGCGAAGAAGGTTACAGTTGTTGGGCCGCTCGGAGCTTACGTTTCTTGAACAGTTGGATACCGATGTGAAATTGGAACGTTTGGATAAATTATGTACGGCCAATACACCCGGCGTCATTATATCCAGAGGGCTGGAAGCATCGGCGGAATTGCTGAGTATCTCCGAAAAATCCGGCGTTCCGATCATGCGTGCCAATGATACGACGACACGAATCAGTAGCCAACTGACCGAATTTCTTGAAGCGCAGCTCGCGGAAACGACGGCGGTGCATGGCGTCCTTGTAGACATATACGGGATCGGTGTCTTGCTTACCGGGGCCAGTGGGGTTGGAAAAAGTGAAACGGCACTGGACTTAGTGCGGAGGGGGCACCGGCTTGTTGCCGATGATTCGGTGGAAATCAGTCAGCAGCACGGGAATACATTGATGGGGCGCCCTCCTGAACTGATTAAGCACCTGCTTGAAATTCGAGGGCTTGGCATCATTGATGTGATGACGTTATTCGGTGCCGGGGCGGTAAGGCCTTTTAAACGGATCACCCTTAACGTGCACCTTGAGCTTTGGGATGAAGATAAGGCTTACGATCGGTTAGGCATTGACGAAGATACGATGAGAATCATTGAAACGGATATCCCCAAATATACGATTCCGGTGCGCCCGGGGCGTAACTTGGCTGTTATTGTGGAGGTCGCTGCCATGAACTTTCGCTTGAAGCGCATGGGCATCAATGCAGCACAGGAATTTTCGGACAAATTGATGGGTGTGATCGAAGATTATGATCGAGATGAATTTTAATGCAGTCTCCGAATCAAAAGTACTAACATACATCGGAAAAGAATCAAATAAAGGAGGTGGCCATCCGGATGCTTTTTCATGCACAGCCGCTGGATCCCGTAGCCTTTGAAATTGGAGGGTTTCCGGTCCAGTGGTATGGAATCTTAATCGTGCTGGGGGCGGCCATAGGCTATGTAATAGCAGCGAGGGAAGCAAAAAAACACGGCTATCCGGATGATTTATTTGCCGATTTGCTTATTTGGGCAGTCCCGATTGCGATTATCAGTGCCCGTCTTTATTATGTCATTTTTCAATTTGATTATTATGCGCAAAACCCGGCACAAATTATTGCCATTTGGGAAGGCGGTTTGGCCATTCACGGAGGATTAATCGGGGCCGTGATTACAGGCATTGTTTTTGCCAAACGGCGCGGGTATTCCTTTTGGAAACTGGCCGATATTGCCGCGCCCAGTATCATTCTCGGGCAAGCGATTGGCCGTTGGGGCAATTTCATGAACCAAGAAGCCTACGGGGGAGAGGTTTCCCGGGCATTTTTGGAAAACCTCATGTTGCCGGATTGGATTATTGATCAAATGTTTATTGAAGGCGCCTATCATCATCCGACCTTTTTGTACGAAAGCATTTGGAATGTGCTCGGCTTTGCATTATTGATCTTCGTTTTACGGCGAATGAATTTACGTCGCGGAAGCATTTTCTTGACGTATGTCATTTGGTACTCGTTCGGCCGCTTCTTTATCGAAGGAATGCGTACGGACAGCTTAATGATCGGAGACCTTTTGCAAACGGCACAAATTATTTCCGTCGTGCTTATCGCGGGTGCGATCATTTTTATGATTTATCATCGCAAGACAGGGATCATCGAATCGCGTTATTGGGACAAAGACGAGAAACTTATGAAAAAAAACCGAAATAAAAAGAAGAAAAAGTGACTTTTGATTAGGGGAAAGATAACATGCAAACGCTGAAAAGGGGTCTGAAATCAGGGCTGGATACGACCTGGACATTGGCGAAGATCATCTTTCCGATCACCTTTGCCGTGACTATTCTGTCGTTCACGCCGGCCCTGGATTGGCTTGCGGCGCAATTGGCGCCGTTTATGTCTTGGATAGGGTTGCCCGGGGAGGCGGCCATCCCGCTCGTCCTTGGGAATGTATTAAACTTATATGCAGCTATCGGCTCGATTTTAACGTTTGATTTTACGGTAAAAGAAGTATTTATTCTTGCCGTAATGCTTTCTTTTTCACACAATTTGTTTGTTGAATCGGCGGTTGCAGTCAAATTGGGAATACGCATGTCCGTCGTTTTGGCGGTACGCATCGGTCTTGCCATCGTATCTGCCTTTCTCATTCACTGGATCTGGCAAGGCGGGAACGAACCGGCACAATATGGCTTTGTCAGCGGCACGGAACCTGTTGAAGTCAGCGGGTGGTTGGATGTTCTTTTGGAAGCGGCATCGAGTGCTGCCATGGGTGTTGTGACAATCGCGGTCTTTGTGTTTCCAATTATGATGATCGTTCAGGTCATGAAAGACTTCAACATGTTGGATTGGTTTTCCAATAAGATGTTACCCTTTACCCGCATGCTCGGCATACAGCCCAACACATCGACGACGTTGGCATCCGGTATCTTTTTTGGGCTCGCTTTCGGAGCAGGGGTCATGATTCAAGAGGCAAGGGAAAACGGTGTGAAGAAAAAAGATTTATACCTCGTTTTTATCTTTTTGGTTGCCTGTCATGGTATCGTAGAAGACACACTCATTTTCATTCCGCTCGGGATTCCGGTATTGCCGCTGCTCATCATTCGGGTAGTGACCGCAATTTTGCTAACGATGGCGATCGCTTATTTCTGGAACCGTTTGGAAAAACAGGAGGCGAATGTTGATGGACGACGTGAATACAGTTCTTTTTGACCTTGATGGAACGCTAATCGATACGAACGATTTGATTATAGCATCTTTTGTCCACACGCTCGAACACTATTATCCAGGTAGGTTTGAGCGGGAAGATATCCTTGATTTTATCGGACCGTCATTGGCCGATACGTTTCATAACCTGGACACAGACCGGGCAGAAGAAATGATGACGATGTATCGTGAACACAATCATGCCCGCCATGATGAATTAGTCAAAGAATACACAGGTGTCCGTGAAACCTTAGAACAATTGGCGTCTGCATCATTCCGATTAGGAATTGTGACGACGAAACGGGGGGAGACTGCTTGGAAAGGGTTGAATTTGATGGGGATAAACTCTTTTTTTAAGACGGTAATCACCCTCGATGATGTAGAGAATGCCAAACCCCACCCCGAACCGTTGGAGAAAGCAATGAAAGCGTTGGGGGCGACAGCGACAGAGACGCTTATGGTCGGCGATAATGTGCATGATATCGAAGGAGGGAAAAATGCGGGGACGAAAACCGCCGCGGTTGCCTGGTCGATAAAGGGCGTTGACGCGATGAGGAAACACAAGCCGGATGTGATTCTTGATGATATGCGCGACCTTCTCGGCATTTTGGGAGTGCCTGGGCAATGACCCGCCGGACCGATCGTTACCACGTTTCTAAAAACAATTCCCTTTGGCATATTTATCAAACGGTTCCTTTTTTTAAAGTTGTAAAAAATTTCATTGTCATCGAAATCGCCCGTATCACGCCTTTTCTAAGTGTGAAAAACTGGCTTTATCGAACGTTTTTGCACATGAATGTCGGAGCAAAAACCGCCTTTGCTTTGAAGGTGACGCCCGATTTGATGTTTCCGGAGAAGATATCGGTGGGCAGTAACTGTGTGATTGGCTTCAACACGACGCTGCTCACCCATGAATATTTAATTGATGAATATCGTCTCGGGGACATTCAAATCGGCGATAATGTCATGATCGGCGCCCAATCATTGGTCCTGCCCGGCGTGACGATCGGCGATGGGGCAGTCGTCTCGGCGATGACGCTCGTGCATAAAGACGTGCCTGCCGGAACTTTTGTTGGGGGGAACCCGATGCAGGTTATTCGGGAAGAAACACAAAAGGAGAAGGAGACTTAATGGAGGCAATCATCTTACTCATGTTTTTCTTCGTGCTATTCATCTTCGCGGAAGGAATTGCGCTCTATCTTTTGTTTGCGTTCGGTCTTTTTCGGCTTGCCAGTAGAAATGAAATCGCAAATGCCTGGCTCGCATTTATCCCAATCGCCCAGTATTACACGCTCGGTATGGTGGTGTGGGATCGCGTGTCGGCTGGATTTCGGGACGTTCTTCCTTGGTTGATGATCGGGTTAGCCGCGGCGCAAATTCCGCTAATGTTTCTGCAGATGATTTTTCCGCCGATTGTTATATTATCCATGTTATTATCGTTAACCACAATCGGGCTTGTTTTGTATGCCCTCTTTGAGTTATTCGGGAAGTATAGTGATCAATACGTCATTCTTCTCGTTTTTTCAATATTAACATTAGGCCTTGTCGGGGTAATCGCCACGTTTGTGATTAGGAATAATGAAGAAAGGCCTGTTGATCAGGCGCACGCGGCGTGAATTTATATGGGCGGTTTGGAGTAAGCGAACAGCTGCAGTGTTCATATCGGGTGTGGATGTGGCAAAATAATAGGCCCATACAGGTAGAGTTGACATTAGTTCATTTTTCCCCAAGCTCCGTTCTACTTGGAAATACAAAGTAATCCCTCAGCCGGAGGCCGAGCTGCTCTGAGAGGAACAAGCGAAGGGAAGTAATCCCTCAAACGAAGGTCGAGCAGCTCTGAGAGGGATAACAAGCCGTGAAGGCATGTATTACGCAGAGAATGCATGGTCGACAAGCCTGTATGGCATGCAAATGGAGGTCAGAGGTTTTAACGAATATTGCCGTCCTGAAATTATGTCCCTTCAGAAACTGTTAAAATAAAAAGTGATTCGCCTATTTGTTCGGACATTGGAAGATGCTGAAGCCCTATGAAAACGTGGCCAAAATGGTGCGCATACCTGATTTCATCCTGATATATGCGTTGACGGCACTCAAGTTCCAAGTGTAAACTAACATACATAAACATTTTACTTCTCTATCGAACTAAAGGATTTGGCGAACTAAAGGATTTTGGAGGCCGGGCACATGCCACTGATGTTTGAGAAACCGCTGGGAATGATTGATACGCTCCCCGCGCTGTATGAACGCGCGCGCGAGGTGCGAAGATATATGGAACAGGAAACTAAAAGCTGGGGATACCGCCCCATCCAAACGCCGTCATTGGAGTATTACGAAACGGTTGGGAATGCTTCGGCGATTCGTGACGAGCAATTGTTCAAACTCCTGGACCGAGAAGGGCAAACACTCGTCTTGCGGCCGGATATGACCGCGCCGATCGCTCGGGTCATAAGCTCAAGCATGAAAGAAGAACCCTTGCCGCTTCGCCTTTCCTACTGCAACGCTTTATACCGGGCTCAACAGCATGAGGGAGGCAGGCGGGCGGAATTTGACCAATTTGGCGTTGAACTTGTCGGAGACGATTCTATGTACGCCGATGGGGAAATGCTCGCCTTGTTAACGTCTAATCTACGCGCGTCCGGCCTGTCTCCGTTTCGTCTTGCTGTGGGGCACATCAAATATATGAATGCTCTCTTTGAGGAAATCATCGGGGATTCGGACATAGCAGAAGAGCTCCGACGTTACCTTTATGAAAAGAACTTCGTGGGCTACCGGCAACGCGTTGATCGTTTGGAGATTGCTGAGGCTGATAAAAGCCGTCTCCACCAACTGCAAAGCTTACGCGGCGGTCCGGAGATTCTCGATCGTGCGAAAACGTTGGCTCATAGTTCGAAAGCACATCAAGCCATCAACGATCTGGAAGAATTATGGGGAATTTTGCAAGACTTGGGCGTCCAAGACGTCATTCAAATCGATCTAAACCTCGTCGGCCAAATCGATTATTATACCGGGATTGTTTTTGAAGGGTATGGCGGACCGCTTGGCTTTCCCCTCGCGAGTGGTGGACGCTATGATGAATTGCTCGAAAAATTTGGACGCCCGGCTAGCGCAACCGGATTCGGGATACGTTTGGATCGATTGTTGGAAGCATTAAATCATATTAATGAGGGATATTTGCAAAAACGCCCGACGCTCATTCTTTTTAATAAAGATCATCAACAAGAAGCGTTGCAGGAAGCGAATCGTCGCCGAAACGTCGGTGAAGCGATTGTCATGCAAAATATTGAAAGTGTACCGGACATTGATGCTTTCCGGGAAAAATATGCGGAAATTCTCTCATTGACAGGCGAATCGGAGAGGGGGAAACATGATGAATAAGGATTGGATCACGTTTGCCATGCCTAAAGGCAGAATCTTTGAAGAGGCGGCTGACCTTCTCCGAAACGCCGGATACCCTTTGCAAGAGGACTTTTCGGCGGGCCGAAAGCTGATTGTGGAAGCCCCGGATGCCGGGATGAAATTTTTTCTGGCCAAGCCGATGGATGTGCCCACGTATGTGGAACACGGCGTTGCCGATATCGGCGTCGCGGGAAAAGACGTCTTGCTTGAAGAACAGCGGGATGTGTATGAAGTGCTCGATTTGCACATTAGCGCTTGTTACTTGGCGGTCGCCGGGCTTCCGGAGCAAAGGAAGGAGCGGGTGGCACCGAAAATTGCGAGCAAGTACCCGAACATCGCGACCCAATATTTTAAAGCGCAAGGGGAGCAAGTGGAAGTCATCAGGCTAAGCGGGTCGATTGAACTTGCCCCTTTAATTGGCCTAGCCGAGCGAATCGTCGATATCGTTTCCACCGGAAAAACGTTAAGGGAAAACGGGCTCGTCGAGCTGGAGACGATCGCATCCGTGACGTCCCGGTTAATTGTCAATCCGGTAAGTTATCGGATGAAAGATAAGCAAATCGACGATATCGTTACACGTTTATCGGCGGTCATTAAGGAGGGGAGCTCATCGTCATGAAAATCATTCAAGTGGATGAACATGTCAGTTTACGCCGAGACCCTGACAGCGGCAATGAAAAAACACAGGCGACTGTGGACGAAATAATTGCGGAAGTTCGAAAAAATGGCGACGAAGCATTACGGGCGTACACGAAAAAATTGGACGGTGCGGCACTCGATTCCTTGTTTGTGAGCGAAGCGGAATGTGCACAAGCGTATGAAGCGATGGATACACAGACAGTAGAAGCGATTCGGAAGGCGATCGCCAACATTCGTGATTTCCATGAGCGACAACGGTCGCAATCTTGGATGACGACGAAGGAAAATGGCACTGTCCTTGGGCAGCAAATCACACCGTTGGATGCCGTCGGTGTTTATGTGCCGGGCGGCAAAGCTGCTTATCCTTCGACGATTTTGATGGATGTGATCCCTGCGCAAGTGGCACATGTCGGACGTATCGTGATGACATCTCCGCCGGATGAATCGGGACGTTTGCATCCGGCCGTTTTGGTAGCGGCTTCCGAGCTAGGTGTTGAAACAATCCTGAAAGCCGGTGGGGCACAGGCGATTGCAGCATTGGCTTATGGAACGGATTCCGTGCAAGCGGTGGATAAAATCGTCGGTCCGGGAAATGCATTCGTTGCATTAGCGAAACGGGCAGTGTTTGGCCAAGTGGATATAGATATGATCGCGGGTCCGAGTGAAATTGTCATTCTCGCTGATGATTCAGCCCGCCCGGACTATATAGCCGCTGACTTGCTGTCACAAGCCGAGCACGAAGAACGGGCGACGGCTATTGTCGTTACGCCTTCCGAAATGCTCGCGGAAAAAGTGTCTGCGGAAGTAGAGCGCCAATTGAAAGGGTTGCCGCGGGCAGCTATTGCCAAAGAAGCGCTTGACACTTTCGGCGCCATTTATTTGACTGCCGATCTTAACGAAGCGGTTGATGTTGTCAATACATTGGCTCCCGAGCATGTTGAGGTTCTCTGCAGCGAGCCGTTTCAATATCTTGGAAAAATCAAGCATGCAGGTGCTATCTTTCTCGGTGAAAACAGTGCGGAATCGGTCGGTGATTATTTTGCGGGGCCGAACCATGTGTTGCCGACGAACGGAACGGCTCGTTTCTCAAGTCCGTTAACGGTCGACGACTTCCTCAAAAAATCAAGCATCATTCATTATAGCGAGGATGCACTTACCCAAAACAGCGAAATGATTGCATCGCTAGCGCGTGTGGAAGGTTTTGAAGCCCACGCCCGGGCAGTGGAAATCCGTCAAAAAAGGGGGGCCTCCAAACATGAGTGACGAAAGAAAAGCAACGGTGAAACGGCAAACCGGGGAAACGAATATTGAACTCGACGTGCAGTTGGACGGTTCCGGCCAGGCGGATATTCAGACGCCGGTTCCGTTTTTAAATCACATGCTTGATCTCTTAGCCAGGCATGGACAGATGGACATACGCGTACAAGCAAGCGGCGACGTGGAAGTGGATGACCATCATACGGCGGAGGACATTGGGATTTGCCTGGGGCAGGCGGTTAAAGAAGCCCTTGGCGACAAGCAAGGCATCCGGAGGTATGGTGCCGTTCACATTCCCATGGATGATGCTCTTGCCCAAGTGGTCATTGACCTTGGCAATCGCCCCCATCTTGAGTTTCGCGGAGAGATTGGCGCTGCAAAAGTAGGAACGTTCGATACTGAGCTTGTATACGAATTTTTATGGAAATTTGCCGTTGAGGCTCGCATGAACTTGCACGTCATCGTGCATTACGGTCGGAATACGCACCACGTTATTGAAGCTATTTTTAAAGCGCTGGCTAGGGCTTTATCGGAAGCGGCGGAAATCGATCCGCGCGTAAAGGGGGTCCCCTCCACGAAAGGGGTTTTGTAGATGATCGCAATCGTAGACTATGGGATGGGGAATTTATACAGCGTGAGCAAAGCGCTTGAGCGTTTGGACACGCCTTACGTCGTTACGGAAAAAGCGCAGGAATTGGCATCCGCGGATGGCTTGATTTTGCCCGGTGTCGGTTCTTTTAAAGATGCCATGGCCATTCTCCAAGAAAAAAAACTGGATACCATTATCAAACAATTGGTTGGGGAAGGAAAACCGTTGCTCGGCATTTGTCTCGGCATGCAGCTATTGTTTTCCGAAAGCGTAGAAAATGGGATCAGCCAAGGGCTTGACCTGTTACCCGGGAAGATACGCCGTTTTCCGGGGAAAACGAGGGCCGGTATTCACTATAAAGTGCCCCATATGGGATGGAATTTCCTTCGATATCGTCAACCTACCCATATCATCGTCGAAGGCACGGAAGAAGGACATGTTTATTTTGTGCATTCCTATGTCGTTCATGCCGATACGGCAGAGGTCGTCGTGGCAACGGCCGATTATGACGGGGAAGTGCCGGCGGTGGTTGGTCGGAATCATATTTTCGGCACCCAATTTCATCCGGAAAAAAGCAGTACACTCGGGATGCAAATGTTGAACAATTACGTGACTTACGTGAAAGAAAGGCAGGGACAGACGAGTGACAGCCTTTAATTTATTTCCGGCCATCGACATTCGTAATGGTAAATGTGTGCGTTTAAAGCAAGGTGACTACAATCGGGAAACGATTTACGGAGACAATCCGGCACAGATGGCAGCGGGGTTTGTTGAAGATGGCGCGACTTGGGTGCATGTCGTTGATTTGGACGGTGCCCGCGATAAACATCCGGTCAATGATGAGGCCATTTTTCGTATTGTTGAAGAAACATCTGCTCG
Source organism: Salicibibacter cibarius (assembly GCF_016495725.1). Taxonomy (NCBI): domain Bacteria; kingdom Bacillati; phylum Bacillota; class Bacilli; order Caryophanales; family Bacillaceae; genus Salicibibacter; species Salicibibacter cibarius. The sequence goes on along the minus strand of NZ_CP054705.1, from coordinate 4,245,683 downwards.
TGTTCAAGTGGGCGGAGGCATTCGCACGGAACGAGACGTGGAACATTACCTCTCCCGCGGGGTTGATCGGGTGATCCTTGGTTCGGTTGCAGTGCAAAATCCCGATTTCACGGCGAAAATGCTTGCGGCTTATCCGGGCAGAATCGTGATCGGCCTGGACGCAAGAAATGGCCTGGTGGCTGTGAACGGTTGGTTGGAGTCATCGGATGTGGAGGCAGAAGTGCTTGCCGCTGAAATGGCAGCTGCCGGAGCGGATACATTTATCTTTACCGACATCGAAAAGGATGGAATGCTTACAGGGCCCAACGTGGAAGCCAGTGCCGCCCTTGCAAAAGCGAGCGGCGCCCATGTTATCGCATCGGGCGGTGTAAGCGAGTTGGACGATGTGCGAACGTTGTTGCGTTACCAAGAGGAAGGCGTGAGCGGGGCGATTGTCGGCAAGGCGCTGTATACAGAAGCCCTTGATTTGTCCGAAGCGTTAAAAGAGGTGAAACGAACATGTTAACAAAACGGCTCGTTCCTTGTTTGGACGTAAAAGAAGGCCGGGTAGTCAAAGGCGTCCAATTTGTAGAGTTGAGAGACGCGGGAGATCCGGTAGAGCTTGCGGCTTATTACGATCGGGAAGGGGCGGATGAGCTCGTTTTCCTGGATATATCGGCGTCCCATGAAGGGCGGAAAACGATGGTGGATGTCGTTCGGGAAGTAGCCGGCACACTCGCGATTCCGTTTACGGTCGGCGGCGGCATTAACAGCGTTGATGATATGCGCCACATTCTGCGTGCCGGGGCGGATAAAGTATCGCTAAATACGGCGGCGGTGAAAAATCCGGACTTGATCGCGGAAGGGGCGGATTTTTTTGGCTCCCAATGCATCGTCGTCGCCATTGATGCCAAATGGGACGAGGGGTTGCAATCTTGGCGCGTCTATACCCACGGAGGACGGCGAGAGACGAATCTGGAAGTCACGGATTGGGCAAAAGAGGTCGTGAAAAAAGGCGCGGGAGAAATTTTACTCACGAGCATGGACCAAGATGGCGCAAAAACGGGATATGATTTGCCGCTTACACGCGCGGTAAACGAGGCCGTGAGCGTTCCGGTTATCGCTTCCGGAGGCGCGGGGGCGTTGCAAGATTTTGCCGATGTCTTTCTGGAAGCCGGTGCGGACGCGGCATTGGCGGCTTCCATTTTCCATTACAAGGAAACGGCTGTCTCGGAAGTTAAAGATGCGCTAAAGAAACAAGGGGTGAACGTACGGTGAATATGGATGAAATTATTTTTGATGTCGACGGATTAATACCTGCGGTCGTGCAAGATATGAACAGCAAGGAAGTGCTGACCGTGGCGTATATGAACCGGGAATCGCTAAATAAAACGATCGATACGAAGGAAACGTGGTTTTATAGCCGTTCGCGCCAAACCCTTTGGCATAAAGGCGAGACGTCCGGAAATGTGCAACAGGTGAGCGATATTCGTTATGATTGTGACCGCGATGCCCTCCTCGTGCTCGTGCACCCGCAAGGTCCGGCGTGTCATCGCGGAACGTACAGCTGTTTTACGGAAAGCCATTATGATGGAGAGGTACCGCAAGAATCAGGTGATCTCGAGATTTTGCGTAGCTTGGCTGCAACGATTGCAGAAAGGAATCACGAGCGTCCGGAGGGAGCGTACACCACCTATTTATTTGAAGAAGGCGTGGATAAAATTTTAAAAAAGGTCGGTGAAGAAGCTTCCGAAATAATTATAGCGGCAAAAAATCGGAACGGAGAAGAACTGGCGTGGGAGAGCGCCGATTTTATTTATCATCTACTCGTATTGCTTGAGGAACAGCAGTTGTCCCTCGACCATGTGTTGGATACGTTAAGGGAGCGGCATGGGAAGTAATGGCGAGCGTTTTTTCGCATTGGTTTCTGTTGTTGTGCCCTTAAAATATAAAGATCGGCCGTTCAATGTTTACCCCTTTAATGTAATTTTTTAAAGGGGGTTTCTTATTCTCTGCAATTGGGAGCTTTAGCGCGGTTAATGAATCAACACCCATGTGAATGAAATGCTGTTAATTTCTCATTAAAGATGGTGTACAATATAAAGAGAGGAATACGAGCAAAGGTGGTGGTGAAAAAATGGCTATTCGTAAAGAGGATTTGTATAGAATGGTGGAATCTTTAAACAGTGAAGATAAGAAAGCAGCTTTTGATTTTATGGAGTTTTTGATTGAACGCTCAAGGAATCAAAAGCCCAAATCATGGCAGGATATTGATGAATTGGAAAACGATAGTGACCCGTTGACTAAAGAGGAAATTAAACAATTAGAAAGTAAAGAGGGATATATTTCAGGGGAGGATGCAAAGCGTGACTTCGGAATACAGGTTGATTTACCATAAGACCGCAGTTAAATTCATTGCTAAATTAGATAAAACCTCCCAAGAAAGAATTGCAACTGGGTTAAAAGGACTTTCATCAATACCTCCTCAAGGAGATATTAAAAAGCTTAAAGGTCATTCGGATTTATACAGGTTAAGAATCGGGGGATTCCGAGTGATTTTTAATATTGACCACCAGGAGCATGTGGTTTTTATCCAAGCTGTTGGTAACCGTGGAGATATTTATAAATAGCGCATGATCTGTATAGGCGTTGCTACGCTAGTATATATGCTTACCAAAGATGCAAATGAAGACACAAAAAAGTAGTAACCACCCCTGAGGTTGTGAGTCCGTGGGTGGTTACTCTTCGAGAGTGAACATCGCCCTGTAAAGGACATGTTCTATTGGGAGACTGTTGGTGTTCGCAGCACCTGCGGTCTTTTTTAATCCTATGCCTTTTCTATTTTCATTATCAATAACATCGTTTTTGAAGGCAAATAAACGCGGTGGATCGATCAATCAATCAATTAATCCATATAACTCACTGAACTTCCGTAAACGGAGCGGGTTTGTTTAAAGCAACACCTACGCACCATCTTTTGGGATGCGTCATAAACTATGTTACAATAACGATGATTAAAAGTATGTGGAAGGCGTGTGTACGCATGGGGCGATTGATCCCTTATCTTCAAAACCCGGAATATTTTTTTGACCGGGGAATCGCGTTTTATAAAAATAAAGAGTGGAATCGCTCGATCCGTTATTTGAAGCGGGCGATTGAATTAAGGCCCCTGGAAGGGGTTTTTCATTGTCAACTTGCAGCTATATTATCCGACATGGGTGAGCATGAGCGCTCCAATGAGACCCTTTTACACATCTTGGACCATATAGATGAGACCATGTATGATTGTTATTATTTTCTCGCCAACAACTATGCTTTTCTCGGACTTTTCGATAAAGCAAAGGAAGCGGCGCTGCAATATTTGTCCTCCTCGCCTGATGGGGAGTTTGTGGAAGATGCGCAAGAGTTGCTTGAGCTGGTAAAACTTGATGGGGATGAAGATTTTTTTGCCGATGAATATAAAGAGAAGCCGGCCTTCCCCGATGACTTTATTTTACAATACGAGCGTGCCGGGCGCTTCATCAACGAGGGAAATTATGAAAAAGCAGAGCGTTTGCTCAAAGGATTAATGATGGATTATCCCGCCCATTATGCTTCCTACAATCAATACGCGAGAGCCCTCCATCTTCAAGGGCGCAGTGATGAGGCGATGCATTGCTTGCGTTCCCTGTTGGAGGAAGTGATGTATGTGCCTGCCCTTTGCCAGTTGACGTTATTGCTAAAAGATCAGCGTATGGACCGGGAAGTTGAACCGCTGAAAAAGAAACTTAGGCAGTTAACGCCATTGAATAAAGGCCATATGCATAAATTGGCAGCGACGCTTTGTCGGCTCGGGGAATACGAGCAAGCGCTTGTATTGTTTCATTTTTTACAAAAACACAGTCCGCCGGAAACAGGAGGTACATTTTTTTATCGTTACGGAGTGGCCGCTTTTCATTGCGGGTACAATAAAAAAAGCAAAAAAGCCTGGAAGCTTGCGCGTGATCACGGCGATCACAAAGCAGCAACGCTATTAAAAACATGGCAAACACGCGCCCTGAAAAGCGATGAAGTACAGTGTGAGCAGCTACACGATTTATCGTTCGGATTGGACTGAGCAGATGAATAGACGTTAACCGAAAAGCGGGATAATATAGAGACAGAAGGTAATTGGAAGGAGCATCGGTCGATGTCAGGAGAAACAGATACCATCTATGATGTCATTATTGCCGGGGCGGGTCCCGCGGGCATGACTGCTGCAGTGTACACATCTCGCGCAGAAATGAAAACATTAATGCTTGAGCGGGGGATTCCCGGCGGGCAGGTGGCAAACACGGAGGATGTGGAAAACTACCCTGGGTATTCGCACATTCTCGGTCCCGATTTATCGAATAAAATGTTTGAGCATGCACGTAAATTCGGTGCTGAGTATGCCTACGGGGATATTAAAAAGATCGAAGACGACGGCGCATATAAAACGATCCATGCCGGGAATAAAACGTACAAAGCACGCGCGGTGATCGTTGCTACAGGGGCGGAATATAAACAACTGGGCATCCCAGGGGAAAAAGAACTCGGCGGCCGCGGGGTCTCCTATTGTGCCGTATGTGACGGTGCATTTTTCCGGGATAAAGAAATTATCGTCGTTGGCGGCGGGGACTCCGCTGTTGAAGAAGCCGTGTATCTCACACGTTTCGCCAAAAAGGTGACGGTCGTGCATCGCCGTGATGAACTGCGTGCACAGAAAATTCTTCAACAACGGGCGTTTGTCAATGAGCAAATTGATTTTAAATGGGATCATGTTGTCAAAGAAATCCATGATACGGATGGAAAAGTGAGCAATGTCACCCTCGTCAATGTGAATACCGGAGAAGAATATGATTTCCAAACCGAGGGCGTTTTCGTCTATATCGGTTTGCTCCCGCTCAATAATGCCGTGAACGATTTGGGAATTACGAACGAAGAAGGCTATATCGTCACGAACGAAGAAATGGAAACCGATCGTTCCGGCATTTTTGCAGCAGGTGACATTCGCGAAAAAACGTTGCGGCAAATTGTGACAGCAACCGGCGATGGCAGTTTGGCGGCGCAAAACGCACAGTCTTATGTCGAAGAATTGGAGAAGACGGTAGAGGCATAAGTGCAAAAAAAGTTATTCGTTTTTAATGCTATTGTAACAGCTGTGAAACAATTAAACGTTATGATAGAAGTACGTTAATTGACCCCCCTTATATATATTTTGGATGCGCAAGGTACATCACCTTGCGTATTTTTTTGGTAGGCAAGAAAGCATAAACCAACTTTTTCACCTACATAAGTGCAACTAAGGCTTTCAACATAAAAACTTGTCGAAAGCCAAGTTTTCTAATCGAAAACGGGGTGCACATGTAGATGGATTGGAGACGGTTAGATTTGTGGGATGCATCGGTTCACGTTATAATTAATGTGAGGTGATGAACATGCGGCGTGTGGCAAACTGCGTGTTAACACATGAGGATCGGGTTTTATTGTTGCAAAAACCCAGAAGAAACTGGGTTGTCGCCCCCGGCGGGAAGATGGAGGACGGAGAAACCCCACTTGCCACCGTGCGCAGGGAGTTCATGGAAGAGACCGGAATAGAACTGCTGAACCCACAATTGCGGGCAGTTTCTACGATTGTCATTCAGGAAAGGTATGCGAAAGTTTCCGAGTGGATGATGTTTTCTTTTTTTGCGAATAAACATCAAGGGGAAATGTTGGAACATTCACCTGAAGGCAGACTATTTTGGGAAAAAGAAACGAATGTCCTTTCTTTGCCAATGGCCTTGGGGGATCAAGATTTATTCAAACATCTTTTGGGAAAACAAGGCATGTTGTTCGGTACATTTTATTACACACCTGATTACGAGTTGCTCGATGTAAAGCTCGAAACAGTGTGAACGGAGAGATGTTGGCGTGAAAGATGATATCCAGCTCGTTGTGATTACGGGAATGTCGGGAGCGGGAAAAACGGTCACCGTGCAAAGCCTTGAAGATCTCGGTTTTTTTTGCATCGATAATTTGCCGCCGGCTTTGATTCCGAAATTGTTGGATCTTGTGGAAGGCGGGTCGATGAACCGTGTCGCGCTCGTCATGGATTTACGGGGCCGGGAATTTTTTGAACAAGTGTTTTCGTCGGTGAGCATGCTTGGAGATAAGCCGAATTTGCACACACATATTTTATTTCTCGACGCAGAGGACAGCAAGCTTGTGCAGCGATTTAAAGAAACAAGGCGTTCACATCCGCTTGCTCCGGCCGGACCACTGTTGGAAGGCATCAAAGAAGAACGGCAAATACTGGATGAGATCAAGGGCAGGGCTCGTCACCATATTGATACGACAACGCTAACCCCTCGAGAGCTACGCGCGGAAATTAACAAATTATTCACCGCTCCCGAGGAATTGACCTTTAACGTGCATTTCATGTCCTTTGGGTTTAAACGCGGGGTTCCGATTGATGCCGATCTTGTTTTTGATGTCCGTTTTTTGCCGAACCCTCATTATATTGAGCGGATGCGTCCGTTAACAGGGATGGATTCGGACGTGGCTGAATATGTAATGAAGTGGGCGGATACGAAGGAATTTCTCGCGAAGCTGGAAGACATGCTTACCTTTCTGTTGCCGCTTTATAAGCAAGAGGGAAAGAGCCAAGTGATCATCGCGATTGGTTGTACCGGCGGGAATCACCGTTCCGTTACACTTGTGGAGCATCTTGCTGATGTTTATTCCAAGCATTACTTGGTGTATAAAAGCCATCGCGAACATAAGGACAGGGGAGAAACAAGCTAGTGACGAATGGAAAGAAAATAGTTGTTATCGGAGGCGGTACGGGATTGTCCGTTTTATTGCGAGGGTTAAAAACCTATCCCATTGATCTATCGGCAATCGTTACCGTGGCCGATGACGGAGGAAGTTCCGGACGGTTACGCAAGGAGTTAAATGTGCCACCGCCCGGAGATGTTCGGAACGTGCTCGTGGCACTGGCGGAAGTTGAACCATTAATTGAACGTTTATTTCAGCATCGCTTTGAAAATGGAGAAGGGCTTACCGGGCATTCGCTCGGCAACTTGCTGATTGCAGGCATGACGTCCATCACCGGTGATTTTGCACGTGGCATCAGCGAGCTCAGCGCTGTGCTCAACGTACGCGGTACGGTGCTGCCCGCGTCCAATAACAGCATTGAACTTGTGGCAAAAATGACCGATGGCAGTGTCGTTCGGGGAGAGTCCAATATTCCGAAGGCAGGGAAAAAAATCGATGAAATGTTCCTCGACCCGGCATTCCCCGAGGCATTGCCGGCGAGCGTTCAGGCGATTCGACAAGCAGATAAAATTATTATGGGGCCAGGGAGTTTATATACCAGTGTGTTGCCCAATTTGCTCGTTCCCGGCATTGCCAAAGAAATAAGCCAGTCGTCAGCGGATAAAATCTATATTTGCAATGTCATGACGCAAAGCGGGGAAACGGATGGATTTACAGCTTCCGATCATATTAAGGCACTTCATGCCCATATCGGAGGATCAATGATTGAGCAAATTTTTGTCCATGATGGAACGATTTCACCGGAAATGATCGAACGATATGCCGAGGAAGGTTCGGAGGCTGTGGTTTATGATGAAGACTATTTAAAAGCCCTTGGCTTGAATGTGGTCCAAGATGATTTTATTCATACGGACAGTCCGGTGTTACGCCATAATGCCGACAAAATTGCCCGAATGATTCTCGAAGGTTAAGGAAGTTTGGCAAAAGGTGGTGAATGTGCCTTGACTTCGTTTGCGGCAATGACGAAAAAAGAACTCACACAGATCCGTGCAGATGATTGCTGTGTAAAAGCGGAACTTTCCGCACTCATCCAAATGACCGGTACCCTTAATGTTTCGGAATCGCGTGCGACGTTGGATATAACAACCGAAAACGCAGCAATTGCACGAAGGTTTTATACGCTTTTGAAGCAGCGATATGAAAACATGAAGGCCGAACTCGTCGTTCGTAAAAAAATGCGATTAAAGAAGAACAATATTTACATCGTTCGCGTGTACCGGCTGGTAAAAGAAATTTTGGCTGATACAAATTTGACGGCCAACGGGCATACATTCGCGCAGTCGATTTCAGAACATACATTTGAGAATCATTGTTGCAAAAGAGCGTATTTACGGGGAGCTTTTCTCGCGGGTGGATCCGTCAATCATCCGGAGACGTCCTCCTATCATTTGGAATTGTTTTCTTATTATAAAGAACACAATCGGTCGCTTTTGGCGTTAATGTCGACGTTTGATCTGGATGCCCGTGTACTGGAGAGAAAAAAAGGGTATATTGTTTACATTAAGGAAAGCGAGAAAATCGCCGAATTTCTCAATATTATCGGCGCTCATCAAGCACTGCTCTATTTTGAAGATGTTCGGATTGTGAAAGACATGCGTAACTCTGTCAATCGACTCGTGAACTGCGAGACGGCAAATTTGAACAAAACGGTAGGGGCTGCCTTGCGGCAAGTGGAAAATATAGAGCTTGTCGCGCGAGAAATCGGTTTGGAAAGTTTGCCTTCCAAAGTTCGTGAAATGGCCGAACTTCGTGTGAAGCACCAGGATGTTACCTTAAAGGAACTAGGTGAAATGGCAGAGAGTGGAAAGGTGAGCAAATCCGGGGTCAATCATCGTTTGCGAAAAATCGATGAATTGGCTGAAAGAATCCGCAATCGCGAATCGTTGCCGCAAGGATGATAAACAGCAGAAAGGATGGGTCGCGATGATCGAGCGTGACGTGACAGTGAATTTAAAAATGGGCTTGCAGGCGCGGCCGGCCGCCCTATTTGTGCAGGAAGCCAATCGCTTTCATGCGGATATCAACCTTATCAAAGGGACACATGAGACCAACGCCAAAAGCATTATGGGGGTAATGAGTCTTGCCGTTCGCAATGGAACAACGATTCGCATATCGGCAGATGGCGGTGATGAAGAAGAAGCAGTAAAAGCACTTGCGCAATTTGTAAGTGAGGAATGAAAAAAACCACGCAGATCGCGTGGTTTTTTGGTGGGGAAGGGGATCAGTTATTTTTCCGTGCCTTCATTCTTATCGAAGATACGGTCAATGAGCCCATATTCTTGTGCTTCCTGTGCAGTCATGAAGTTATCACGGTCTGTGTCGCGTTGGATGACTTCGAGCGGTTGGCCTGTTCGCTCGGCGAAGATATTGTTCAACCTCTCCCGCATTTCCAGAATGCGACGTGCATGAATTTCAATATCGGATGCTTGCCCTTGTGTTCCTCCGAGCGGTTGGTGAATCATAATTTCACTGTTCGGGAGGGCAAAACGTTGGCCCATCTCTCCTGCATTGAGCAAGAAAGCGCCCATGGAAGCAGCCATGCCGATGCAAATGGTCGAAACCTTCGGCGTAATGTACTGCATCGTATCGTAAATGGCCATGCCTGCGGAAATGGACCCTCCGGGACTGTTAATATAAAGGGAGATATCTTTGTCCGGATCTTCCGCTTGGAGGAAAAGCAATTGCGCGACGATTGTATTGGCTACATTGTCATCGATGCCTGATCCGAGCATAACGATACGGTCTTTTAACAGTCGCGAATAAATGTCATAAGCACGCTCTCCGCGGTTCGTTTGTTCAATAACTGTTGGTATTAGATGCATAAATCTAATCCTCCTTCATTTCGTTTGCAATATGAGGTTACTGCTCATATCATACCTTATTGGTCAATAAAGGTCAAATGCATTGCATGCATTGCCCACTACTATATTTACCTTTTTTCGTAAACTTCAAACCGTTTTCTCCGGATGCGGATCAGTATCGGAAGAAAGAAATAACCGATTACCCGCGGGAAATATGAGAATATCCACGGGAAGCAATTTTACACCGATAGTAGATCGTATGACAAACACCACTAGCTTCTGGTTGTTAAATGCGATATAATTACATTAGAAAAACTTGACTTATCGCAAGGGTGGCGAAGGTATACTATCATTCGAATAATTTATACATTCTGACAGTGGGAAAAATTGTAATAGTCGCGGAGGGGATGCCATGTTTGGCCAAGAGCGCTTAGAGCAAACGGAACTGTATGCCCGGGAGCAGGAATTGGCGGCGAATGAAGCAGCCGCCGAACTTGAAAGGCTGGCAGAAGCGTTAAGAACAACCGGTTCATTTGATTTCTTGCAGGATGATCGCACGTATGTGCAAGCCCATATCCCTTCTCATATAACGGTCAACAGCGAGTATTTACAAAAGAAGCAAACGCACACCGTCCGCTTAACTTTTTCGTGGTTGGAACAGCAATAACGCATAGAAAGCGCTTACAAACTAGGAGGGCGCGCCATGAATCTTGAAATGGGACTTATTCAAAAACAAACGATGAATCTCGTAATGACCCAGCAATTGCGACAGGCCATTTCTTTGTTGCAATACTCTACATTGGAATTATCTGAATATATAGAAGAACAAGCGTTAGAAAATCCATTGCTGGATGTCAGTGAATCGAACAGGGATGAAGTGATCCGGGATAGCCCTGTGCTTTGGAACGATCGTGAAGAAAGCAGTGGGGAACAGGGGAAAGAGCCCTTCATTGATCGTTTGGGAAATGGTCGGCAAGGTTTAACGGCTCATCTTATTGATCAACTTCGAATCCTTGATTATGACGAGGAGACCAAGGAACATCTGGAGTATTTTATCCATAATTTAAATGAAAACGGTTATTTACTTGTGAGTGAACAAGAGGCGGCAATGGAACTCGGCATCACCCCCGACCGTTTCCATGAATCATGCAGCCTTTTGCAACAGCTTGATCCTATTGGCGTAGGGGCGCGTTCGTTATCGGAATGCCTACTGTTACAATTGCAAGCGCTTCCCGAGGAGCACCCGGTAGTTGAAACGATTGTGTCCCATTATTTGCAAGCGTTTGCAGAGAAAAAATGGAAGTGGTTGGCGGAAGAAATGCAAATTACTCTCGAAGAAATACAAGATGCCCATGATTTTATCCAAACCCTTAATCCTCGCCCTGCCCAAGGGTTCAGTGAAAGTGAAGCGGAATATATCACGCCGGATGTCTATATAGAAAAACAAAATGGAGCGTGGACGGTCGTTTTAAATGATGATTCCTTGCCGAGGATTCGTTTGAATCGTCAATATCGAGATCTTCTTCAACAAAAAAGCAATAAAGAAACGTATGAATACGCTCATTCCAAATACAAACAACTCGTTTGGCTGTTGAAAAGCATTGACCAACGGCAACAAACAATTCGTGCCGTAACAGAAGCAATCGTTGAGTATCAGCAAAGTTTTTTGGAAAACGGCGCGTTGCGCCCAATGACGCTTAAACATATTGCGGAACGGGCAGACGTGCATGAATCGACGGTTTCACGCACGACGAACGGGAAGTATGTACAAACACCCCGCGGATGTTATGAGTTAAAAGCATTTTTCAGTAAAGGTGTTGCCGGCAATGACGGCGAAGACGTATCGGCAACGATGGTGAAACAATCCATCCGTTGTTGGATTGAGCAAGAGGATAAACAAAAACCAATCTCCGATCAGAAAATCGCCGATCGTTTTAAACAGGAAGAAGGGGTTAAAATCTCTCGGCGCGCGATCGCCAAATACCGTGATGAACTCAACATTCAGGCTTCATCCAAACGAAAACGTTTTGCATAAACCGCCCGTGGCCGGGCGGTTTTTTTGGTGAGTGGGGTGGGGAATGGGGGGTGGTGTTCGGACATTATGTGCGTTCAATTCTTCAAAAGTGTCCGAAGTAGGGGGCAGTTCGGACACTAAGAGCGCTTGGTTCCTAAAAAGTGTCCGAATCAAAGGGGAGTTTGGACATTTTTGTAATAGAATCCGGCAATATTGTCCGAACTAGGGGCAGGTTCAGGCAATATAAGCATTTCCATCTGCCGAAATGTTCGAACATGCGGCGTGAAGCAACCGCTAAGTCGCCATGAAACGCTCATGAAGCCCGGAACCAGCAGATGTGAACCGATTGGGTCACCATGAAACGTCCATGGAGCCCGAAATCAGCAGGAGCGAACTAAATCGGTCGCCATAAAGCGCTGATGAAGCCCGAAACCATCAGCTGGAAAACAATTGGGTCGTCATACACCGATCATGAATCCCCACCGGGTCTAAAAATAAACGATACTATCGCGATAAAGCATTATTCAATGCCCGCGTTTAAAAGTCTCGCTGTTCCCCGAAAACATGTGGGTTTCTTTTAAAGGTTACATTAACATTGCAAGCAAAAGGAGAATGATCTATAATAGAGTTAACCTACATCGGGAACGAAATTGACTCGCAGGGACGAAATTGTTCCCGGTAAAAAAGAAGTGATGTTCTCCGTGCTTGATCTTCTAAAATGGCAAAAGAAACTACAGCCGGACATTTTGGAAAATTTAAATCGTCGTTTTGATATTCTGCGATTTATCCGTGTAAGTGCTCCGGTTGGCAGGCGAACGATTGCTGCAGCATTACAAATATCGGAACGTGTCCTTCGTAGCGAGGTGGAACTTTTCAAGGAACAAAACCTTTTGGAAGTGAAATCCGGAGGGATGGATTTGACGGAGGAGGGGCGTACGTTGCTTGATGAGTTGGGACCGAGCATGCAAAACATTTCCGGACGCTCGCGGTTGGAAGCTGATTTACAGCAATTCCTTCACATTCCGCACGTGATTGTGACGAGCGGCGACAGCGATGGCCAACCATGGGTGAAAAAAGAAATGAGTCGTGCCTGTGTCAGCGAGATGATTCAAACCCTCCGCCCCGACGATGTCGTTGCCGTGGCAGGCGGGACGACGCTCGCGACGTTGGCGGAATCCGTTTCTCCTCATCCCAACTTGCAACAGGTTACATTTGTTCCCGCTCGCGGAGGCCTTGGGGAAAATGTTGATTTGCAATCGAACACGATTTGCGCGGCGTTGGCGAGAAGTGCCAATGCCCGGTACCGATTATTGCATGTGCCCGATCAGTTAAGCGACCTCGCTTATGAATCGCTAACGCAAGAACCTGGGATTCAAGAACTGCTGAGCCTGATCCGTTCCCCGCGCATGGTTATCCATAGTGTAGGCGATGCCCGTACGATGGCTACGAGAAGAAATGCGGATGAAAAAAAACTTGATCGCTTAAAAACGTTAAACGCTGTCGCTGAAAGCTTCGGTTACTATTTTGATGGAAATGGAAACGTTGTTCAAAAGGAAAAAACAGTCGGCTTGCAACTTGATGAGCTTGGGGAAAGGCAAAAGGTCATCACCATGGCCGGCGGGGCGTCAAAAGCTAAAGCGATTATCGCCTACATGACGTACCGCCCAAGTGATTTGCTGATCACCGACGAAGGTGCGGCCGAGGCCATTAAAGCCTTTAATTTTTAATTTGTTAAGGAGGAATTTATAGTGACAACAAAAGTAGGAATCAATGGATTTGGCAGAATCGGACGTTTGGTGTTTCGGGCAGCGATGGAAAATAACGACGTTGAAGTCGTTGCCATCAATGACCTGACAGACGCGGACATGCTTGCCCATTTGCTAAAGTATGACACCGTGCATGGAACACTTCCGGAAGAGGTGAATGTTGACGGGGATGACCTTATTATTTCAGGGAAAAAAATTCATGTATCATCTGAAAAAGACCCGGCAAACATCGGCTGGAACGAGCACGGCGTTGAAATCGTCGTGGAATCGACAGGCCGTTTTACCGAACGTGACGATGCGGCAAAACACCTGGAAGGAGGCGCGAAAAAAGTTCTCGTCTCGGCTCCGGGTAAAAATGTAGACCAAACGTTTGCTATGGGGGTTAATGACGACGATTATTCCCCTGAGGATCACGACGTTGTCTCGAATGCTTCATGCACGACGAATTGCCTCGCGCCACTCGCGAAAGCCTTAAATGATGAATTTGGGGTTCGCCGAGGTTTTATGACTACCGTTCATTCGTATACAAATGACCAGCAAATCTTGGATTTGCCGCATAAAGATTATCGTCGCGCGCGGGCTGCCGGCGAGAACATCATTCCAACTTCAACCGGAGCCGCCAAAGCTGTCGCTCTCGTCCTCCCTGAACTGGAAGGGCGACTGAACGGGAACGCGATTCGTGTTCCGACGCCAAACGTGTCTCTTGTTGATTTTGTCGCGGAATTGGACCGCGATGTGACAGCTGATGAAGTGAACGCTTCAATGAAAAAATTAGCGGAAACGACGATGAAAGGCATTATCGGCTATAGTGAAGAACCGCTCGTTTCCAGTGACTATAACGGCAACGATCATTCCGCCACGATAGATGCCCAGTCAACGTTAACGATGGAAGGAAACATGGTCAAAGTCGTTGCCTGGTATGATAATGAATTCGGATATTCCAGCCGTGTCGTAGATTTGGTCGCGCATATGGCACAAAAAGGGTTATAATAGGCAGAAGAAGAAAAACGGGGACAGAACACGTGTGTTTTGCTCCCGCTTTTCTCTTTCCACCATACATAAGAGAGGAAGGGGCCTAACGTGAAGAAAAGAACCATTCATGACCTCGAAGTCACCGGAAAAACCGTATTTTGCCGGGTTGATTTCAACGTTCCTTTGCAAGACGGAAAGGTAAGCGACGATACGCGCATTCGTGCAGCCTTGCCTACGATTCGGTTTTTGCGGGAAAAAGGAGCGAAAGTCATCCTCGCGAGCCATTTGGGGCGGCCGAAAGGAGAAGTCGCAGAGGAGTTGCGTTTGGACCCGGTTGCCCGCAGGTTGGAAGAACTGTTGGAAATCAAGGTTCACAAGGTTAATGAAGTCGTCGGCGCAAGCGTTAAACAAACGTTTGATCAACTAGCTTCCGGGGACATTCTGTTATTGGAAAATGTGCGGTTTGAGGCAGGGGAAGAAAAAAATGACGCTGAACTAGCCGCACAAATGGCAGCGCTTGCCGACGTATACGTAAACGATGCATTTGGCGCAGCCCACCGTGCTCACGCTTCTACCGAAGGCATCGCCCGCCATCTGCCTTCTGCGGCCGGTTTTTTGCTTGAGAAAGAACTCGACGTTCTCGGATCGGCTTTGAACGATCCCGATCGTCCATTTACCGCCATTATCGGCGGCGCGAAAGTGAAAGACAAAATTGAGGTTATCGATCATCTTCTTGATAAAGTCGATACTCTGTTGCTCGGCGGTGGCTTAGCTTACACATTTGTGAAAGCGCAAGGGTATGAAATCGGGCAATCCTTGCTCGAAGAAGATAAAATCGCATTGGCTGAAAAATTTATGGAAAAAGCCGCGCGTAATCGTGTGAAATTACTTCTCCCGATTGATGCAACCGTTGCCGATGATTTTAAGGAAGATGCAACGACCGAAATCGTGGATATCGATGGCATTCCTGCCGATTGGCAAGCCCTTGATATCGGTCCGAAAACCGTGAGAGCCTATAAAGAGGAAATACTAGCGTCTTCCCTCGTCATATGGAACGGTCCCATGGGTGTTTTTGAAATGGCGCCATTTGCCGAAGGAACGAAAGAAGTGGCCGGGGCATTGGCAAACACTGCCGGTTTTACGATTATCGGCGGGGGAGACTCTGCGGCAGCCGTAGAACAGTTCGGTTTCGCGGCGGAAATGAGCCATATCTCCACGGGAGGCGGCGCGTCACTGGAATTTATGGAAGGGAAAGCGTTGCCCGGAATTGCGGCGATTGACGATCAAACAGAATAATAAGAGGTGATGCTCATGCGGACACCATTTATCGCGGGAAATTGGAAAATGAACGTAACCGATAAGGAAGCGCTGGCGTTTGTCGATGCCGTCAAGGATCGCGTCCCTTCAAACGAAGAAGTGGAAAGCGCGGTTTGCGCGCAAGCGTTATCGTTGAAAGGAATGACGGAAAAAGCTAAGGAAACCGATTTAAGGATCGGTGCACAGAACATGCATGAAGAGGACCATGGCGCTTTCACCGGTGAAATCAGCGCCCCGACGTTAACATCGATCGGTATTGACCTTGTTATTATCGGCCATTCCGAACGGCGCGAAATGTTCAATGACACCGATGAACGGGTGAATCGAAAGCTTCATGCAGCCTTGGCACATGGTATGACCCCGATTGTATGTATCGGCGAAAAATTGGAAGAACGGGAAGCGAGCCGCGCAGATGAAGTCGTGCGTAAGCAACTGGAGCAAGCATTGCAGGGAGTGGAAGCCGAGCAGGTGAAAGGATGCGTCTTTGCATATGAACCTGTTTGGGCGATCGGCACCGGAAAATCCTCAAATCCCGAGGAGGCCGGAGAAATGGCGAGAACCATTCGTGCATACATTCGTGACCAATACGGTCACTCAGCGGCAGAAGCCACCCGCATTCAATATGGGGGCAGTGTCAAACCGGAAAATATCGCGGAATACTTGGCGGATGAAGATATTGATGGGGCGCTCGTGGGCGGTGCCAGTATCAAGGTGGATTCATTCCTCTCGCTATTGGAGGCTGCCCAATGAGAAAGCAAGCTCCGCACGCTTTAATCATCCTTGACGGCTTTGCCCTTCGGGATGAAACATATGGCAATGCTGTAGGGCAAGCCCGGACTCCTAATTTTGACCATTTATGGCATGCGTATCCCCACGCGACCCTTGCGGCTTCAGGCGAAAGGGTAGGCCTTCCGGCCGGTCAAATGGGGAATTCCGAAGTCGGCCATATGAATATTGGCGCCGGCCGCATTGTGTATCAGAATCTTTCATTGATTAACAAAGGCATTCAAGCCGGAACTTTTTTTGAAAATGAAGCATTTCATAACGCTATAAACCATGTGAAGAAAAAGAACAGTTCCCTTCATCTGTATGGTTTATTGTCGGACGGCGGGGTTCATAGCCACATTGATCACGTTATTGCTCTCCTGAAGCTCGCGAAAGAAGAAGGCATATCCAACGTGTTCGTCCACGCGTTTCTGGATGGCAGAGATGTGGACCAGCAAAGTGCGAAAACCTACATTGCACAACTGCAAACAGAAATGGATGACATAGGTGTCGGCCGACTGGCAAGCGTGCACGGGCGGTACTATGCAATGGATCGTGACCGGCGTTGGGAACGGATCCGAAAATCATACGATGTCCTTGTTTACGGACAAGGAAACAAAACAACCGATCCGTTGGCAGCCGTTGACCGCTCATACGAACGAGGGATTTATGATGAATTTGTGGAACCGACCGTTGTGCAAGCGGCAGACGAAAGCCCCGTCGCAACCATTTCCGATGAGGATGCCGTCATTTGTTTTAACTTTAGGCCGGACCGTGTCATTCAACTGACGGAAGCATTAGTTGCGGAAACGTTCACTCCTTTTGACAGAGGCGAGAAGCAACCGCGCACCCTTTATGATGTGACGATGACGCACTATCATGATACATTTACCGCCGATGTTGCTTTTGAAGCGTTGCAACTCCCGAACACGCTCGGGGAAACTATTTCCAACGCCGGTTATTCGCAACTGCGCATCGCGGAAACCGAAAAGTATCCCCATGTTACGTTTTTCTTGAATGGCGGCATGGATACAGTCTTTGATGGAGAAGAAAGAATCCTAATTGACTCTCCGAAAGTCGCCACGTATGATTTGCAACCGGAAATGAGTGCGACGCAGGTAACAAAAGCGTTATTGGACGCGATTGAAAACGATTTGCATGATGCGATTGTCCTTAATTTTGCCAACCCCGATATGGTCGGGCATTCCGGAAAATTGGAACCAACCATTGCCGCGGTAGAAGCTGTGGATAAGCATTTGGGGCGAATTGTGGACGCTATTCACGAAAAAGGCGGTGCCGCAATTGTAACGGCAGATCATGGCAACGCCGATGAAGTGACGGAAGCAAACGGAGCCGCGATGACAACACATACGATAAATCCGGTGCCGGTCATCGTCACAAAAGCGGGCATGGAATTACGAAGCGATGGCATTCTCGCCGATTTGGCGCCGACATTGCTCGCGATGATGGGCATTGCCCAACCTCCCGAAATGACAGGACGGAATTTAATAATAAAGGCTGAGAAAGGATGACGAAGGATGACAATGATCGCGGATGTGTTTGCCCGGGAAGTGTTTGATTCCCGGGGGAACCCGACAGTTGAAGTTGAAGTGGTGACAGAGGAAGGCGTTCTTGGGCGAGCACTTGTCCCGAGCGGAGCGTCCACCGGCGAGCATGAAGCGGTGGAGCTTCGGGATGGCGGTGACCGTCTAATGGGGAAAGGCGTGCTCAAAGCAGTGGAAAATGTAAACGGAGAAATCGCCTCGCACCTCGTTGGCATTGACGTAACCGATCAACTCGGCATTGATCGTTTGCTCATTGATCTTGACGGCACTCCGAACAAGGAAAAGCTGGGTGCGAACAGCATCCTCGGCGTATCGATGGCTTGTGCCTACGCAGCTGCCCAAGAAATGGGCCTTGAATTATATGAATATCTCGGCGGCTTTAATGCAAAAACCATGCCCGTGCCAATGATGAATATTTTAAATGGCGGTGAACATGCCGACAATAGCGTTGATTTACAAGAATTTATGGTGATGCCGGTCGGCGCAACGGATGTCCGGAGCACAGTTGTGATCGGAGCGGAAATTTTCCACACCTTGAAAAAAGTATTAAAAGAAAAAGGATATAATACCGCTGTCGGCGATGAAGGCGGATTTGCCCCGGATCTAAAATCAAACGAAGAAGCGCTTGAAGTCATCATTGAAGCCATCGAAAAAGCAGGGTACAAACCCGGAGAAGACGTCGTGCTCGCGATGGATGCAGCTGCATCGGAAATGTATGCAGATGGCAACTATCATTTGAAAGGCGAAGGCGTGACAAAAAGTGCCGATGAGATGATCGACTTTTATAAAGGGCTCGTTGATAAGTATCCGATTGTTTCGATTGAAGATGGCTTGGATGAAAATGATTGGGACGGATGGAAAAAACTAACCGACACGATTGGCGACCGGGTCCAGCTTGTTGGCGACGATTTGTTCGTCACCAATACGGAAAAGCTGTCCGAAGGCATTACGCGCGGCGTTGGAAACTCTATTTTGATCAAAGTGAATCAAATCGGAACGCTCACGGAAACATTTGACGCGATTGAAATGGCGAAAAAAGCCGGCTACACGGCTGTGATTTCCCATCGTTCCGGGGAAACGGAAGATGCTACCATTGCGGATATTGCCGTTGCTGCAAACGCGGGGCAAATCAAAACGGGCGCCCCATCGCGAACCGACCGTGTTGCCAAATACAATCAACTTCTACGCATCCATGACCAACTCGGTGGCCGATCCATCTATCCGGGAAAAGAGACGTTTTATCAGTTGGATGAGTGAAATAGAGGTGCCTAAAGGGGAGATCCTTTGGGCATCTTTGGTTTGCGCGGACCCGGCACAGGTTTATCGTACCATTGAGAGCCGTCTTCCACTCGCAAGTGGTACAAAAACGAGTTTATTGTACCATTAGGAGTTATTATCTTTCCGTAAGTGGGACAAAATTTGGTTTATTGTACCGTAGGGAACCGTTTTCCTTCTGCATGTGGGACAAAATCGGGTTTAGGGGATTTCAAGCAACGCCTTTCATCTCATGACAGTCGGCGGTGTTGTAACGAAAACACCTCCCTCCGCATAGGCTAATCAATAGATCCATGCCTTATAACGGAACGGGGGAGCACGATGGGTAACATTAAAAATTACTATGCCGGCAGCAACTCCAGCCTCGGCTTTTATTCGCTTTATGAAGAAGCGGTGCAAGGGCTCGAACAACTTTATATATTAAAAGGCGGACCGGGAACGGGCAAGTCGACGCTAATCAGACATGTCGGCAACGCTGTGGCAGAAAAAGGCGAATCGATTGAATTTCTTCATTGTTCATCCGACAATGGCTCGCTTGACGGTGTGATCATTCCTTCCTTAAAGGTTGGGATCGTAGATGGAACAGCACCGCACATGATGGATCCCAAGTATCCGGGTGTGATTGATGATATCGTTCATTTGGGCGATTTTCGAGACGATACCAAATTGGAGGAACACAGAGAAGATATCGTGGCATTGACCGATAAAAATAAGGATGCTTTTTCCAAAGCATATGCGGCATTTGCTGAGGCCCGGAACGTGCACGACGATTTAGAAGCTATTTACTTAACTGCCATGGACTTTCAGAAAGCGGATCAAGTGGCGGAGGAACTGATTAGGGAAATTTTCTCCAAAACCGGGGAAGTCGAGCAGGTCCCAGCAATCAAGCATCGGTTCTTCGGCGCGGCCACACCTAAAGGGCCGGTTCATTTTTATGGTAATCTAACGGAAGATGTGAGCAAACGATACATCTTAAAGGGGCGTGCCGGTAGCGGAAAATCATCGATGATGAAAAGAATCGGGAAACATGCGGAAAATAAGGCTTACGGCGTTGAGTATTATTATTGTGCATTTGATCCGGAAAGCGTAGATATGGTGATCATTCCGGCGTTGCAAATAGCTATTTTGGATGGAACGGACCCGCATCCATTTAAGCCGAGTCGGGAAAATGACGAAGTTGTCGATATGTTTTTGCGTTGTATGGATCCATCTATCGAGGAGCAGAAGGCCGATGCGATCCGCGAAACGGACACGTCTTACAAGAATTGGATGAAACAAGGGACACATTATTTGCGTGAAGCAAAAAAAGTCCACGATGAATTGGAAAAATATTATGGGCAAGCGATGAACTTTCAACCCATTAACCGAAAAGCGCAAGAACTAGCAACGGAAATCATCAATCTTATCAAGTGATAGGAAGGGTGCCGATTATATATGCGGAAGTGATGAAGCCCTAACGGAAGCTCGCGAATGGCGTTAGGTCGTCAAAGGAGCAGGATGAAGACCTAACTGTAGACCGTGAAGGTCGTTAGGTCGTCAAAAAAGAAGGATGAAGCCCTAACTAAAGATCGAGAAAGGCGTTAGGTCGACATCCGAAGCATAATCGGAGGTTGTGGAGGCAAAAATGGCGTAGACTACCCGAACACCTCCCCTCGCATGTCGCTATTGTCTGCTTTTATTCCGTATGATAAAGTTGGTATAGGTTTAGATGTGCGGATTGATCAGGAGGTGACGCACTTGGCATCCATCATTACGATCATATTAATTATTGTAAGTATCACTCTGATTTCGCTTGTCCTCATGCAACCGGGAAGAAGTGCCGGTTTATCCGGATCCATTTCCGGCGGAGCGGAACAATTAATGGGGAAACAAAAAGCACGAGGGGTTGAATCCTTTCTGGCGAAAGCAACGGTTGTGCTCGCCGTGCTATTTTTCATTGGCACTATTTTACTGGCATATTTTCTGCAATAAAACAACGGGGGACGCTCCCGTTGTTTTTTTAGGATTATCAGAAGCGAAAGACGGGAAACATAATTAGGCATACGTAATGGAGGAGGAAAAGAATCATTGAAAATCGTACCCCCGAAACCGTTTACGTTTAATGGCGATAACGGGCGCGCTGTTTTGCTTTTGCATGGCTTCACCGGATCAACGGCGGATGTGCGCATGCTCGGTCGCTTCCTGCAAAAAAACGGGTACACAACACACGCGCCCATGTTCCCCGGACATGGCGTTCCGCCCGAACAGTTATTGGAAACGGGTCCCGAAGACTGGTGGAAAGCCGTGAAAGAAGGATACGAATACCTACGGGCACAGGGGTTTGAGCATATTGCCGTTTGCGGTCTTTCTCTCGGTGGTTTGTTTACGTTAAAAGCCGGATACACGTTCAAGGTGAATGGCATTATTCCGATGTGCGCGCCCGCCATCACGAAAGAACAGGATCACCGCCTATATAACGGGCTTTTACAGTATGCCAAAGAATACAAACGATATGAGAAAAAAGATGAACAGACCATTGAAAATGAAATGGCTGATTTCAAAAATGACACCGACCCGGTGTTGTCTGCTATCCCCGAATTGATCAGCACGATTCGGGAACAGCTCCATGAAATAAAGGTTCCGATTGAAATCATTCAAGCCGGCAAGGATGAGATGGTCGATCCGGATAGTGCACATGTGATCTACGACGAAGTGTCCTCCCGCCAAAAACATGTACAAGGCTATAAGGGTGCGCCGCATGTGATTACGCTATGGAACGAAAAAGAAAAAGTATATGAACAGATTCTCTCATTTTTGGAACAATTAGATTGGGAGTAGAGGAGTGAAAACGATGGTTGAAGAAACAATAGAACCGGTGCTTGCCCATATTCGCGACGAAGCAAAAAAACCGGTTAGCGTACATGAATTACAAGAAGCTTTGGAAATGGATTCAGCAAATAACCGGAAGGACTTAATGAAAACGTTGAACCATTTGGAAGACACCGGCCAGTTAGTCCGTACGCGCAACAATCGCTACGGCATTCCCGAAAAAATGAACTTGCTTAAAGGGACTGTACAAGCCCATCGCAAAGGTTTCGCTTTTATTTTGCCTGAAGATTCCGGGCAAGATGATGTGTATGTTGCCCCCGGCGATCTTGCTGGTGCCATGAACAGAGATACTGTTTTTGTGCGCATTCAATCCCGATCGGGAGGACAATCCGGCGATCGGTCCGAAGGCGCGGTCGTTCGCATTCTGGAACGGGGAACGACCCGAGTTGTGGGGACGTTTCTCGACTATGAGCGTTATGGGTTTGTTACCCCCGATGATAAACGTTTGTATGAAGATGTTTTTATTCCGAAAGGCCAGGAGCATGGTGCCGCCGATGGGCATAAAGTGGTCGTTGAACTAACGAAATATCCGGAAGGCCGCATGGGGGCCGAAGGGGTAGTCGCTACCATTCTCGGGCATAAAAACGATCCCGGTACCGATATTTTGTCAATCATTCATAAGCATGAACTCCCGGGGGCATTCCCGGAAGACGTGCAGGCAGAAGCGGCTGCTGCGCCTGATGAGATTCAAACGGCGGAAATCGAGCGACGTCATGATTTACGAGAGGAAACGATTGTCACCATCGATGGTGCCGATGCTAAAGACCTTGATGATGCCGTAACAGTAAAGCGCCTGGACAACGGCAATTATCGTCTCGGCGTTCACATTGCCGATGTCAGTTACTATGTGAAAGAAGGCTCCGCTATTGATGTGGAAGCCGAGAACCGTGGGACGAGTTCTTATCTCGTTGATCGTGTTATCCCGATGATCCCGCATCGGTTGTCCAACGGCATCTGTTCGTTGAACCCGAAAGTGGATCGTCTCACCCTCTCTTGTGAAATGGAGATTAGCCCCGAAGGGGATGTCGTCGATCATGATATTTTTGAAAGTGTCATCCGCACTTCTGCACGCATGACGTATACGGAAGTGAAAGAAATTCTCGTTGATCAAAATGAAGAGACGAGAGAACGATACCGTGCGCTTGTGCCGCTTTTTGAGGACATGGAAAAATTGGCCGGCATATTAAGAAACAAGCGTTTTGAACGAGGAGCGATCGATTTTGATTTTAAAGAAGCGAACGTCGAGATGGATGAGGATGGCCATCCTGTCGATGTCCGTATCATCGAACGTTCCGTGGCCGAACGGTTAATTGAAGAGTTCATGCTGGCGGCAAACGAAACCATTGCCGAGCATTTTCATTGGTTGAAGCTTCCGTTTATTTACCGTATACACGAAGACCCGGACGAAGAAAAATTGCAAAGTTTCCTCGAATTTATTACGAGCTTCGGCTATGTGATGAAAGGACGCGGGGATTCCATTCATCCCGGGGCGCTGCAAGAAGTGTTGCAAGCGGTGAAAGGAGAAGCGGAAGAAACGGTGATCAACACGGTCATGCTGCGTTCCATGCAACAAGCCAAGTACGACCCGGCGAATATCGGGCACTTTGGATTGGCAGCTGATTTCTACACTCACTTCACTTCGCCGATTCGCCGTTATCCGGATTTGATTGTCCATCGTCTAATCCGTACGTACCTAGTGAAAAATCAAACCGGCAAAAAGACTGTGGATCACTGGCAAGGAAGGCTTCCGGACATTGCCAAACATTCATCGGCCATGGAACGCCGATCCGTTGATGCCGAACGGGATGTGGATGATTTAAAAAAAACAGAGTTCATGAAAGACAAGATCGGCGAAGAGTTTCCGGCCTTTGTGAGTGGTGCAGCAAATTTTGGCTTGTTCATCCGTTTGGAAAACACAATTGAAGGCCTTGTCCATGTCAGTAATTTGACCGATGATTATTATCATTACGACGAACGCCAATACGCCCTAATCGGAGAGAGAACTGCAAACATGTTTCGCATCGGTGACCGTGTCGATGTACGCGTCCTCGATGTTAACATGGACGAACCCTCGATTGATTTTGAAATCGTCGGCATGCCGGAACGCAAAAAACGAAAATCCCGGGAAGGACCGAAGGTCATACAAGGGGAGCGCAACCGACCTGAGGATCATAAACCTCCGAAAAATAAAGCGAAAGGCAAAGGCGGTGGAAAAAAAGGGAAGAAAAAGAAAAGCAAAGGCAAGCAATCTTAATAGGTAGCTCTTTCTGTTGAACATGTGATAAGGCGTGAGCGCTTGTAATGGTGTCGCTCGCGCCTTCTGTGAAACAAAATAAATACCCCTTTACATCTCTTGGGTAACGTGTTATTATATTATGTCCAGAGGGAAAACCTCTGCTTTTGATCCGGGGACGATACGGATTCGACAGGGATAGATTGAGCTTAAACTGCGAGCCGAGCTGGGCATGCTCGAGAAAGGCCCACGCCAATAATAACTGGCAAAGCTAAAGAAACTTTCGCAACACCAGCTGCACCAGTAGCTGCGTAACAGTTGCGGATCCTTCCTTCCATCGCCCGTGTGGAAGTCTGAAGGGTCTCACTCATAGCGGGCTACGCTGACCGGCCACCGTCTGAGGCCGGCAGAAGAGACTAATCAGGCTAGCTGCATGTAAGCCCGTCGCCGGGCTGAAATGACAGCGAATGATAATACGGCGACTACGCTCGTAGACGTTTAAGCGGCAATATTTCTGGACGCGGGTTCAACTCCCGCCGTCTCCACCAATACTTATATGACAGGGGTTACAGAGGCTGTGGGAACAATTTGGGAACATTTTAAACAAAAACGTTCTCACGAAAAGTCATTTTCCATTAATTCTACGGCTTCTTTTTGCTTAGATGGATACATGTGGCTGTACGTGTTCAAGGTTGTTGCCACATCAGCGTGACCGAGCCGGTGGGCGATAACAATCGGGTTGACGTTTTTATCTATAAGGTATGATGCGTGGGAATGCCTGAACTCGTGGAGCACTATTCTTTTAACTCCAGATGCTTTAATATACTTCTCATAATGACGGTCAAGGGTGGTTGTCGCTATACTCGTATAGAATTTCCCGAACACTACATAATCCGATTTTACAGGTGCTGTTTTTCCAGCATCTTTTTTAAGTTCTTTTAATGCCTCCATAACAAAATCGGGCATTACTAAATTACGTTCAGATGATTTGCTTTTCGGTTTTGTCACCTCCCGATCATATTCCGTTTCAGTGATTGAGATTTTATTATCTTTAAAATCAATATCTTTCCAAGTTAATGCTAACAGCTCCCCTTTACGTGCACCACTGTAATATTTTGTGTAGAAAAATGCCCTAAAAGTAAGGTCGTCTACAACCTCAATGAATTTTTTAAACTCCTCAAATGTCCAATAATTTAGCCGTTTGTTATCTTCTAATTCAAAGTTTCCGGCAACGCTTGCTGGATTTGTCTTCAATCCTTTGTACCTGATGCCGAATGTAAAGATTGCCGACAAAGTGACATGTATTGTTTTTAAATAATCGTTTGAATAACTACCGATAATCTTGTCTTGATACTCCATAACATTATTCGCCACTATATCAACAGCAAGCCTGTCCTTAAATTCCGGAATCAGATGGTTTCGGATGATGTTTTTCTTCTTATTGAATGACGATAACTTCCTTCTTTTTTCATACCAATTTAAATATTGCTCGGCAAGTTGTCTAAACGTGATCGAGTTCGTTTCTTCTTCCCCTGTCAGTAACTTTGCTTCCATTTCTTTAGCTGCTCGCTTTGTCTTAAACCCTCGCTTATTTACGTGTTTTTTTGTCCCGTCGTTTTGTTCTACCCTGACTCTTACATAGTACGTGTTTTTGCCTTTATCCTTATATACTGGCATATCTTTCCCTCCTAATCCAAAATCACAGAGTATCCAATGACTTTAGCATATACACGTAAGGTGTTACTAGTATCTTTTGGTATTTCAATTTCTTCATATTTATTCGTAGTGCTTTCTGGGCTAAAAATAACCACATCATCTTGTTCATAATATCGCTTCATACTATAGGCGTTATCGTGGCTAAAAATTAAAATATCATTGCCTTGTATATTTTCCAAATTCATAGGTTTGCAAATGACATAGGAATCATCGGGTATAACTTTATTCATGCTTTCCCCATTCACTTTCATCACAAATAAATCGTCAGCATTTGAATGTTTCCCTAACAATTGTGTAGAAACATCTATATATTCTAGCCGTTCTGCAGCAATTCCTTCTACAATAGCCAAAGCCCCAGCAGCTATGTCTCCATATAATGGCAATTCACGGGTTTGAACTGGATATTTCATCGAAGGTTCAGCAACATAAGAGCCTCCTTGTATAGAATGATTGACACCATTTTCTTCCTTTTTCTCTTCCTTGAAAAAATCTTGAATAGGGACATCAAACATCTTGGACATTGTTACGAGCTTGTCCATTAAAGGTTTGTTATAGCCTTGCTCCCAAGCGGAAACGGTTGTAGGCGCTACGTTTAATCTTTTAGCTAATTCTGTTTGTGTCAACCGATGTTCTTTCCTTAGTTTTTTAATTAATCGTGATAAGGTCATTCATCTTCTCCTCCTAGTATATCATCTGCTTTGCTATTATACATTATAAATGTAGAAAAGTACATTATAAATGATAAAATAGATGTGTTTTTCATTATAAATACAGATAAAATGAAAATTTTACTTGTAATAACAGAAATGATGTACTAAAGTTTTATGTAATAAGGGGGTGATCTTATGAAGTACACACTGAGACAAGCCCGAATGATAGGGGAGATGACACAATTAGAAATGGCAAATGAATTAAATATGTCTAAAAAGACATACATTCAGTATGAAAAATATCGGAAAATATTAAGGATGGATGATGCTCAAAAGTTTGTTATGGCGAGTAAGATCCCATTTGAGGAGATCATTTTTTTTGAAGATCAAGTACAGAAATTCTGTATAAATGAAGGGAGAGATGAAACGTGCATGTAAACTTATATGTAGCCAGAAAGGAAAGAAGATTATCTCAATATAATATTTCAAAAGTTATTGGTATTCATAAACAAACCTATTACTTGAAAGAAAACGGTAAAAAAGAGTTTACTTTAAGTGAGGCAAAACAACTTGCTGAAATTTTTGATACGACAGTAGACGAATTATTTTCTAAATCTAGACGTTAAAAGAAGAAATATTCCATAAATTTAAAAGCATGTGATTTATACGGTTAGGGTGATTTTATGAATTATGTAAAAGAGTTAAAAGCTTTTAAGGATTGGTTGCTACTGAACGATCTTGATACCAGCGCAATTGCATTATGGTACACACTAATGTCCATAAACAATATGGCTGGCTGGAAAGAACGATTCAATGCGCCCAACTCTACTGTAGAGAAATTGACAGGGCTCTCTAAACAAGGGTTGGTCAATGCTCGTAAAAACCTTATTGATAACGATCTGATTGTCTACGAGAAAGGCAAAAAGAACAAGGCTCCTGCTTATCAAATGAAATCTTTAGTCAACTCAGTTGACCCATCAGGGTACCAATCCATATACCAATCGGAATACCCATCAGGATACCAATCCAATGACGAATCCTTGACCATACCTAAACAGAAACGAGACGGTTATGAAGAAGTGGAAGATGAGGAAAAGACACGCGCCGAAGATCCGTATGTTATCTATCAAGAAAATTTTGGCGTGATGCGACCGATGATTACCGAATCCATTAGCGATTGGTGCTCCTCCTTCTCCGCAGAGATTGTGGTTGCTGCGATGAAAAGAGGCATCAAACAAAATGCTCGATCCTTTGCTTATATCGAAAGCATTCTTAGGGATTGGTCTCAACAAGGCATAAAAACAATTAATGATATCAAGGCATACGAAAAACAAACAAGCCAACCCTCAAAGACCATTCCTTTCCCAAAACAAAAAGACCAACGCTTAGAAACGCTTCAACGCATGCGAGAAAAGGGGGAGTAATCCATGGAGTACAATCAAGCGATAGATATTTTGGAATCGATTTCGGCTGTGTATCCACGATTCGAACTTAGCGAAAAGAAAGTCAAAATCATCATGCCCGCTCTTCTAAAAATGGATTATGAAGGTGTGATGGCCAATGTGGAGCGTCATGTAACCAAAAACCCATTTCCACCTACCATTGCTGAAATTGCCGCGTACCCTGTTCAAACAAACGAAAACATTGAAAAATGGCGGGAATGGGAGTTGGCGGCGTCCAAAGTGTCTCAAGAACGTAAACGTCAACTCGTGATCAATCTCCAAAAATTATTGGCTGAGAGAGCGAGGGATGGAATTGATTGAGTGTATAGAGTCCGAACAAGCGATATTAGGGTCGATTCTTTATGAACCTCCATTGATTCAGGTGTCGATGCTCCAACCTTCTCATTTTGCAAGAGCTAATCATTCCTTGATTTTTAAAGCCATGCGAACGGTCGAAGCGGAAGGAACAGAACCTGAACTAGCTGCTGTTATAACAGCCTTAGGTGAATCCATCCATCAAACCGGTGGGATTCAATACCTGACACAGCTTGCTGGTTCAGTCGCAACGATCGCAAC
This sequence comes from Salicibibacter cibarius, assembly GCF_016495725.1. Classification (NCBI taxonomy): domain Bacteria; kingdom Bacillati; phylum Bacillota; class Bacilli; order Caryophanales; family Bacillaceae; genus Salicibibacter; species Salicibibacter cibarius. Next base: position 4,216,925 of record NZ_CP054705.1, on the reverse strand, counting down.
GTTTACCCATCATGAACGTAAAATCGTTGAAGCGTACAGACTCAGAGAAAGCCGTCAAGCTGCGATTCGATATGTGGAACAGCCGAACGAGTCAGCGCTTCAACGATTATCTCAGAAATTAACCGACCTTCAACGTTTGGGAGCCATCAACCAAGAGAAAACGTTAAAGGAATGGCTATATGAAATTTCGGACGATATGAGTCGTACACAAAATGAAAATAAAAACAGTTACAAGACAGGATATGAATCGTTGGATCAAATGACCGGCGGGTTACAACGGAAAGAATTGATCGTGGTTGCTGCTCGTCCCTCCATGGGGAAGACAGCTTTTGCTTTAAACCTAGGGTCTAACCATTGTAAAAACGAGGGAAGATGTCTTTTATTTAGCCTGGAGATGGGCTCTAAGCAATTAATACAGCGGATGATTTCGGCGGATACCCATATCGATGGGCAAAAGTGGAAGTTTCCTTCTCGATTTTTTAGTGAAGAAGACTACGATCGGGCAACGACATCGATCGCGTCGCTATTGGATTGGAAGCTCAATATGTACGAGAATACATCTGTCATCAGTGATATTTGCTCCATTTCCCGCCAAACGGCAAGAGAAAACCCGGATGATGACTTGCTTATCGTGATTGATTATTTACAAATGATCCAGGGGCTCGGACGATTTGAGCGTAAAGATTTAGAGGTAGGAGCCATTACGCGCGAACTTAAACGCCTGGCGACGGATCTAAATGTTCCTATCATTGTTTTATCTCAATTATCTAGGAAGGTTGAAAACCGTCATGATAAACGCCCCGTGATGGCTGACCTTAGAGACTCTGGCAATATTGAACAAGATGCTGATGTGATCGCTTTCTTATATCGCGAGGCATACTACGATCAAGATGCCGATCATGCAAATCAAGTAGAAGTGGATGTTTCGAAACAGAGAAATGGACCAACCGGAACGATCCATCTTGGTTTTATGAAAGAATGCGGGCGATTTATCGATATTGATGATACCGCATGAGAGGAATGCCATGTGAATCAATATCAATGATGAGTTATGGCGAGTCGGTCGCAGTGAATATTTATCACTTTCCACTGGAGGTTATATCTTGAATAAAAAGGAGATCCATGAAGCGCTTATGAATTATAAATGGATGATGAACGTCCTCATCACGAAACGTCAAGAAATGACGGGGGTGAGTCAAGCGATGGTATCGAAATATGGAATTGAGGCGACTCTCCCATCTGGCAGCACGCCGTCCGACCCTGTCTATTATGAAATACAAAGGATGGAACGCTATGATACTCATACGAAAAGCTTGAAATGGAAAGTTTCATTTATTCAACGCCATTCGACAGCCATTACTGATATCAAAGATCAAATCATTTTGGATGAACTATTAAATGGAAACACATTGCGCCAAATTTCTAAAGATCATCACCTATCGGTTGCAGCTGTCAAAAGGCGAAAAGATCGTATTATCGAAGACATGTATGTAAATGCTGAATCTGAACAATGTTTACAAACGTAACAATGGAAACAATCGAAAATCTTTAGACACACGCAATCATAAAATTTTATAATAGAGGAAAGCAATTTACCTCTTGTAATCATTGAAAATCGTTTACGGATGTTGTATTCAAACGCAGCTGTCGAAGAGGAGACGCTTGGGGTTCCGGGTTTAACCGTCAAAATCCATAATCAGGCGTTAACATGTTTGGTAGGAGGATTTGTATGAAGAACAGCAAAGGTTTCCTATTTGGAGGGTTTATAAGTTTTTCCTTGTTAATAGCCGGTTGTAGTGAGAGTGCTGGTGTTGAATCTTTATCACCAGATGACATGGAGGCGTATTTACAAGATAATGAAGAAGCCTTTATTTTAACGACAAATACTGAGGACGAAGAAGAACGCCAAGAGATTATTGAAATGGTAGATGAAAATGTTGAAAATATGCCCGTCAAGGAAATAAATTCACGGGATGAACGAGTGACGGATAATGAACAAGGATTAGAGGATATTGGAATTGCTGGTCCTAGTGTTCATGAATCATTGAGCTACTATAAAAATGGAGAATTAGAAGAACGAACATCTGTAAGTGAAGTGGATTATGAGGATGAGGAAGAAAAGGCTGCAGAGATCCAAAATTTTGATCGTACATTTGAATAATCGATGAATCAGGGTGTATGTAGGAGTAACATACATCCTTTTATATTCTCAAAAGGAGGTGAAGGAAGGAAACAAATCATGAAGCGTAAAAAACGCTTCTTTTTTTATGCCTAAAAACGAGAAAGGAGGATCTCAATGGTTTCTCAGCGAGATGTAAAACAGTCAAAAGAATTGGTCCAGACGCTTTTAAGTATTCAAGGGGGAGATTATAACGATTGGCTGCACGCTCAACACCAGTCGTACATTCGTGAGCATCAAGACGTCTTGATTCAAAGTTTACTTCACTATCATGACAAACCGGAAGGAAAAACAAAAAAGCCATCGTCGGAAAAAGAAGATTCAATCCAAGCAAAAACAGATGAGACCGGTGAGAGCTCTCAACCATCACCATTACAAGGAGTGGAAAACACATGAGCGTGATTATTCAATGGATAGAATGGCAGCTAATTTTAGGTGCGGTAGATAATATACAAAGCACGGGTGAATCTATCCTCATAGGCATGCAAGTCGTTGGTGGCGTCGTGGCGGCGATTTCAATTGGCATTGGTGCTTATTTTCTCATGGCCGGTGGCGCACGGGGGCGCATGTCATCCATCGGTTGGTTTGTTGGTGCTGCTGGCGGTTTAGTCATGCTCTTAGGCGCTCTCGGGATTTCTCAGTGGATTGAAAGCTCCATCACCTTCTAAAGCAGGGAGGAGGCCATATGACGCTATTCAATATTACAATTTAACCAGGAGGGATAAAGGTGCACGTTTTTTTCACCTCACCGTTGGAAGGTGAGCATATTCCTGCGTTTCAATCCCTTCCTTTAGCGGACGCTGTGCAGCGAACGCAGGAGATTGATCAACGCTGGAAAAAACAAAATAAATCATCAGTTGCCTTAGACTTCATCGTCCACGGTGAAGATGGTCAAAAACTTTATGCTGGCACATATCAAATGGGTGACTCATACGCGGCCAATTTGTATGAGCATATCTGCTTTCGACTCATGGAACGACGTATGCGTAACGACGACGAGATTGAAAAACGCAATCGGTTCCTCCATCAACTGACGCAGGCAGTCCCGGCGGATGTGCGGATCGACATCAACGAACACTTACGTCAACAGGATGAGAAGAATCAAACGTGGTGGAGCCGACTAAGCCCGAAGGCAAGGATCATCGGAGGCGTTGGCGCAGGCGTGACAACGCTCGCCCTCGTGTTTTCGATCGGACTGGTGGCCGTCGTTAGCCAACAGTCCGAAGCGCTTGCAGCGATGAATGAATCGTACGAGGACGAAAAGGAGATGAAAACCCTTTACGCTGAGGCGGTGGCCGGTGATGCTAACGGGGCCGTGGAAGCCTTGCAAGCGCAAAGTGATCGAAGCGATCAAGAAGACGCCGTGCTCACGCATTTGCTTATCGGGCAGGAAGCCTACGAAGAAGCCATGCAAATCAATGGTCAATCAGATGAAGCCGTCGCTGATGCCATATATGAGAAACAGAACCTTGAGGCGCTCACGGAATTTCAAGCATCCTATGAAACCGCCGTCGGTGATTTTGAAATCGCGTATGATGATGAGCGTTACGAGGATGTCATCGCCATTGAAGACGTACCGATGAATGCCAATCGGCAAGAAAAATTAGGCTACGCCCATATTCAATCAGGCGATATAGAAGAAGCCAAACAACTAGCCAGTGACATCAACAGTGAGTCCTTGAATGACCAAATCAGTGCCTATGAAGCATTAACCGCAGACATTGATGATCTTCAAACGCAGATTGATGAAGAAAGCGAAAACGACGATCCGGACGATGATCAAATCGAAGAATGGGAAGATGATATTGAAGATATGGAAGCACAAATAGAAGACATTTAGAAAGGAGCGAAACGATTAACCAACGGGGGTGTTCAACCATTGGATTAACCGGCCAAGAAGTATTCGTGGTGAAAGGGAGGATGTTTAACACCCATGAAATCGATACTCGCCAATAAATATGTGCTGATCCCTTTATGTATCATTTTGTTTACTGTGGTACAAGTGATCGGCACATTTTTATTGAATTTTATACAAGAAGCGTGGGCGCTTTTTCGAATGTTTCCGAATATCGAAGAACCCTTACAAATAGAATGGGCGTTCTTCACAAATGTTCAAGTAACCGATGTGCCGTGGTTTTATGGCATGACGGCTATCTTAGGACTTATCCTCGTGGGGATCACGATTTATAAACTGACGAGCAACTTTGCGGCCATCGGACGCGATGAAAAAGGTTCACAACGGTTTGCGACTAAGCAAGAGGTGGCTAAGCAGTATAAAAAAATCCCGGAGAAGGAAAAAACCTACAACGGCAAAGGCGGCGGCGTCATCGCGCATAAGGGACACTCGCTTTATATCGATGATGATGCCGTGCATAACTTGGTCATTGGTACGACGCGGTCCGGCAAGGGGCAGTTATATGTTGACCCCACCATTGATGCCTATTCAAGGGCCAAGCAGAAACCGTCCATGATTTTAAATGACATGAAGGGCGAATTGTTTGTCCGATTTAAGGAGATATTAGAGCAGCGCGGTTTTGACGTATTGGCGTTGAATATGATGAATCCAATGCAGAGCATGAGTTATAACCCTTTGCAACTCATTAAAGACGCTTACAAAGAAGGAAATTTCTCGGTTGCGGAAACGTTGTGTGAGTCGCTTACACACATGCTCTATTATAATCCGCATGTGAAAGATCCCATGTGGCAAAACTCGGCGATGAGTCTTGTGAATGCGATGATATTGGCGATCACTGAGGATTGCATCCAAAACGGTGAGGAAGAAAAAATCACGCTCTATACCGTGTCCAATATGTTATCGGAACTCGGATCAAAGCAGATACCGCATCCCTTGGACCCGGAGGCGACGGTGAATGCCCTGGATCAATACTTTCAAGACCTTCCCCAGGAGAGCGTGGCGAAGATGCAGTATGCGACGAGCAACTTTGCCAAAGGCAACACGCGATCGGGTATTTTTACGACAGCGATGGCGGAACTGCGGCGCTTTACATTGAGTGAACAGGCGAAAATGACCGCGAAAAACTCCCTTGATTTGAAAAAGGTCGGGTTTGGCCAGTCCGTCGAAGGAAAGGGGGTCCCCTTTGCCAAAATCACGGTGACGTTTCCGGATGGTACGCAGGAGACCAACCAAACGGGCGAGGGCGGCTATTGGGTGGTGCATTTTCAAGGCACGCTCCATGAGCATGATACTTTGACCATTGAGCATGATCCCAACCCTTATTCTCAAAAAGCATACAAAAAGCTGTCTCAAGACCAAAAAACGAAAGTGAAAGAGCAACAGACATGCCTAGAGGCAACGATCCAAACGTTGGATCAGGAAA